>JACRFA010000186.1 GCA_016218065.1 Ignavibacteriota bacterium | reverse complement strand
GAGTAACGTCTCTGAGTCGGCAACTCCGTCGCGATTCGAGCTGCACCAGAATTATCCGAACCCGTTCAACCCAACAACGATGATCCGATTCACCATCCCCGTAGGGACGGGGCCCGCCGGAACAACATTGGCGGGCAGGTATGCCCCGTCCGTACTGAAGGTGTACGATATGGTGGGAAGGGATGTCGCGACGCTTGTGAACGAAGAGCTGCCGCCGGGAACTTACGAACGAGTGTTCGACGCTCACGAATTGGCGAGCGGAGTGTATCTGTACCAACTGCGCTCAGGAAGTTTTGTGCAGACGATAAAACTTGTTTTGCTTCGATAGTAGCATTCACCTCATTCCGTTCTTCTACATATCGATTTCGTTTTGCGGCTTGAGGCAACAGCCCAGGCGCGCCGATATCCTCCCAGTTCCATCATACCGACGAACCTGCCTCAGCATCACGCCTGACATATCGCGCTTGTAATTTTTGCTTTACCCCGGTGGCGCTTCTTGCCACCAGGATTAACTCACACAACATCGAACCAATGCAGGATTAGTTATGGCAGACAAGAAAGCAGATCTCGCAGGACCGGGTATTGGCGACTATGATGAGCTCGACAAGGTTCTTCCGTCGGATTATCGCTCGCTTCTCGGCCCCAAGGAAACACAGATGGCGATTTATGAGTCGAAGGCTTACATCGAAGAACATCTGTGCAAGGCGCTCAATCTGATCATGGTGCAAGTGCCGTTGATTGTCGATGTGGAGAGCGGCGTGAACGATATGCTCGACCGCGACGGCTCACGCACGCCGATCCAATTCCATATCAACAACGATTACAACAAGAATCCGATTGACGCCCAGGTTGTGCAGGCCGCGACCAAGTGGAAGCGAGTTGCGTTGAACCAATTCAAGATGAAAGTCGGCGAGGGCTTGTGCACCGACATGCGAGCCGTGCGGAAAGATTACTTCCTCGACCACGATCACAGCGTGTATGTCGATCAGTGGGATTGGGAGAAAGTGATTACCGCGAAACACCGCAACCTGAGTTTTCTGAAGAGCACCGTGCAGGATATCTGGGGTGTGATCAAAGGCGCCGAACGACATCTGCAGCGCAAGTTCCCGAAACTCAAGACGAAGAAATATCCGAATCTCCCCGACGAGCTGACGTTCTTCCATGCCGAAGACATCCTCGAGATGTATCCCGATCTTCCGCGCAAGCAGCGCGAGACTGCGATTCTCCAGAAGTATCCGGCAGTCTTCATCATCGGTATCGGCTGGCCGCTGAAAGACGGCTACCCACATGAAAACCGCGCCGCCGACTACGACGATTGGGTGACCGAGACGCTGACGAAGGACAAGCGACCGATGCACGGTTTGAATGGCGACATCCTCGTCTGGAATCCGGTGACGCATCGACGACATGAACTCACGTCCATGGGCATTCGCGTCAACGCGGAGACGCTGAAGATACAGCTGGAGATGGCAGGTCAACTCGACTCATTGAAATTCCCGTACCATCAGGGCATCGTCAATAGCGAGTTACCGCTCAGCGTCGGCGGCGGCATCGGACAATCACGAACGCAAATGCTGCTGCTTAGGAAAGCGCATCTTGGCGAAGTGAGTGTAACGGTGTGGCCGAAGATTCTCAAAGAGATGTGTCATCGCAAGAACATTCATGTGCTTGAATAGGGGAACTGAAGCGACGTGAGACGTGCGACGCGGGATGCATCGGCTCAAGCTGATGCATCCCGTTTCTTCATCGTGTGTTTCACTCCGGCTTGCCATGCGTGTATCGAATAACCTCCGCGCGTTCCAGCGTCACCATCCCGCCTGATCCGCTTCGCTGAAAGAGATCATCGACAATCGACATGAATACTTTGATCTTCTCTTCCGTATCGACGATCTCGACGACAATCGGCAGATCTTCAGAGAGACGAAGGATCTTTGCGGTATGAATGCGGCTTGCTGCGCCGAAGCCCTCGATGCCGCGCAAGACGGTCGTGCCGGCAAGCCCGGATTCCTTCGCTTTCAAGATCAGCACTTCATACAGCGGCTTCCCATCAACCCGATCCGACTCGCCGAGAAATATTCTGAGTAGTTTACCTTCGCCTTCAAGTTTCATTTCTGCATCCTGAAGAAGTGTAGTGATTCAGAAGAGTTTGCCCGCCGTCAGCCCGATCCACGTTGCCGCGAGGCAAAGGATGACACTCCCCGCGACATTCAATAAACCAAGCGCGTAGCTGCCATCGCGAAGGAGCGCCATGGTTTCGTAGCTGAACGAAGAGAATGTCGTGAACCCGCCAAGTACGCCGATGGTAAGGAAGACGCGCAACATGGGCTGCACAACGAACCGCACTTCAAACACGGACATGAGAAGCCCGATTAGCAGCGAACCGATGACGTTCACGCTCAGCGTGCCGTATGGAAAACCGGAACCGAACAGCGCATAGACGACGCCTTGCATCCAGTAGCGACACGCAGCGCCGAAGCCGCCGCCAACGAAGACGATGAGATATTTCATGGAAAACATCTTACGTAATCGACTCATCACTCGCAACCGTTTGTGCATTGCTCACGTTTTGCATACCTTTACACCGAACGAATCCCCGAACACATGATTCACCAACCGCTGAACATCCTGCAGACATGTTTCTCACCTTCATGGGGTGGACTCGAACTGCAGGCTCTCGAGCTGACGAAGCAGTTGCACAATCGTACACACCGAACCTGGATTGCGTGTCCTCCGAAAAGCAGACTGGCAAATGAATCGCGCCTCGCCGGCGTGAATGTTCTTGAGCTGAACGTGTCGGGTTATTTTCATCCGGTCGTTCTCGCCAAGCTTGCCCGCTTCCTTCACGATGAGGGCGTTGACATTATTCACTGTCATCATTCAAAAGATATTGCTACCGTCGTTCCGGCTGTGAAGCTTTCGGGCGAGCATTGCCGGATTGTTCTCACCAAGAGCATGGGCTCGCGCATCAGCAAGAAAGATCTCTTTCACCGCTACACATACGGGAATGTTGATCGCGTCTTCGCTGTCTCCGATGTCATTCACAAAAATGTTCTCGACACAACGCCGGTCGCCGTTGACCGCGTGTTGACGCTGCACTACGCCGTGGACACGGAGATGTTTTCTCTTTCCCGCGTCAGTCGCGACCGCGTTCGGCGCGAGTTCGGGTTTACCGACGACATGCTCGTCGTGGGATTCGTTGGCCGCTTCACGCACGGTAAGGGATATGAGGAGTTTATCGAAGCTGCGGGCATGCTGCACCAGAAATTCAACAACATCCGTTTCCTGGTTGTCGGCGAAGCGAGTTACGGCGAACAAACCTACGAGCAACGGATCCGCAACATGAGCCACTCGCTCAAGCTCGACGGCATTGTAAAGTTTGCGGGATTCCGAAAAGACGTGCCCGATGTGATGGCGTCATTCGATATCTTCGCGTTCCCGTCGTATGCCGAAGCGTTCGGTATTGTGTTGATTGAGGCGATGGCAATGGAGCGCCCTGTGGTGTCGTCGAACTGCGACGGCGTGCTCGATATCGTCGTCGATGGCGTCACCGGTTTGTACGTGAACCCGCGCAGCGCGACAGACCTTGCCGACGCGCTTGCGCGACTCGGCGCCAACCCTGAACTGATGGAGAAGATGGGAAAAGCCGGGCGTCGTCGCGTGGAAGAATTCTTCGATCAGCGGAAGCAACTCAATAAGATCGAAGAGATTTACTACGAGCTGCTCGAACTTCCTTCACATCTTAAGCCGATCACCACGGCTCGCTGATCATTTCATTTTCTTCCTAACACATCGCGCAAAGCAGATTCACTCGCCGCGTCCGCTACCCGACCAATCGGATATTTGTTCAGCCACGGATCGCCCCAGGGTGAACGCAGGTAAAGCCAGTTCAGTCGCGCATCCGGATCTTTCGCGAATGTCGTGTCCGTCGTGACCTTGTTCTCGAACTCCGCTTTCAGCTTTGCATCCTCCGCGAGCATGCGCGCTCCGATTCCTTCCATGACATACGATTCGGCATATTCCTTCTGTTCAAAGATGGCGTTGAAGAATCCCCACGCGACAAACGAGTCCGCCGACTTCGGCTCAAGCAGATGCGCCACAACTTTTGCGGCTCGTTGATTCGTTCGCACGACGAGCGTGCCCGCCGGATACAAGCGCTGTTCCTTGATCAGCTCCGCAGTGTACGTCGCTCCGTGTCGTCCTTCATAGGGCCGCGACCGGAATGTCACATCGGCAAATCTGTACGACTCAACCTCGATCGTGAGCGGCTGCTTGAGGCGTTCGATTGCAATGCCGTGAACATCCAGAATCTCGCGCACGAATTTCCATTCCTGCGGAATGAGATACGCAAACGGAACACGCACGGAGTCGATCACCTGAACATCATGAAAAAACGGAACCGTGATTTCGTTGGAAATTTTCGAATAGACTCGCTTCATCGCGCCTGAGATTTCACTTGGTTCGAGCTTCGATTCGAAGGCAAGAAACTTTCGAGCGACACTTTTCTCCGACACTTTGTACTTCACCGGCAGCACAGCATTCCCTTTCGCTCCCGCAGCAATCGTCGCCTGATCAGCCTCGCGAACGGCCTTGAGCAACTGTTTACTAGTTGCGTTCACACATTCGATCATGCCTCTGAGAAAATGATACGTGGCCTCAACGCGAACGCGATAGGGCTTCAGCATGTGCGTCTCGACGAGAACAGAAGGGCGGTTCTGAATCGCAGCGTAGCCCGTGGACAACCGCGGCGAGGTCGCCCCCGACGACAAGCCTTTGCGCAGATCGTTTTCTTCGCGGGGAAAGACGTAATCGAAAATCTTGTAACCGGATTGCTCGACAGTCCGCAACGCATGCGGAAGCAATTCCTGTTGCTGCCACTCGTACAGGCGGCTGTCAAGATTCTTCGATGTCTCAGCGCCGTAGGTGATGTCATATTGAAAATCGATTCCGTCGGTCACATGACAATCCACGTAGAACTCCGGCAGCCAGGTTGCGAACAGGCGCAGCATCGCACGCATCTCCGGCGAATCAGCCTTCATGTAGTCGCGGTTGAGATTCAGATTCTGCGCATTCACGCGCCACCCCATTTCTTCCGGGCCATTCTGGTTGATGCGATTGTATTTGTCGAACCGCTCGTGCGCATCGACGCTGAAGATCGGAACAAACAGAAGAACCGCGTTGTCGAGCAGCGCCTGAAGTTTCTTGGTGATAGCAATCTCGCGCATCAGCATCAGGCTTGCATCCTTGCCGTCGATCTCGCCCGAGTGAATACCGCTTTGAATAAGTACAACCGCCTTGCCGCTTCGTCGCACAGCGGCCGCGTCAAACGCGCCGCTCTTCGAAAGAATCACAAGCGGCAGCTTTCTCCCCTGCGGACTCGCGCCGAACGATGTGTACTTCACCCACGCAGACGCCTTGTCGAGCCGCTTGCAGTACTCGATCGTCTCGTCGTAGCGCGGCGTTTCCGTGTAGCCGCTTTTCTCGTAGTACGTCAGCCATTCGTCGCGCGAAGTCTGGGCGAGCAGCGACATTGTGAACGCAGATGTGAGCAACAACAGCAGCAAAGAAGCGAAGCGCGGAGATTTCACCGGTCTTGTTCTCCAATTCGTGAGGGATGATCAGGATTGCAGAATCAAAGTAGCGAATTCGTTTGCCACTTTCAAAAGATGGCTCGTGTTGTTCTTTTTATTTTTGGGCCAACGGCGGGCCTGCCTGCCGCCGTGTCTGCCGGCAGGCTCCTCCGAAGGAGTCTTTTTGAATTCAAGCCCTCAACACTCACCCCAGAAATCGAATCGATCCTCCATCAATCCTTACAATTTCGTATCTTGCAACCGCTCACTTCAAAACACTTCAGCAACACAACGAAAGAACTCCCATGCAAATCGGCATTGTCGGACTTCCCTTCTCGGGAAAGTCAACGTTATTCCAAACAATCACGAAGACCCATCTCGATCCAGCAGCGCTGACGAAATCCGAAGCGCATCATGCCGTCGTCAAGATTCCCGACGCACGGCTCGACAAGTGCGCCGAGATTTTTTCTCCGAAGCGTGTCGTCCACGCCACCATCGAGTTTGTCGATGTCGTGGGATTGAAGAAGGGCGAGACCGGCTCGACACAATTCACGACGAATTTTCTCGCGAGCGTGAAGACGAACGATGCACTCGTGCAAGTCGTGCGCCTGTTCGCCAATGAGTCCGTGGCGCATCCGGACGGGACGATCGACGCCGAACGCGACATCGCATCGTTCGAAACAGAATTTATTCTCTCCGATCTCGGCGTTGTCGAAACGCGCATCGAGCGACTCAAGAAACAGCTGATGAAGTCGGGAGATGAGCTGAGCAAGCGCGAACTGCCGGTGCTGGAAAAATGCAAACAGCTTCTGGAAAGTGAACAGCCGCTCCGCGTGCACGACTTCTCGAAAGAAGAGCTGACGTTGCTGAAAACGTACCAGCTCTTGTCGATCAAGCCTATGCTCATTGCTCTGAACCTGGACGAGAGCCAACGCAACGACGCGCCTGAACTCGTGAAGCGCATCGCGGCCAAGAAGGAGGGAAAGAACACGAAACTCGTGTCGTTCTTCGGAAAAATCGAAATGGAAATGTCCGAGCTTGCAGATGAGGAAGCGCGGATATTTATGGAAGAATATGGCATCAAAGAATCCGCGCTCGACACGTTGATCCGCGAAGCCTACATGCTGCTCGGCTTGCTATCGTTCTTCACGGTCGGTGAAGATGAATGCCGCGCCTGGACGATCCGCAAGGGAATGACGGCGCAGGAATCTGCCGGCGTGATTCACTCCGATTTCTACAGCAAGTTCATCCGCGCCGAGACTGTTCACTATGATGACTTCATCCTCCACGGCGGGTCATTCGCCAAAGCGAAAGAATCAGGCCACTGGCGACTCGAAGGGAAGGAATACATTGTGAAGGATGGAGACATTCTTTCGATACGGCACAGTTGAACCGCGGTGTTTTCTCGGTCGTCACGGCATCAAGCCGATACTGCGCGCCATTACGCATCACGGCTCCTAGTCTGTCACGGCGCCCGAAAGTTGCAAAGTTGCCCTGACTGTCGTCAGGCAGGCATGACAGCCGGGAAAACGAAAGACGCGTAACGTCAACGACCAACGACCGAGTCGTAGGCACGCTGGCAGCCCAAGCTCAACCAAGATACAGAATTCACACAACGTCATCTTTGTCAAGTCCAAAATTCTTTTCCCTCCCTCCGCAACTCGCTTCTCTTCTGATGCGTATGACGAGTGGACGCACAGCCTGCGTCCAGCTACTACACCATCCCGCCATCGTCGCTCGTGACTGTGTGGGCGTAATCCGCGCCAGGTAGCGTCGAACAAATATTCTCGCCCAATCATTCGAGGAGAGTGAGCCATGCGCATTGCAAACATGCTTTCACTTCTAGCGTTGTTGGCTATGCTTGCAGCCGATGTGACCCCGCATCCGAAAGACATCAGACCCATGCCGTCCGTCGATGGCAAGATTCACGAGGAAGAGTGGGCCGATGCAAAAGTCTTTACGGATTTCTTCACGGTCGTTCCGAAATCGGCCGAGAAATTCTATGACAGCACGATCGTCTATGTCAAGCAATCTTCCGACGCGCTTTATTTCGCATTCAAATTTCACCCGCGAGCGAAAGTCATACGGCAGTCGCTGATCCGCGACGTAAGCTCGGATGAAGAAAATGAATTCTTCATCCTCCTCGATCTCGAGAACAGAAACGAAAACGGCTACATCTTCATCTTCAATTTCATCAACAACCAACGCGACATCGCCGTCTATAATCAACGCTCATTGGTGTTCGAGTGGGATTGGGTGTGGCAAAGCCGATCGACAGTGTACCGCGACCCGACTCCCGAACAGCCCGGCTACATCGAAACGGAAGTCCGCATTCCCGTCGACAAGATTCAGAACAAAAATCCGAAACAGATCGGCATTGATCTGCAGATGTTCGCGTACAAGCCGGACGGTTCGTCGTACTTCTACGCGCTGACTCCCGAAAGCGAGATTCTCACCGTCAAGAGCATGTACAAGCTCGACATCGAGCCGTTCGAAGAAAGCAATGCGCCCGTGGTTTCAGCAATTCCGTTCTTGCGCGGACAGAAGATTTCGGATGCACCGACAACCGGAACAGCCGGCGGCGACTTGAATCTCGCGTACGGTTTGCACAAGCTGAAGGGAACATTTCAAACGGACGAGTCGACGCTCGAAGCCGATCCGTTTCAGTTCTCGCTCTACGGTCAATCGATCTACTTACAGGAGAAGCGACCGTTTCTCAGTAAAGATCTGGACATCTACAGAACGCCAATCAATCTCTTCTACACGCGGGCGATTCAACAAATCAACTGGGGCACAAACTACACGTATCGTAGCAATGAGTTGAAAGCGGGAGTTGTGCTTGTCGAAGATGAGACGCCGGGGCGCACACAGGAAAAGCGTCATCACGCCGTTGTGCGGACGAACTGGCAAAGCGGTATCGCAAACCTGGGCACAACGCTGATGTACGGCAGAAATCTGACGGCGCACAGTACCGAGCGCGTGGCAAGCTTCGATGCGCTCGTGAACTTGCCGTTGGGTTTTCGATTCTTTCCACAGTTTGCGACCAACACGCATGGCAATGCGTATCAACTCTCGTTGTCGATGCCGCGCAACTGGGCGGGCGGCGTGTACGGCTCGGCTCTCTATCGGAGATTCGGCGAACGCTTTGACGCCTCGACGCTCTTCAATGACTATGGAACGGAATACGACGAAGCCAACATCGAGATCGGGTACCGGAGTGTGAGCAACCGACCTCTCTTTCCGCAAATGGAATTCGGCGTCTCCTACTACAAGGCTGCAACGCTGGATCGGAGTCTCTTGTATCAAGAGTTTGTCAGCGCGTACGCGTACAATGTTGTTCTGGAATTCCTGACGCTGTTCCATCGCGTCGAGTACAATCGTCCCGAGAAATTTTCTGCAACGGGCGTCGTGCAGCATCGCAACGTGCTGATCGATAACAACGCGAAGCTCGTGATCGGGCCGCATGCACTCACCTTCGGGTACAACTTCGGCCCCTACTTCGGCGCATATCTGAGAAACCCCTACGCCAACGCGAAGCTTATTTTCTGGGACAGACTTGCGTGGGATGTCACGCTCAATCATCGGAGCTACGCCGAAGTCGAGCAGACGATTGTACGCGTGAAGCTTGATGTTCGGGTCATCGATCACCTGTATCTTCGATCTTTCATCCAAAAGGATAACTACCGGCATCAAGGCTTGTGGAACACGTTACTCCAGTACGAATTTTTTGCGGGCAGCAACGTGTACTTCGTGCTGAATCAGGAGGGACAACGGTTTGAGAATGGCGGGAAGTTCTTCAAAGTCGGGTATGAAGTGAACCTTTGAACCGGGATTACGTCTGCGGCCCGCGGCGGCCGAGAATTTGCTGGAGTTCTTTCAGATAGCGGAAGTCGCGGTCGGCGTTCTTCCACAGCTCAAGCAGCCGGCTGCCGATTTCGATCGCCATCTGCTTATCGCCCGATGCGGCATAGACTTTTGTCAGCGTGAGAAGTGCATGAGGATAATTGGAATTCAGGCGCAGTGCTTCTTCGAGCGCGGCAAAAGCGTTTTCAAAATCCCGTTGCTTCAAATGGAGCGTCGCATACTCGTTGTACACTTCAGTGCGGGAAAGCGTCGAGCCGTATTCCATCGCGCTGTCGCATGCAACAAGCGCCTCGTCGAGTTTCTCCTGCTCTTCATAGAACTTCGCCCTGAGCCAGTGGAAGTCGAGCATCGCGCTTGAGCCGGTGAGGTTCCGGCGACTGAGTTCTTCATGAACTCCGCTGAGCATGCGATCGGCATCTGCGAATTCTTTGAGCTTGATGAGTGCCAGCGTTCGGCCGAACGCGGCCTTCCAGTTCGTCGAGTCCATCGCCAGCGCCTGGTTGTATTGCGCGAGCGCTTCATCGTACCGCGCACGATACATGAACAGGTCGCCGTTAACCGCAATGCGTGTTGCGCGGGTCTGATTATTGACAACCATTTTCGTCATCCCGACATCATACTGCTTCTCCGCGTCGTTCAGTCTGCCCAGGATGGTGTACACATCGCCGATGCGATTGATCGCGTACCAGTAATCGGGCTTCAGCTCCAGGGATTTTCGGAATTGATCGAGCGCCTCGTCGTAGCGGCCGGTACGGAGCAGAATATCGCCGTAGCTTGCGCGAGGATCGGCGGCAGTCGGTTCGAGCCGGATGTAGCGTTCCATCGCCTGCACCGCCAAGCCTTGATCGCCGCGCGCAGAATACGCGTAGCCAAGCGACATCACCGCAGGCGCAAACGACGTATCGACCTTCACGGCTTTCTCATACAACTCCACCGCCTTCTCGTACTTCTTGTTCAGCTCATAAAAATTTCCGCGCATCACGTATGCCTCTGCCTCACGCGGATACATCTCAATCAGTGAATCAGCGACGGCAGCCGCCGTGTTATTCCGGTAATGAATGAGATTATCGAAGAGGCGAATATAGAGCTGCTCGCGTTCTGTTACGACGGATTGCAGTTGAACTGCCCGCCCTATCAGCCGGCGCGCACTGTCCTCGTCGCTGGATCGGAAGTGCACGTACGCAAGTCGCGTGAGCGCCATCGCGAAGCCGGGGTCGAGGCTCAATGCTTTTTCGAACGACTCCTTGGCTTCTGTATAGTAGAACTGCGCGAACAGTTCCTTTCCACGCTCGTACTGCCGCAACGCTTCGTCCGAACTTGTCGTGGTCTTCGGGTTGCTGTCGCATCCGACGAGAACGAGAAGTGAGAGGACGACGAGTATGGACTTCGGTGCTTTCATGTTATGTGTGGAACTGATACGATGAATACCAATCCTGAATGTGTGTACGAATCAAGATGCGATTGGTTACTCTGCTGTGGGGGCCGCAGATTGATTTTGTGCGTCGCTGGTGGGAAGGCCTTCGCGAAGAGCGCGGAGCTTCTTCAGTCCGCTCTCGATACGGTCGATACTCGTGTTGATGAGATTCAGATAGTGTTTGCGCTTCGCTTCGTCGGGGTTCGACGTATCCATCAGATAGGCCGCCATGCGCAACACACCGAGCGGGTTGTTGATTTCGTGCGCGATCTCGCGAATTCCGATCTTCAGCTTCGAGATCTGCTCTTGAAGTTCGCTCTCTGTACTCTCCATACGTGTTCAGTCTCGCGTTAGCGGACTACCTCTTCCTGGAACACACCCGCTTCAGATCGAACAAGACCAGCGACAGTTTTGACAAGATGAGAAATATCGGAAAGCTTGTCGATCACCGCATCAGCACATGTTTTGGAAAGTTCTGCTTTCGCTTCGTCCGTCAGATATCCCGACACGACAAGGACCTTCATGTCATGATCGGTTTTACGTTTTCTCAGCAGTTCCAGCACTCCGATGCCGTCTAACTTCGGCATTTTCAAATCAAGAATCACGAGTTGAGGTTTCGTCTCTCCAATTAACAACAGACCTTCGTAGCCATCTTCAGTCGTCAGAATGTCGACATTAGGCAGCTCAGCACTGATAACGCTCTTCAGCATCTGCGCGTACGGTCGCTCATCGTCAATGATGAGTATGTGCGTCGCAGTATCATCAACAAACTCGAAGGGAATATCCATGCCTGCCGAATCAAGAAACCGCTTGAGATTCACGGGCCACACGCGATAATGCCCACCGTACGTTGTGAAGGCTTTGAGCGCGCCCTCATAAATCCAGTTCAGGACAGTCTTTTTGCTAACACGGCAAATCGCCGAAACCTGCCCGACACTGAGGGGTTTCTTGTACGTTACGTTTGGCATCAATGGCTACAATCTGAATGTTTTGCTTGATTTACCTGATTCAATATATGTAGAAACACATGAGGTGTCAAGCAAATCACCTGTTGTTTTCAAAGGGAGGGGGCATTTTGAGACCTGTGTCACGCCTACCTGAGCGACTCGATGTTACCAATTTCTCGCAACAAATCTCGTTTGGTGAACGATGTTTTACGCATCAGACCGGAGACATAATTGCCGAGTTGCTGTTGTGTCTCTTCATCGATGTCCATCGACGTGAGTATGATGATCGGGATTGAACGAGTCGCCGGCGTCTGTCGCAGCTGATACGCAACGTTCACTCCCGACATTTCAGGCATGATGAGATCAAGAATGATCGCGTCGGGTTTTTCACGGACAGCCATGTCCAATCCTTCCTTGCCGTGAAATGCTTTCACAACTTCATATCCTTCGCTTTCGAGAATCACTTCGATCAGGTCTGTCGCGGCGCGATCATCATCAATCACCAACACCTTCGGCACGTGCGAATTCTCTGAACCCTGAAGCCGGACACGATCCATCGTCGCAAGAAGATCCTCTTTGTTCACCGGCTTCACAAAGTAGTCCGCGGCGCCGAGACTAAACCCGAGATTCTTTTCATCGATGATGGAGACGATAATGATCGGGATGTGTTTGCAGAGCGGATGGCGTTTCAATTCTCTGATCACCTGCCAGCCATCTTTCACCGGCAACATCAGGTCGAGTGTGATGACGTTGGGATGAAGGCGCTTCGCTTTCTCGATTGCCTCCGCCCCATCACGCGCAAGCTCAACTCTGTACCCGGCGGACTCGATATGCAGTCGAAGCAGCTCGCTCGCTTGCACCGAATCTTCGATAATGAGTGCCAGCGGCTTTTCTCGCGTGTCTATTTCGCTATGCTCGCGATGCAACGCGTCGATCAGCATTTCCGCCTGCTTCAGTCGCTCCGAAGTCGCGTCAATCACAAGCGGAATTTTGAATCGAACCGATGTTCCTTCTCCGTATTCGCTTTCGATCCAGATGGAGCCGCCATGAAGCTCAACGAGCTTTTTGGTAATCGCAAGCCCGAGTCCGATTCCCTGCTGATTGAGTTCCCGGCCCGTTGCTGCCTGCTTGAATGGCTTGAAGAGGTGTTGAATTTCTTCCGGCCGAATGCCCGAGCCGAAATCCCTGACTTCAAACTGCAAATCATTCCCAACGCGCTGCGATGAAATGACAACGCGACCTTTTCTCTTGCTGAATTTGATCGCGTTGGAAACAAGGTTGATCAATATCTGCTTAAATCTGGTCTGATCGACAACAATTTCTTCAAATTCCGGCGAGAGATCGAAGTCGAGTGCAATCTCCTTCTCGGCAATCTGCGCGGAGAGAACACGCTGCACACTTTCTTCGAAGAATTTCACCGGATAGCTCGCCACGTGCAGATCGAGTTTGCCGGCTTCGATTCTGGAAAGATCAAGAATGTCATTGATAATTTGCTGGAGATGCTTGCCGCTCGCGTTGATGTTCTTCATGAAATCCTGCACAGCTTCCGGCGACAGCCCATCGAACTGCGTCGTCAGCAGATCGGAGAATCCAATAATCGAATTCAGCGGCGAACGAAGCTCGTGACTGAAGGTTGCGAGAAACTTCTTCAGCGTGTCACTCGCCTCTTGTGTCTTCTGCGTCTGCGATTCAAGCGCGACATTTTTGCGCCGGAGTTCATCAATCAGACGCTTGCGGTTCATACCGCTGGCAAGCTCGTTGGCAATCACAGAAAGAATCTCAAGCTCATTGCTGACGAATTCTTTTTCTTTGATCGTCAGAACTTCAAGCACGCCCTGCACCTCGTCCTGCACAATCAGCGGCGTCACGATCAATGTCCGGAGCTGCAAATTCTGAATTTCGTTTGCAAACGTTTCGGCAGCCGTGCTTTCGGCAACATCGTCACTGACGATCTGCTTCTTCGTAAAGGCAACTTGCGCCGGAAAGAAATACGCTCCTCCATCAACACGCTGGTGCACTATTTCCTGAGAGAAGTCGACATCGTACAACGCCGGAGCGACAAGCCGGACTTCCCTCCCCAGATGATCAAAAAGATAGATGGAGACAAACTTCGACGGGATATCGAACAAGAGCGCAATCTTCTCGGCGGCCTGCACACACAAGTCGTCGAGATGCGTTGATGAGTTGATCGCTTTGGATATCTCGATGAGAATTTCCTTCTGTCGCTGCTCGCGCTTCTTCTCCGTAATATCCTGAAAGAAAACCGAGAGACCTTTCGCAGCGGGATAAATGCGGACGTCAAACCACGCTTCGAACCGGGTGTCCTTGTACGCTGTCTCAAGACTCTGAAACGTCTTGGTGTCCATCGCGAGACGGTACTTGTCCCCGAGAGCAGCATTCTCCGCGTTAGGGAAAACTTCAAAGACGTGCTTGCCAAGAACTTCAGATGACTTCAACCCCGTGCCGGTTTCGGCGGCGCGGTTCCAGTAGGTGATCCGATACTCCCCGTCAAGTGCAAAGAACCCGCCGCTGATGCTTTCGAGAATGTTCTCGTACTGGGTGTGATCGAGCATGGAGTTCCCCAATCCGTTCGAATTTTGATGGTTGATGTGTGATGGTCTTAGGTATTGAAATCAAAAAACAAATGCAAGGATTAAGTCGTTTAACTTTAGGAACACTGCCTAATTTGCGGCTGTTTTGTGAGTGGAATTGCTTATCGACTGGCAGTCTTGGAAGAACAATGGAAGAGCTAACGCAGCACCGCCCTGCAGCCTGCAGGAAGGAAGGGACAGCCGTCGCAGAGCCTGGCTGGCGCGGGAAAATCACCCGAGTGAATTCTTTGCATCACGTTGATCAATTCGATTTCATACTGCTGAAGCTCGCGTGCAACGTAGGTGAAGCGAACAGGCGACTGGAGCGCAGCAAAGTAAAGATGAGCATTCACCCTTTCGGCGCCAAACAACTTGTGGGCGAGCAGCGCGTAGAATTTCAGTTGCGGCTCGTACAGTGTTACTCGTTCCTTGACTCGCACAGCATCGACTGCATCAGTCTTGTAGTCAATGATGGTCCAAACTCCAAGCTCATCACGATACAGTCTGTCGAGTGTACCGGTGAGGAAATCATCGCCGCACGCTGTCATGATGGTGAACTCTGTTCGCGCATCACTGCCGCGTTGGACGTCGCGCCAGAAGTCAGTCCCAACCAGATCGAGAACAGATTGAACAATCGCATCCAACTCAATCATCGGCTCCGAAATCACTGAGAGAGAATCCTGCGCGATAAATTTCTTCAGCTCGCCTCGTAGCGTTCGTGCATCGAGTGAACGTGAGTCGATATGTTGCATGAGGTGATGGAACGCCCTGCCGCGCAATTCAGCAGGGATGGAAACATCAGCGTCTTCTATGTCGCCACGCGGCAATGACTCTGCCGCCGTCGTTGGAATTCCGACCACGTAACGCAAGTAGTACTTCGCCGGGCACTCGACGTACGTTCGAATCTTGCTCGCCGAAAAGATCTCACCCTGCTCGTTGACAGGAATCGGGTCGAGCATAAGAGTGCGTGCGCCATCATCGACCGACGTTATTCTAACGTGATGAATGCTCGCCTGCAAGTCTGCTGGATGAAGCACGTGAACAATCAGCGTGTGCGACTCAGCGTTCGTCGCATATCGATCGTCGTGAAGTTGGAGAAACTGCGTACGCGTCTCGCGCTCTATCTGACATTCAGCATCAAGTCGATCACATCGCAGACCGTTGAGCAGCCAGTTCATATAGTTTGTCGAGTTCCGGTCTTCCCTCTGGCGGCCTGAGAGAATCAACATGTCCCGGGCACGCGTGCACGCGACGTAGAAGACGCGCTTCTCTTCCGCGATGTTCTTTCTCTGTGTTCGACGTCTGAGATATTCCGTGATCGGCGCCGCGCCTGACGCGTCGTCGCGTTCGCCGAATGCAAAGCCAAGCTCATTGTCGAGAAACGGTTCCGAATCCTGAATGAACGACCGCTCCAACGATGGAATGATGACGACCGGGAACTCAAGCCCCTTCGCGGCGTGTATGGTCATAACATTGACTGCATCGGCAAACACATCGACCGCAGCTTGGCCTTCATCCGGCTCTTCGTCGATCAGGCGCTTGAGCCGCGCAACAAAATCGTAGAGATTGGTGAATCCTTGCTCTTCGTATTTTCGCGCAAGACGTTTGAGCTTCTCGAGATTGGCGAAGAGCTGATCGGAGCGCGCCATGCCCGCAACAAAGCCCGCGTATGATGTACGCTCAATGATGCGGTTGACCAGATCGGGTACCGAAAGACGATCAGCTACTTCAACATCTTCCAGCAAGACATCAACTGCGCGCGTGAGCGCCGCGGAGTTCTTGACCGCCGAGCCTCGCGACCGAACATGCGCCCAAAGATTCTTCGAGCGCCGTTCGTACGCAGCCTCGAACAACTCCGCATCGGACACGGTGAAGAACGGCGAGCGCAGAACGCCTGTCAGCGCAACATCGTCATCAGGATTGAGAAGAAAACGGAAGTAGTTCGCAATGTCGTAGATTCCCTGCGTCTGAAAATACCCGACGCCTCCGGTAACGAGATATGGAATGTTGTGGTGAATGAAGGCTTCTTCCAAATCGCTCAAACCATTGCGCGTCCGAAGAAGAATAGCAACATCGCTGAATCGGAGATCATGGGGCGTTTCATCTTTGCCAAACACCTGATACTTCGATTCACGCAACTGCAATATCCGTCGGGCAATCAACTCTCCTTCACTGAGCGCAGACTCGTCAGCAGATTCATCGCAGAGAATAAGCTCAACACGACCCGACTGATTGTTCTGCCTGCCACGAACCAGCGGCTCGTACACTACCTCGTAGTCGGCGCTGTTGCCCTGCATGAGAGGCTCAAACACGAGATTCACAAACGCAACGAGGTCACGCAGGGGCCTGAAGCTGTCGCTCAACACCACTGCGCTCTCTTTTCCGGCGCGGTCTTCAATGTCTTTCTTCGTCCGATTGAACACCGTCACGTCGGCGTCGCGGAATCCGTAGATCGACTGCTTCGGATCTCCTACGATGAAGAGATTCCCACGCGTGAGTTGATTGAGGAGCGGAAGCAGAATTTCGTATTGCAGTCTGTTAGTGTCCTGGTATTCATCCACCATCACGTACTTGAATCGCTGCGCCAGCCTCTCGGCAATCCGTTGGTTGCGCAGCAGGTTCTTCAGATGAATCTGGAGATCGTCGAAGTCCAGATGCGCTCCCTCGATCTTCTTCTCCTCGTAACGCTCAATAACATTCTGATAGAGTTCGAGCAAAACGCGAGCTTGCGAGAGAAGCACACGATGCGCTTCGTCGTTCGGATTTTTGACAAACTCCAGCAATGGAGTAAGAGCTTTGTATTTCGTTTGGAGACGCGCAGCCTGCTCCGCAATTTCCCCATTCTCACCAAACACCTTCTTGCGGAGAGTTCCTTGCGTCGTCAGCATCTTTTCCAGCAACGAACCGAACCGGACCAGTTGAGTTTCGAGCGATCCGCCGCGCTTCAGCGCTTTGAACTCCGCATTGATCGCAAGCTGCGCCTTGCCCGACGCCGCGTTGACAACAACTTCCAGATCGCTCATGAGCTGCGGATCGGCAAACTCGCCTTCCACAAATTCAGATAGATGCGATTTCCATAGCTGCAGAATCTCTTCGTCAGATTTCGTGTACAGACCATCCTGCTCAAGCCATCGCGATACTTGCTCGCGCTTCAGGACAAGCGTACGCACGATACTCAAAACCCTGAACTTGCCAAGCGCTCTCAGCAGATTGAATGTGCGCGCTCGCTGCATGTTCCCTTCTTCAGCCTTAAGAATCGCGGCAAACGTTTCCTTCGTGGCTGCCTCAAGCTTCGACATTTGATCGACAACCTCCAGAACCGTGAACGATGCATCCACGCCGGCTTCCACCGGATACTCACGCAGCAGTTTGGCGCAGAACGAATGAATGGTATCGATCACCGCGCCCGAGAGCTGCTCGCGTACCTGGCGCAAGCGTGCTCGTTGCGTCGCATCGGTCACCTCGGCCAGTTTCTTCGCCACGCTCTCGGAGATTTTGCGCTTCAGCTCACTTGCCGCCTTTTCGGTGAATGTCAGCGCGACGACTTCTTTGACCTGCGTGCGTTCGGAGAGGAGTATGGTGATGAATCGTTCCACCAACACCATCGTCTTGCCGGAGCCGGCATTGGCCGTCACCGAAAGATGACGTGAGGTATCGAGCGCTAGCTGTTGGGATTGTGTAAGCATGAGATGAGATTGGCGTGACAGAAGCTACCGTATAGAAGATACAGGATCGAAAGGAGAATTCAAATCGCGCAACAAAACAGGGAGCCGGGCGGCTCCCCACAATTCTTCACATCTACTTCTTCACAATTTCTACTCTGCGATTTTTTGCTCTGCCTTCCTCCGTTCTGTTATCGCCGACCGGGTTCTCTTGTCCCCAGCCTTTCGTCGAGAGGCGTGACTTCTCCACTCCCTTTCCCACAATCGCGTTCATGACCGATGTTGCCCTGTTTTCCGAGAGTGATTTGTTGGACGCGGGCGACCCAACGTTGTCCGTATGTCCCTCAATGCTGACGTTCAATGATGGGTTGGACTTGAGCATTGCCGCGATCTGATCGATGAGGTTCTGAGACTCAGGCATGATCGCCGACTTGCCGGTTTCAAAATTGATATACAATGCAATGAAGCCGCTCTTGTTCAGTTCGGAAAGAATGTCGTTAGCGGTGATCTCTTGCTCCATCGCTTCGCGTTCGACGACCGTCAGCGTATATCCATTGGGGTAGGGCCAGGCTTCGATCCAAAGCTCGCGACCGTCCTTCACGACTTTGCCCGTCGCGAGCGTGTTGTTCGCCCGCGTGTCATCAAATTCATATTCACCTTCGAAGAGAATCTTCCCGCCGAGATTTTTGATTGCGGCTATGAGGTTGCGGCGGATCTGAAGCTCGCTCGGCGGATTCTTCACGTCCTCCTTCAGTTCATAGGCTGTCTGATAGACTTTTCCTTCGATCGTGACGAGGGTTTTCCCGTCGTACATTTGATATGCATCGAAATCGCGGTTCGCTGTATGTGTAATGATGTGATTGGGCATACGCGTGAAATACGGAACGTCTGTTCCACCTTCCATATCTTCTTGCGCGTATGTGAATGAGAGAACGACGACCAGAAGCCAGCACAATGAGATGACGCGTTTCATGAGATTTCCTTTTTGTATAACTGAAAATGATACATCAAAGAATGACAACGTCTCACGCACGGGTGAGACGTTGTGAAATATCAATGGATTCCTCTGTTAATAACGAGGAAATACAGCCGAGAAGCAACAGACGTTGCTACATGAGTTCCCGCGCAGGCAGCAACAGAGGGAACCTCATGAAGGGAAGTGTACAGCTCGGCGACTCTTCAAGGCGACAAGCACCACTCCCTCGTCTGAACCGTTGCAGCCGTGAACGCTTATGTGTATATTCTCGCTGTGACAGGCAATAGAATCTTTCTTAACTCATTGCGAGGACGGAACAATGGAATGGGCTGAGGTGCTCAAGAACCCACTCTTGCAGAATCTTCCTTTCAAGATCGAGCTCAATAAGTTTGGAAAACTTCTCATGAGTCCGGCTTCGAACCGCCATGGATGCATCCAATTCGAAATCGGTGTTGGAATCATGAACTCGAAAAAGAGCGG
>JACRFA010000185.1 GCA_016218065.1 Ignavibacteriota bacterium | reverse complement strand
GTCAATCATCGGCAGACGAACCAGCGGATCGCACAAGCCCGGCGCAATGCACGGTTCACCGAAATGATCCATCTCGACAAATGTATTCAGCGCAGCAATCGCAAGCTTCGTGTTCCGCAGAATCTTTCCGAGTCCCGGATCGATCTCTTGAAACATTCTGAACAATCCTTGATTTGTTCGTGCGAAGACGAGCCGCCGCAAATGAATCAACAGCGCTTCGTCTTCCGCGTTCCGCCAATCGATACTCTCGAAGTACGCGTTGATCTGAACGAGGTTTCCATGGTCATCTTCCCGAAACAAATCCGCTATCGCGTCGAACGCAATGTCGCAGGGTTCCAGTCCGAAACGCCTTACGTGAATCGATCCGGATGCGATGCGCGATTGAATAAGCGTCAGGGCTATTGCATTGCAGTGATGCACAAACGTGTGAAGCTGGGTTCGTGTATGGCTGCCTTCGAGAATTGCCGACAGATTCTCCCGAAGTCCCGAAAGTGATTTGGCGTGCGCTGACATTGGATGCAGCTGACTGCGAAGGTTGGCGTTTCCCACCATGCGAGCGATATGAGTGAAGGAGAAAACATCATCGCTCTCCAACAAACTACTGCACCATGATAGAAAAATGCGGCATGAGGGGCAAGCCGGATGAATCTATCGGACTCATACCGTTTGAAGAGGAGTGATGGAGTTATGGATTGATGAACGCGCGCGCCTTAGAGTTTTCCTTCTATCAACTTCTATGTCGCATACGCGGGCACACGGCGTTACTTGCTAATCAAACATCTGATCGTTACCATAATGCAGACCAGAGAAACAAACATGGGCTTGACACATATAAAGGGTAGAGTCAAGGGATCGCGCGGTAAGCACGTGGTGGTCAATTTCCTCGTGGATAGCGGTGCAACCTATACACTCCTTACAGAAAGAGCATGGAAGGCAATCGGTCTCAGACCCAAACGCAAGGTGGAATTCACTCTCGCTGACGGAACCCCGATCATGAGATATGTGTCGGAATGTTTTATCTCACTGCCCCAAGGCGAAGGACATACGCCGGTCATCCTCGGTGAGGCGGGGGATGAGCCACTGCTTGGCGTGATTACACTCGAAGAACTCGGCCTCACATTGAATCCGTTCAATCGCACACTACAACCGATGCGTGCGTTGCTGATGTGAATGATGTCTCGAACTGGTTTGTTCTACTCAAACTGACGGTACACTTCTTCATCACCAATCCCCCATAGATATCAAACAGGGAATCTCATCGCATGGAAGACGCTCTTCTCCTTCATCGTATTCAATTCGCGTTTACAATTTCATTCCACTATTTGTTTCCCCAGTTGACGATGGGCCTCGCGCTCCTCATCGTTATCATGAAATGGATCGCGCTGCGGACGGGAAATGAAACGTACAATGCAAGCGCCCGCTTCTGGGCTAAAATCTTTGCCATCAATTTTGCAGTCGGCGTTGTCACCGGCATTCCGATGGAGTTTCAGTTCGGAACGAATTGGGCGCGCTTCTCCGCGTTTGCCGGCGGCGTGATCGGTCAAACGCTCGCGATGGAAGGCGTGTTCGCCTTCTTTCTCGAATCAAGTTTCCTCGGACTGTTTCTGTTTGGTGAAAAGAAGCTGGGTCCGAAAATGCATTTCTTCGCTGCGTGCATGGTGTTCCTCGGCTCCTGGATTTCCGGCTACTTCATCATCGCAACGAATGCCTGGATGCAATCGCCTGTGGCATACGAGGTTCTGCCCAACGGCAACGTGTCGCTCACCAGTTTCTGGGGACTTCTGCTGAACCCGTGGATTCTCTGGCAGTACACGCACAACATGATTGCCTCGGTTGTCACAAGCTCATTCGTCGTCGCGGCGGTTGGCGCGTTCTATCTTCTTGCCCATAAGAACGAAGAATTTGGAAAAACATTTGTTCGCATTGGCGTGATCGCCGGCGTCATCTCCTCAATACTTGTTGCGTTCCCGACGGGCGATCAACAGGGAAAGAACCTCGCGTTCCAACAGCCGGTAACACTTGCAGCAATGGAGGGACTGTTTGAAACGAAGGAAGGCGCGCCGCTCGTCATCATCGGGCAGCCGGACATGGAGAAGCGAAAACTCGACAACCCGATTCACGTGCCGCGGATGCTCAGCTTCCTCACCTACTACCGCTGGGGCGCCGAAGTGAAGGGACTCGACGCGTTCCCTGAAGAAAACTGGCCGACGAACATTCCTCTGCTGTACTTCAGCTATCACATCATGGTCGGGCTGGGGACCCTCTTCATCGCGCTGATGCTCGGCGCGACATGGCTGTTGAAAAAAGGACGACTGTTCACGGCGCGAGGATTTCTGTGGATGCTGATGCTGGCGTTCCCATTCCCGTACATCGCAACAACCGCCGGCTGGACAACGGTTGAACTTGGCCGGCAACCCTGGCTTGTCTACGGCTTGCTCCGAACCGCCGACGGCACATCGACGATGGTCTCGGCAGGTAACACACTGTTTACGTTGCTCGGGTTTGCAGGAATGTACTTCGTCATCGGCATGCTGTTTTTGTTTCTTGTGGTGAAGACGATCAGCGCGGGACCAGAGGGAGCGGCGAAGCATTGAAGTGGTTGAGGGTTGAGGGTTGAGGGTTCAGGGTTCAGGGTTCAGGGTTCAGGGTTCAGGGTTCAGGGTTCAGGGT
>JACRFA010000184.1 GCA_016218065.1 Ignavibacteriota bacterium | reverse complement strand
TTTGCAAAGAAGATTCCTCTCGAAACCAACGCAACGTATTGGCCTCGCCTTGTGAATGAGCTTCTCGCCAGAATGAACAAGAAGGCGCAGGAAGCCGACCGGTATTTCTTCACCCAAATCAACATCAACAGCATCAACGAAACACTTGACAAGATTGGTGTCCCCCACGAGAAATCGCACAACATCATGGATCGATTCGGCTACACCGGCAGTGCATGCATTCCCATGGCAATGGCAGACGCAGCTCGTCAGCACAAGTTGAAAAAGGGCGATCTCGTGATGATGGTTGGGTCGGGCGGTGGAATGGCCATGGCATCGCTTGCGTTGCGATGGTCGTATGATACATGACGGTTTTGGTTTCTGCACCGGAAGTAGAATGCAACTGAAATCCTCGCACGTCTCTTTCTCTCTGATGTGAAATGACTGCAACTCGAAACAAAGGACTGGCACTTGCCGTGATCGCGGCGGCACTCGGCTACTTTGTGGACCTCTACGATATCGTTCTGTTCGGCGTTGTGCGCATCGCGAGCCTCAAGGATATTGGCATCGTGGGCGACGAGCTGACCTCCAAAGGAATTCTGCTGCTGAATCTTCAGATGATCGGCATGCTCATCGGCGGCGTGATGTGGGGAATCATCGGCGACAAATTCGGACGGCGATTCGCGCTGCTCTCCACCATCACGATGTACTCAATAGCAAATATTCTGAACGGGTTCGTCAACGACATCAACACGTACGCCGTCCTTCGATTTGTGGCTGGTGTTGGTCTTGCCGGAGAATTTGGTGCAGGCGTAACTCTGGTAGCGGAGATCCTGCCGAAGCAGTATCGTGGATATGGAACTACCGTCATTTCCTTTCTCGGCTTGGTGGGAGCGTTGACTGCATCGTTCGTTGGGGCGTCGTTCGATTGGCGCGTAGCGTATTTTGTGGGTGGTGCAATGGGGCTGGTCGTGCTCGGCGGCCGCATTTTCACGCTGCGCGAATCGGAGATGTTTGAGGCGCAGAAACAGTCTACGCACAAACGCGGCGATGTATTCCTGATTCTCAAATCGAAATCCGCATTGCTCAAGTTTCTCGCTGTCACGGCGGTTGGCGTTCCTATCTGGTACGTCTCGGGAATCATCATTACGTTCTCGCCGGAAGTGGGCGCGGCGCTCAATCTTTCACGCGGTATTACCGCAGCGGAAACACTGAAGTGGCAGGCGATTGGGCTTGCTGTTGGCAGCGGCCTGAGCGGGATAGTGAGCGAGCTGATCAAGAGCCGGAAGAAAGTCGTGTGGGCATGCTTCATCGGAATGGCGGCACTGGCCGTGGCTGTGTTGAACATGCACAATGCGGCGGCTGAAACCTTCATGATGGTGATTCTTGTGGTGGGGCTTGGGCAGGGATATTGGACGGTGTTCATTACGATGGCAGCCGAACAATTCGGAACGAATATTCGCGCAACGGTCACGACGTCTGTTCCCAACTTCGTCCGGTCGATGGTTGTGCCAATGTCGTTGTGGCTGAATGCAATCCGGCACGATCTCGGCCTCATCAACAGTGCATTGATCATAGGCGGCGTGGTGTTTCTCCTTGCCTTCATCTCTCTGTACTTCATGAGCGAAACCTATGGCAAGGATATCAACTACATCGAGAAAGCGTAATTCGTGATTCACTCGAACTGGTTCGAACGATGGTCAAGGTACTCGCCCGATGCGATTGCATTGAAGGACGATGCGACTGGCAGATCGTTTTCGTACCAGGAATCGTATCGCCTGATCAATCGCTTTGCCCGTGTGCTGCAGAACGAATTTGGAATTCAGGCGGGAGACCGCGTTGCCGCATTGGCCATGAACGAAGTGGAATACGTCTTTCTGTTCTTTGCCATCCAGCGGATCAATGCGATACTCGTTCCAGTAAATTTCCGCCTTGTGCCGCGAGAGATAGAGCACATTGTGAGGGATTGTTCACCGAAACTCCTGATCTATCAGCAACAATTTGGAGAGACAATTCGGAAGATGGCGCCCGAGTCTCTTCCATTGCGTCGCCTTTGCTTTGATGGTCCGGACAGTTTTGTTTCCAGATTGTATTGCGATTCGCTTCCGGGCGATCCAATCCCTCTGGAGAATGATCTCGAGGCGGCCTGCATGATCTTGTACACCTCGGGCACGACGGGAAATGTAAAAGGGGCAATCATCACCAACAAGATGATCTTCTGGAATTCCGTCAACACGACCATGCGTTTGAATCTCACCCAAACGGATGTCTCGTTGATCTTTGCTCCGTTCTTTCACACCGGAGGTTGGAATGTGTTGACGACGCCGCTGCTGCATCGCGGTGCGCGGCTCATCAATCTCAAAAAATTCGATGCCGATAACGTTCTTCGTCTCTGCGACAGTGAGGGCGTAACGATTCTCTTTGGCGTGCCGACAATGATGGATATGCTCTATCGCTCTCCTGTGTTCAATGAAGTGTCATTGAAGACCGTTCGCTACGCCATTGTTGGTGGTGAGCCGATGCCGCTCGAATTAATCAAGGCATGGCAGAACAAAGGCGTGCCGATCCGACAGGGGTACGGGCTGACAGAATTTGGGCCGAACGTGTATTCGCTGAACGAGCAGGATGCGATCCGAAAAATCGGTTCGATCGGGTTTCCCAACTTCTACATCGATGCAAAGATTGTGGATGAGCATGATAATGAACTCGGCGATGAGCAGGTGGGCGAGTTAGCGTTGCATGGTCCAGTCTGCACACCGGGCTATTGGAACAATCCGACTGCTACCAGCGAAGCAATCAAGGATGGTTGGTTTCATACCGGTGATCTCGTCCGAGGTGACAACGAGGGTTATTATTACGTTGTCGACCGGAAGAAAGACATGTTCATCAGCGGTGCGGAGAACGTTTATCCGGCAGAAATAGAACATGTGCTTCGCTCGCATTCCGCGATTCGTGAAGCGGCCGTGGTCGGGGTACCAGATGCAAAATGGCGAGAAGTCGGGAAAGCGTTTGTCGTGGTGAAGACGGGAATGACGCTCACTGCGGATGATGTGATTGCGTTCTGTTCCAGCAATCTCGCCAAATACAAAACCCCCAAGCATGTCGAGTTTCTGGATGAACTGCCGAAAAGCGACAGCGGGAAGATTCTCAAGCGGGCATTGAAGGGGAGAGCATGATTGGAGAGGCGAGGCACGAACTGGGTAACATGGATGTTGGAAGAAATCGAGTTCTGTTCCGTACACATTGTACAAATCAGAAAGGGGAAATGGTGGCAGAAGCAGAATCGATTCTGATGCCGCCGAGGAATATGCAGTCTAAACAAACCACCTAATTCACACACACCAACATAAGGAGGTCACATGAAAAACCTACTTGTCCTCGGAGCAATGGTTGCTCTTGCCCTGGTCATCGGGTGTAAGGATGACGAAACCACAACACCGCCGGCTAACACCGACATCACAGTAACATCTGTTGCACCAACTCAGGGGAGCGCTGGTACGGTTGTGACGATCACAGGAACAAATTTCGGAACCGACAAAGCCGCCATCACCATAACGTTCGGTGCTGCTGCCGCAACAGTTGATACAATTATTGGCGGGACTCAGATCAAGACGAAAGTGCCGAACGCAGCCGTAGAAAGCAATCTGAATATCACTGTCACCAAGGCAGGCAAGAGCGGAACTGCAGCTTTTCAGGTGTTGAATGCCCTTGCAACAAATTGGAAGTCGGAAGGTGCGACACAGGTTGCGCCAGGTTTGTGGGCAGCACCGTTCAAGGTTCGTCGCATTACAGCCACGTTCAGCGCAAACAGCACGTACAATGTTGTTTCGACCGACAGCGCGGGCGCAAATATTACGTACACCGGCACGTGGACGAAAACCGGACCGAACAGTACAAGCATTTACGCGATTGTACTCAATCAGGCAACTCCGTCGAGTGTAACGTCAACAGGAATCTATCGCGTCTCGAACGACACGCTTACCTATGAAGTCATTCAAACCACGCCAGTGATTGTCGGTGTCACACCGGCTCTTCCGGATAGCGGTTTCGGCAGTACAAAATACAACGGCGTCAGATGGCCGATCTGGATTCAGAAGTTCATTCGTCAGCCGTAATTTGACAAACGGGTGGCGGGAGAATTCCCGCCGCCCTTCTTCTCATTCTTTTCTCACCGAGTACATTCGGAATGAAACTATGAAACACTTTCTTGTGCTTCTGTGCTTGTCTCTTCTTGTGATTCACGATGCACAGTCGCAGGATGAGCCAAAACGAATTGAAGATCCTGCACCCAAGGAGCTTCAATTCATCGGCTATTCGTTTACGCGCATGACATCGACGAACATCACGCCGACGAATGACGTTCTGCAAGGACAAATCATCGGCCGGTTGTTTGGATCGAACTCAACCACAACTGTTCCCCAGACAGCGTTATATGCCGAACAACGGTTTGTTCCTCTTTTCGTGTACAAACCGTCAATCCTCGATGGCTATGCGACGCTCAGGGGATTATTCAAGATCGACTATACATTCGGCGACGTTGCTTATGGCGTTGGGGGCAACCGCGGCGGCGCAATCAACGGCGGACAAATCAATCTTCAAACACTTCTCGCAAATGTTGATATCCATCCCAAGGACGCCGCATGGAATGTTGTCATCGGACTTCAACGGCTGTTTGACAATGCACGAGATCCCAACATCACAACACTGCAAGTAATGCAGACGAGTGCATACAAGCTTTCCTTCTGGGGAACGCAAGCGGTGGGCATCAACCTCTTTGCAAATCTCTCGCCCGAAACAAAAGGACGTCTTGGTTTCTTTCAGCTTTGGGAGAACCTCATCGCAAAGGATGATGACGTTGCGCTCTTCATGGCCGATATAGAATCGCGGGTCTCTCCTGATTGGGAAGTCGGCGCTGACCTGTGGTATCTGCACGACTTTGGTCAGGAAGGTGGAGGCATTTCGGTTCTGGGGCAAGGACTCACCAGCGCGCTCGCGGAGTACAACGGTGCGGTGCGCATCCGGTTGCCCGGGTTTTCACAAGCGTATAAAGCACACATCGGCTGGGTCGGAGCGCATGCTGCCTTCAACAGGGATTTCCTGAAGAGTCGGTGGTGGATTGATGGCTATGCCATTGCCAACTACGCCACAATCGACACGCTCGGCACACAACAGAGCAAGGCGGCGAGCATTGTTGGTGTCGCTGCGAATGCATCCGTTGCGTACAAGTACGGGATGACGGTGAACGACAAAATCGCATTCGAGGCGCTGTACACAACCGGAGAAGACAAGCCGGGCAAGACGGTCACCGCCGTGTTGACCGGAAATATCTGGGGTTCGCCTGTTGGGATTTACAGTTCTCATCGCGCATTACTTCTTTTCCCTGATCCGCAAGTCGTGAACCGATACTATTCCGCTGTCCACGACATCTCGAACATGGGACTTGGCACCACGGCGTTCTTCGTGAACGCGTACAAGGATTTCATCCCGAACAAGTTCAATGGAAAACTCGGGATTGCTACGGCGCTGTCGAATGTCAGCCCAACAGGTGGCGGAAAGAACATCGGCACGGAAGTCAACGTCGAGCTGAAGTACAATCTGAAAGTCTTCTTGACGCTTGGCTTCAGCGCGGGATATCTTGCCCTGGGCGATTTCTATGACTCGCCCGCCGTTTCGAATACGCAGAAGAAGCCGGCCAATCCGTGGACGGCGTTCACGACTCTCACGTGGTTGATGTTCTAAGGAGAATGATCATGAAAACACTTTCTCATCTACTACCGCTTGTCATTCTCACGTTCATCGCCATCGGATGTTCCGGAGGATTTGTGTACAAGAATTCGCAGCCCATGGAGTTTGCCGATTTCGATTATGGCTTTCCGACAAAGACCTCACTCGCGAATCCGACAGTGAGTTACGTCGATGTCGGGACCGGTCCACAAACTATTGTGCTCGTTCACGGGCTTGCCAGCAACGCTGGATTCTGGCGCTACAATATTGGCGAGCTGGCAAAGCAGTTTCGGGTTATCGCCGTTGATCTCCCCGGCTACGGGAAATCAGAGAAGGGCGTTTATCCGTACGACATGAAGTTCTATGCGGAAACAGTCTTCAACCTTCTCAACACTCTGGGAATTGAAAAGGCGCACTACGTCGGTCACTCGATGGGCGGACAAATCGGAATGACGTTGGCGATTGCTCATCCTGAGAAGATCGAAAAACTCATACTCCTCGATCCCGCAGGCATTGAGGCGTTCGACAAAGGAGAAGGGAACTGGCTCCGCAGCGTCCTGACGGTGGAAGGTGTGAAGCTGACAAACGAGGAAGCAATCCGACGCAACCTTGCCCTGAATTTTTACACATGGAATAATGATCTTGAGTGGATGGTGGAGGAACGCACACGCATGGCAAAAGCGAAAGAGTTCGATGAGTTTGCGTATGCCGTTGTTCGCAGTGTGCACGGCATGCTTGATCAGCCAACATCAAAGAAACTCGATAAGATTACCCAGCCGACGCTGATTGTGTACGGAAAGCAGGATGGCCTGATCCCAAATCCGTACCTGCATCCGGGATTTCCATCGGATGTGTTTGAGGGAGGTGCAAAGAGGATTCGGAACTGCAAGTTGGTTGAGATTCCAGACGCAGGACATCTCGTGCAGATTGAACAGAGCGGGATGGTGAACGCGGCGATTGTGGAATTCCTCAGGTAATATCCGCATATTTGATCAGATCTTTGACAGGAGCCTTCATCGTCGGTAAGCGATGGAGGCTCTTGATGTTTTCCGGATACTTATTGTGACAATTCGGAAGATAAGAGCATGATCACTCGTAACGGATTCATCAGCCTCGCCGTTTGTGTCGCCACGATAGTTGCGGCGCCCATCTCGACGGCGCAAATCATCGGGTTCTTCCCACCGTCTGATAGCTTCAGTGTCGTTGGTTCATGTGTCGCGCCGAGCCTCATCTGTGAACTGCATTCAGCCCTCGTGGACACGGTGATTATCCGGCCCATGTACGATCCGATGTACATCGGACCACCATTGCCCACCTCGGTTCGGATTGAGCGCTGCTACTTCACCGTTCGCGACATCAACAATAGCAATCAGTACACTCTTGTGCTGAAACATCACAGTCCGTATCATCCTGATAGCATACGTATTCCTTTCGACACATCATTCTATGTTTCGCCGGGTTCGTTTGATCTTACCCTCTTCGTTCGGAACGGAGGGACTGTGACTGATTCGGCCACGGCGCGATTCTACTCACATCAAACCGGACTGAGCGTTGATGAACTCGCGAAAAGGGGACGTCCCGCGCAGATTTCTCTCTCGCAGAATTTTCCCAATCCATTCAATCCATCCACGACCATTGAGTTTGAAGTCCGCACGACATCGATCGTCACGCTTGAGATTCTCACGCCGTTGGGACAGAGAGTTGCCACATTGCTCAGCGGCAAATTGTTGCCGGGCGTGCATCGCACTGAGTGGAGGCCGAACGCCGTCGCGAGTGGAATGTACTTATGCAGACTCCGCTCAGACAACTCCAGCATCACGCGGAAGATCATCCACATAAACTAATGAGAAGGAATATGGGACTCGAAGAAATCAAAACCGCAGTCCGGGAACTCACGCCGGAAGATCGTCGAAAGGTTGCGCTCTTTGTTCTTGAGTTGGAAAAGGAACACGTTCAGAAAACAGTCGGACCGAAAATTGCGGAAGAGTTGGAAAGCTTTTCGAAAGTGGTGCAGGAGGGGATCGAAAAGCTGAAAGGCTTTGTGAACAAGACATAGCGTTCGAACGAGCTACGTCATCGGCGAATTGGAATTTGGTTTGGTTTTTCCTAAATTGATTCAGCCAATGCGCCGCACCCGTAGCTCAACTGGATACCCGCCCGACCGCCTGTTGAGAGCTATCTTTGGTCAGGCGGGCGGGGAGCATCAGGCTATGGAAAAAATACGAAGCGAAACACTGTGGTTTGCCTACATCCTCCGATCTGCGGTCGACGGCAAAAGGTATGTGGGACTGTCTGACAATGTCGAACGAAGAGTGGCGGAACACAATGCCGGCCATACGCAATCGACAAAAAGTCGCAGACCTCTCGAGTTGTTGTACAAAGAAGCATTTCCGTCGCGTAGGGAAGCACGAGTGAGGGAGAAGTACTTTAAGACCGCGGCTGGCAGAAGGTTTCTTGATAGGATGTTGAAGAAAATACCTTTGCACCCGTAGCTCAACTGGATAGAGCATCAGACTTCGGATCTGAGGGTTGGGGGTTCGACTCCCTCCGGGTGCACTGAAGTCCCGCTGAACAGCAGCGGGATTTGCATTTCCGAGGGTGAAGTTAGCGGCTGCGGAAACGTTCGTGGATGCTAACTTCAGTTGGAATGGAAGTTGAAACTCACTCGACTTTTTCGTATCATCTTCACGCAACAAATCAGATTTCAATTTGCGGCCGTAGCTCAACTGGATAGAGCACCAGCCTACGAAGCTGGGGGTTGGGGGTCCGACTCCCTCCGGCCGCACGTCAGTCCCGCTGAACAACAGCGGGATTCTCATTTCGACGATGAAGTTAGCAACCTGAAGATTCTCTTGATGCTAACTTCAGTCGAAATGGAAGTTGGGGGTTCTCCCGAAGGGACTCCTGACGGAGGACTCCCTCCGGCCGCACATCAATCCCGCTGAACAGCAGCGGGATTCTCATTTTGGGACGCGCAGCGTAACGTAGGCCGCACCGACGAGGAAGATGAGATTTGCAAGCCACGCTGTCAGCAACGGATGGATGTCGCCGTTGTAGCCAAAGACCTGGCTGACTTTCATGAAGATGAGATACACGAAGCAGATGAGAAGACTGATGCCGAGTTGCACGCCAATGCCGCCGCGACGCTTCACCGACGCAAACGGGACGCCGAACAGCACAACAATGACCGACGCGAACGGAAACGAAATCTTGCTGTAAAAATCCACCAGCCACTTCGACACATCCTGTCCCGCCCGCCGCTGATTCTCGATGAATGTTTCCAACGCACGATAATCCATCTCGTCGGGCTGCTCTTGCTTCTTGCGCAAGTCATCCGGATCGAAATGCAGATGCTCTGATGGCTGCGCGTCGAACTTCTCCAGTCGTTCCTTGCTTCCCGCGAACCACCGTCTGATGCCGTTGTGCAGCACCCATCGGCTCTGCGTTGTGTCCCACTCCATTGTCTGCGCATCGACGCGGGCGAGGAGAACCGTGAGATTCGTGTCGCTGAAATCCTGAATGCTGACGCGCGAAGCAACCTCACGCGTATCATCAAAAAATCCCATCGAGAGAATGCGTGTCGGCGAGTCCTGCACGTAAATGTTCGAGCCTGATCCGCTAATCGTATTCTTATTGAGATAGACGCGCTCAAGCTGGAATTTCTTCTTGTTCGCTTGCGGAACAATCCATCCGTTGAAATACACCGACGCGGTGCTCACGATAAGCGAAACGATGATGTACGGAACCATGAGTCGGAAGAGGCTCAGCCCGGTCGCTTTCATCGCTGTCAACTCGTTCTGTGTCGAGAGCCGGGCAGTCACGAAAAGGCTTGCCAGCAGCATCGCCACCGGCATGATGAGTTTTATGATTTCCGGGAGGAAGTAGAGATAGTAGCTCAGGATAGTGTCGGTTGTCGCGTTGCGGTCGATAAAGTCATCGAGATTCTCCATCGCATCGATGACGACGAAGATGACGAGCACTGCAACGAGGGAAAACATCAGCGTCACAAGAAACTGCTTGACGATATAGCGGTCGATGAGCTTCATGCGTCAACGTCGATTGATGGCGGCTCATCGGCTAGTTCGCGGCGGAACCGCTGCGGAATCAGCCTCCGCATGAAGCTCCAATCGATCACGACGGATTCTTTGCCGATACGAATCGTCAGGTACACGCCAAGTACGCCGAGCAACATGTTGGCCGACCACATGCCCCAGAACGGAGAGAGCAGTCCGCGGTCGGCGAGTTTCTCGCCTCCGATGAGAAATGCCCAATACAGAAGAAAGAACCCGAAGCTGAGCGTTGCTGCAATCCCGAATCCGCCGCGCTTCGACATAATCCCCAGCGGCACACCGACGAGCACAAACACAATGCAGGCGATGGGGATTGAATATTTTTTGTAGATCTCAACGCTGTACTGATCGATCTGCTTGTCGATCATGCCCATGCGCAGCAGTTCGTTTTGCACGGAGGCGTTGATGATACGGGCGTGACTCTCGGGCGGCTCGAAACCTTGCAGAGGATAAATCGGGCCACGGCGTGCTTGCATCATGCCAAATGCAATGCCGCGCTGCGCTTCTTCGGGGACTCCGCGCGCCGCCTGGCGGCCTCTGAGCAGGCGTTCGAAATCTTCGCGCACGAGATTCTGAAGTCCGGTGTCGATCGCGGCCTGCGCGTGGCGCATGCTATCAACGATGTAGCGCATGTCTCGAGCGCTCAACTCACGATCACCGCGTATCACCGATCCTTCGGATGTTCGTTCGAAGTCGAAGCCTTCCACCGCCGTCACGATGCGGTGATCTCTGAAGCGAATTCGTTTGTACTCCTTCATGTTCACGAGGTCAAGCTCATGGATTTCGCCATCGTGAAGATCCATGATCAGCTTGCGAACGTCATGTGAGAACGAGATCGTTCCGCGCTCGGCGGTGATCACGATGTTGACATTCGGGTTCGTATAGTCGTAGAGCGTGATGCCCTCAAGCTCGTTGCTGTTCTCGAACGTCTTGTGGACGAGCATGCTGTAGCCCTGAATCTCCTGCGAGAAAAGTCCGGCAACAATGCTCAGCGTGGGACGTTTCCGCCGGATGTCCATCGTCAGCGTTTTTGCTTTGTGGTTCGCTTCGGGCAGTACATCGTTGTTGAACCACACAAGCACGATTGCCAACAGCACGCCGCCGAGAAGGATAGGCGCCAGCATTCGATAGATACTCACGCCTGTCGCTTTCATCGCGGTGATTTCATTCTTCGACGACATATCGCCGAACGCCATGAGGACAGCAACAAGCACGGACATCGGCACGGCGAGCACAAGCATCCAGGCGAGATTGAGTGTGATGAGTTCGAGAATTGTCCAGGCGCTCAGGCCTTTGCCCACGAGCTGGTCGATGAACTTCATGACGAACTGGAGCAAGAAGAGAAACATCAGCGTGCAGAGGGAAAAAATGAACGGCCCAATGTGTGCGCGAAAGATGTAGAACGAAAGATGTCGTGGAAACAGATGTACCTTCATGGCAACAATATACAAAACGCCTGTAATGGACTCCACCTGCCGTTGATCAGAGATTCCTGCTTGTCGGCTGACAGGCTTCACTTTGCTCCGTTGAGTTTACCCTGAGCGAAGTCGAAGGGTTGCTAATGACGTGGCATGAATTTGTCATTCTGAGTTTTATGACGACGCCAACAGCGGGCGTGGATATTTGGCAGAATGAACCTACGCCGAAGTATGTCGCGCCTTTGGTATCTCACCCTTTCAGGGTTCCCTCGCTCCGGCTCGCTGTTTGATGTCGGGGCGCTGCCCCGAGCTGTAGTATTTGACCCTTTCAGGGTCGGTCATTGTCCCCAACGGGGACATATACTACAGCCGAGGGCAACGCCCTCGGAATGAAAACAACACAAGGAGCAAAACCCTGAAAGGGTGACATCCGATTTTCCCAGCATGACAAATGGGAGCGCACGTCATTACCTCAAATAGCCACGCTCTCTTTTCGCGTGGTCATTGAACACAGAATGACACCGAGAAGTGCACGTCATTTCCCCAAATAGCCGCGCCCGCTTTTCGGCGTGGTCATGAAACTCAGAATGACGTCGTTCGATAGAGATTCCAGAAAATGCCGAGAAAACATGTTGATGGTTTTTTGATTGTCATTCTGTCCCGACGGTGTCGGGACCAACTGCTTTCCA
>JACRFA010000181.1 GCA_016218065.1 Ignavibacteriota bacterium | reverse complement strand
CGGCACGCGCGTGCATCTGGAAGGGCGCTGCAAGTACGGCTGGTTCTTCGCGCCGACAGTGATCGAAGGCTTGACATACAACTGTCGGACGAACCAGGAAGAAATTTTTGGTCCTGTTGTGACCCTAATTCCTTTCGACACTGAAGAGGAAGTGCTGATGTTCGCCGACAGCACGCAGTACGGACTCGCGTCGATTATCTGGACGAACGACTTGACGCGAGCGCATCGTGTCGCCGGCAAAATCAAGTCGGGAATCGTCTGGGTGAACTGCTGGATGCTGCGCGACTTGCGAACGCCGTTCGGGGGAATGAAGAACAGCGGACTCGGAAGGGAAGGCGGATGGGAGGCGCTGCGGTTCTTCACCGAGCCAAAGAACGTGTGCATCAATCTTCGCTACTAAACCCTGAGCGAACCAGGAGTATTGGAGTATTGGGTGATGGATAATGGGATTAGGTGGGATTGGCGGATTGTGCAATGATCAGAAGCGGATGGATATTAGAGCATGGCAGCAAGCAACCGAGATTGACAACGTGTTTTCCCTTGTAAGTGAATGGAGGATGATGTGAACCCCAAAGAAGAAGTGAGACTCTTGGATGTGGTCGCACTCGCCCTTGATTTGCCGGAATACAATCTTCGGCAAGGACAAGTGGGAACGGTGGTCGAGATCTTGGCTGGCGGGAACGTGTTCGAGGTTGAGTTTAGCGACAGGGAAGGGAGAACGTATGAATCGGTCGGTCTCACTTCTGACCAATTTATCGTTTTGCGTTTCGAGCCAGTTGCTCCCACCACGCGCTGACAAACGCCGATGAACGATCCGAATGTCATTGTCTCTTCACGCGCTCCCGAACCCGTCGGCGCGTATCCGCACGCTCGTCGTGTAGGCAATCTTCTGTTCCTATCGGGCATTGGTCCGCGTGAGCGCGGCTCAAAGAAGATTCCGGGAGTTGAGTTGGATGAACGGGGGAATGTCGTTTCGTACAACATCGAAACGCAATGCCACTCCGTTTTCAAGAACGTCGAGACAATTCTCGAAGACGCTGGTTCGGGTTGGGAGAAAATTGTTGACATCACAGTTTTCCTCACCAACATGAAGAGCGACTTCGCGACGTTCAATCGCATCTACGCCGAATACTTCAAAGAGAATCAACCGGCCAGAACGACTGTCGAGGTCAATGCTTTGCCTACACCGATAGCGATTGAGGTGAAAGTGATCGCAACGATCGACCCTGAGCCTGCTTTGTAGGCGAAGGGTATTGCACGATTCGAACGTAGAGAATTAATCTCTGTACTATCAAACTTTCCCAACAACAAAAATAATCAGACCCTTCCTGTTTGCAAATATTGTCCTAAGAAGGCAGACGGGCGCTTCGCTCAGGGTTTGAAGAAAGGAGTCTCATGTCATTAACACCACCCATCAACTTTCAGAACTGGATTAACGAGCACAGACACTTGTTGAAGCCGCCTGTCGGTAACAAGCTGGTGTATGAGGATGCGGACTTCATCATCATGGTTGTCGGCGGGCCGAATGCGCGGAAGGATTATCACTACGATGAAGGCGAGGAATTCTTCTACCAGCTCGAGGGCGACATCACGCTGAAGGTCGTTGAAGATGGAAAACCGAAATCCGTTCCGATCAAGCAAGGAGAGATCTTCCTGCTGCCGCCGAAAGTGCCGCACTCGCCCCAGCGTCCGGCAAACACGGTCGGACTTGTCATCGAGCGGAAACGTGTACCCGGCGAGATGGACGGCTTTCTCTGGTTCTGCGAAAAATGCGGCGAGAAGCTGTACGAGGAATACATGCAACTCACGAACATCGTCACACAGCTGCCGCCGATCTTCGACCGGTTCTACAACACGCCGGAACACTGCACGTGCAAAAACTGCGGCACGAAGATGGAACGTCCGCCAAAGCCGGCGTGAAACCACAATCTAGAACACTAACTCAATGAAACGACTTCTGAAAATTGCCGCCGGCGGGGTTGGCCTGATTGCTCTGCTCGCAGTTGGCGTGCTGTACTATCATGGCGCTTTTCTTGACCTCACAGTCGATGAGAAATCGGCCGGACCTTTTCATTTCATCTACAAAGAAATGAAAGGCACGAACATGTCACAGGTTGGAGTCATCACAAATGAACTGAATGATCTGCTGAGCAAAAGAAGTTTTGCAACGCAGCGACCGTTCGATCTCTTCTTTCCCGATGGTCATGCCGAAATCGGCTTCGTGATTGATCAGCGGGAGTTTGCAACGCTCGATGCCGCCGACACTTCCTTCTCGACCAGAATCATCGCACAACAGCGCTTCATGACAACGACATTTCCGTGGAAGAACGTCATGTCGTACATGGTGGGGTTCATGAAGGTCGATCCGCTGCTGAGCGAGCATCGCAAGAAACACGGGTATCGCAAGACGTGGGCGGCGACTCTGCATCAAGGGGACATCATCACCTATTTTCAGCCTATTGAGCCGGAGCTGATCGCCCCACATTGAGTCTCGCCGATTTGCAGTTGTTGTGCAAGAGTCATACTTTCTCTCAGCGGCTCCGAATCGCCGTTGATGTCCGAATCTTGGAAGAGTGATCTTCTCGCAACCCCTACTCGTTGCGCGTTTTGAATGCTGGTTCCTCCTTGAGCAAAATCGATATTCACACACACATCCTTTCCGAGAATTGGCCCGACCTCAAGTCGAAGTACGCTACGGCGGATGGATGAATCTTGAGCATCATGCGCCAGGATGTGCGCGCATGATGATCGACGGAAAGCATTTCCGCGAGTCAGAGCGAACAATGCAAGATGGAAAGTGAACGACTATGCCTCTATTCTCGATTTCGAATCAACGCCTCACGACGATAGAACAAACGAACTTCTCTGTTGAGAAGACGCTTCAAACTCTCATCGAGAAAAACCTTCAGGAGATATTCAACTGCAAACTCGTTGCCTCAGAATTCCCGACCGGAATTCAGCATGCAGGGCGCATTGATACGCTCGCTGTGTCGGAAGATGGTAATCCGGTTATCATCGAATACAAGAAGGCAGAATCGTCTGAACTCATCAATCAGTCCCTCTACTATCTTTCATGGATTCATGATCATCGAGGTGATTTCGAAATCGCAGCACAGAAATCGCTTGGGAATTCTGTGAAAGTTGATTGGTCCGGTGTGCGCGTTATCTGCATCGCACCGAACTACAAGAAGTATGACCTTCACGCGGTCAAAGTGATGGGAGCGAATATCGAGCTGTGGACGTATAGACTATTCAAGAACCAAACAATCTATTTAGAAGAGATTCTTCAAAAATCATATTCGCCATCGGAACCAAGCGGCACACCAGGTAAGAACCCTGTTATGGTTGTAGCAGGGAAGAAAGCGGCGGCAGCTCGTCTGACCGGAAGTTACACCATTCATCAACACCTCGATGGTCGCACTGAGAAGATCAGAGAACTCGCGCATGCAGTCCATGACTTCATTATTGCCCTTGATCCTTCCATCGAGGTTGCCCCGAAGAAATTCTATATAGCGTACAAGATCTCTCAAAACATCGCGTGCCTCGAAACGAATCAACAGAAAGTAACCCTCTATCTCAAGCTCAATCCTAAAGAAGTCCCCAATGCGCCGAAGATGTCTCGAGATGTCACGAAGATTGGCCATTCTGGCACCGGGGACTTTGAGTTGACTTTGAAATCATTGCAGGATTTCGAGGTCGCAAAGCCCTTCATCGAATTGGCGTATCGAAAAGTGGGTGGGTAGTGATTGCCCATCGCTTGAAATGTTTGTAGATTGGAGCAAGATATTGAGGAGAAGTGTCGTGAGCACTGTTGAACAAATCGCGGCAAAGACGCAGCAACTTCCGGAAGAACTTCAACAGGAGGTCTTGCATTTTGTTGAATTTCTTTGGGCTCGCGCTGGTGAAGAAGACGCTAGAACCGAAGAACTTGAATGGTCACGATTTTCTTTGGCCCAGGCAATGCGCGGTATGGAGGACGAAGATTGGCCCGAGATTTCAGAGGATGATATCAAGAGATGATCACGCTTGTTGCTGGCGACATCGTAGTATTTCGTTTTCCCGAGATCAATGGATTTGGCATTGAAGCAGGGATATCCAATGGAAATTGTAACAATAAACTCGGATTATGAGGTGGCAATTCCTGAATCGATCAGGATGTCAAGAAATAGCTCTCACGAGTTCAGCCTTTGATTCTCATGCAGCCTCGCTGAGGTTGGCATTGAATTCGAGAATATGTCTTGTCGAGAATCTCTCACGGCGATCGGAAGTTTTTTGATCCTCTTCCACCTTCCATCGCGCGCGTGTTCGCTGTATCTCCTCTCTCAGTTCTTACTATTGAGCATCCTTGCAAAAGATTGACGTTCATACGCACATTCTTCCCAAGACCCTGCCCGACTTGAAGGCAAAGTTCGGGTACGGAGGTTGGGTGAACATCGAGCATCACTCTCGCGGTTGTGCGCGCATGATGATCGACGGAAAGCATTTCCGCGACGTTGAAGAGAACGTGTGGGATTCGGACGTTCGACTCCACGAATGCGATGCGAACAGCGTGACGATGCAAGTGCTCTCCACCGTTCCGGTGTTGTTCAGCTATTGGGCGGGTGGCAACGACGCGCTCGACTTTTCGCGCTATCTCAACGATCATATCGCCGGCGTTGTCGCCGACCATCCGCAGCGCTTCGTCGGACTCGGAACGATTCCGATGCAGGCGCCTGATCTCGCGATCAAAGAACTCGAACGCTGTATGAAGGAGTTGAAGCTTGCCGGTATCGAAATCGGCTCGCATGTGAATGATTGGAACTTGAACGATGAACATCTCTTTCCCATCTTTCAAGCAGCGGAAGAACTTGGCGCTGCGATCTTCGTTCATCCGTGGGACATGATGGGGAAGGAACGCATGCCGAAGTATTGGCTTCCGTGGCTGGTGGGAATGCCCGCCGAAGTTTCGCTTGCAATTTGCTCGATGATCTTTGGCGGCGTATTCGAGCGATTGCCGGGATTGCGCGTCGCGTTTGCGCACGGCGGCGGCGCGTTTCCCGCAACGATCGGAAGAATCGAACACGGCTTCAATGTCCGTCCCGATTTGGTTGCGGTGGATAACAACATCAATCCGAAAAACTATCTCGGTAAGTTCTATCTCGATTCTCTCGTTCATGACAAAAGCATGTTGAAGTATTTGATCGAACTTGTTGGTGAAGAAAAAATCGCGCTCGGTTCCGATTATCCATTTCCCCTCGGCGAGGCAACGCCCGGCTCGTTGATCGAATCGATGGAACTCAGCGATGCAACAAAGCAACGATTGCTGAGCGGAACGGCGTTAGAGTGGTTACGCCTCGACACTGAGCCGCCTTTTGGCGAAGGGTCTTGAAAGTTTGGGGCTAGTTGTAATCGTGTTTGATTTATACCCTTCCTGCCCGCCAACATTGACCTAAGAAGGCAGGCGGGCGCTCCGCTCAGGGTTTGAAAATGGTGAACTGGTTATTCTTAGATTTGAACTCCTACTTCGCTTCCGTCGAACAGGAGCTTCGACCGGAGCTGCGAGCCAAGCCTGTTGCCGTCGTTCCGCTGATGGCGGATACGACGTTCTGCATCGCGGCAAGCTACGAAGCGAAAGCATTCGGCGTGAAGACGGGAACGCGAGTTGACGAGGCGAAGAAAATGTGTCCGGGTCTGCTGTGCGTGCAGGCGCGGCACGAGAAGTACGTCGAGTATCATCACAAGATTGTGAGCGCGGTGGATTCGTGTGTGCCGGTGCATGCAGTCGTTTCGATAGACGAGATGGCGGCGAAGCTCACGGGGACGCAGCGCGATGTCGCCAAAGCGACGCAGCTCGCGCTCGACATCAAACAAAAAATCAAAAGTACAGTCGGCAGCACGCTCCGCTGCTCGATAGGACTTGCGACGAATCGTTTTCTCGCGAAGGTCGGCAGCGACATGCAGAAGCCCGACGGGCTGACGGTGATCGAGCAGAAGGATCTTCCCGACATCCTGTTTCCGCTGAAGACCATCGATCTCCCCGGCATCGGCAGAAATATGGAACGGCGATTACAGGAGCGCGAGATTTTTACCGTCAAAGATCTTCTCTCGCGCTCGGAGATGGATTTGCGCAAGGTGTGGGGCGGCGTAGTCGGGGAACGCTACTGGCATCTGCTGCGCGGCGAAGATCTTGAGGGACTGGAAACGCATCGTCGCACCGTTGGCCACTCGCATGTGTTGCCGCCCGATGAACGGACTCGCGAAGGCGCTTTCAACGTCCTGCAGAAGCTGGTGCACAAGGCAGCGACTCGCCTGCGAAGAATGAACTACTGGTGCTCGAGTCTTTCCGTCTTCGTGAAGTTCATGAACCGGCCGAAGTGGGATGATTATGTGAACTTCGTTGAGTGTCAGGATACGCTGACGTTGCTCGAAGCACTGCAGAAACTCTGGCGTGGATTTCCCCGGAACGCGAAGCCGCTTGCAGTCGGCGTCGTGTTGTACAATCTTGTTCCCGATCATCTCCACAACTTTGGAATGTTTGACGAGGAGAAGCGAACCGGCTTGGCAAAGGCGATGGACAAGCTGAATTCGAAATTCGGAAAGACTGCTGTGCATTTCGGCGAGATGACCGGCCGCGCAGCGCCGACGCGCATCGCATTCACAAACATTCCGGACGTTGAAGATTTTGAGTTTGATGAATAAGTTCTGAGTTCGTAGGGTTCATTGAGTTCGTAGAGTTCATAGAGTATGACTTTTCAAAGTGACCAAAGTTTTGCGAGGCAACTCGACGCCGCTGACTCGCTGGCTTCGTATCGGGACAAGTTCTTCATCCCTAAAACTCCCGATGGAAAAGAGACGATCTACTTCTGCGGCAACTCTCTTGGCTTGCAGCCGAAATCTGCGCGTGGGTTTGTCGAGCAGGAGATGAAGGACTGGGAGCGATTCGGAGTCGATGGGCACTTTCATGCGAAGAATCCGTGGATGCCGTATCACGAATTGTTGACGGAACAAACGGCGCGGCTCGTCGGTGCAAAACTGAACGAGGTGGTTGTGATGAACACACTCACAGTGAATCTGCATCTGATGCTTGTCTCGTTCTATCGACCGACGACGAGGCGGCACAAGATTGTCATTGAATGGCCCGCATTTCCGTCTGATCGTTACGCAGTCGAATCGCATATCAGGTTTCATGGGTTCGATCCGAAACGATCACTCATCGAACTCAGGCCACGCGCGGGCGAGACAGCGATTCGCACAGAAGACATCGAGGATATTCTCGAAGGCGACGGCGACGAGATTGCGTTGCTTCTGCTCGGCGGAATCAACTACTACTCCGGCCAAGCGTTCGACATGGAGCGCATCACTCGTGCGGCGCAGGCGCAAGGAATTCTGGTCGGGTACGATCTTGCCCATGCCGCCGGGAATGTGATGCTCCATCTTCACGAATGGAACGTCGACTTTGCGGTATGGTGTTCTTATAAGTACCTGAACTCCGGCCCCGGCGGAATTGCCGGCTGCTTTGTGCATGAACGGCATGGCGGCAGGATTGACCTTCCTCGGTTTGCGGGCTGGTGGGGACAGAACAAGCACATTCGTTTTCAAATGGGGCCGATTTTCGATGCCATTCCCGGCGCGGAAGGATGGCAAGTGAGCAATCCCCCGATTCTGCCGTTGGCTGTTCTGCGTGCATCGATGGAGATTTTCGATGAGGTGGGAATGCAAGAGTTGCGCGCAAAGAGCGAGCGTCTTACGGGCTACCTGGAATATCTGCTCAATCAGCATCCATGTCAAAGATATTCTGTCATTACGCCGCGCGATCCAGCGCAGCGAGGATGTCAGCTCTCGATCCGCGCCCCCGAAGGCGGAAAACAAATATTCGATCATCTCGCCGCAGAGGGCGTGGTGTGCGATTGGCGTGAACCTGATGTGATCAGAATTGCGCCTGTACCATTGTACAATACCTTCTCTGAAGTGTATCGGTTTGCTGAAATACTGTGTGGTTAATGAAATCAACATCATCCCTTGAATGGATTCTTTGAAGAATGGAGACTGAATTGAAAAACAAAGTTGCGTTAGTTGGCGCCGGACTCGCAGGGTCGCTGCTTGGCGTGTATCTGGCACGAAAGAATTTTCCCGTCGAAATCTTTGAACGACGCCCCGACATGCGGATCAACGATGCTGCCGGCGGACGCTCGATCAATCTCGCGCTCTCGGTGCGCGGCATTCATGCGCTCGAAGAAGTCGGCGTTGCCGACAAGATCATGCGCATTGCCATCTCCATGCGGGGGCGAATGATTCACACCGCCGATGGAGAGCTGATCTTTCAACGCTACGGCAAGGAGGAGTCAGAAGTCATCTATGCGACGTCGCGAGCAGAGCTGAACAAGACGCTCATGACGGCGGCCGAGAAATTCAAAAACCTGCACATCACGTTTGATACGCGCTGCGTCGGGATGGATTTCGACACGACGGCGCTCAAGCTGGTCAGAGAGGAGACAGGCGAAGAACTGTCGGTTGAACCTCGAACCGTGATTGGAACGGATGGCTCAGCATCAGCAGTTCGCAGCGCAATCGCTGACTTCGCCAACGGTTCGTACACTTCGGACTATTTGGAATACGGCTACAAAGAGCTGACGATTCCTCCCGGACCGAACGGCAGGCATGCGATGGAACGGAACGCGCTCCACATCTGGCCGCGCACAACCTACATGCTCATCGCATTGCCGAACCTTGACGGCAGCTTCACGTGCACCTTCTTCTATCCCAACAAAGGCGAAGAGAGTTTTGAAACGTTGAATACAGAAGAGAAAGTGAAGACGTTCTTCGCTGAACATTTTCCTGATGTCGCTGCGTTGATTCCGGAGTTAACGAGGGAGTTCTTCTGCAATCCGACCGGCTCCATGGTGACCGTGAAAGGCGCTCCGTGGCGCGTTGAAGGAAAGGCGTTGCTGGTGGGAGACGCAGCGCATGCCATCGTGCCGTTCTTCGGGCAGGGCATGAACTGCGCATTTGAAGACTGCACCATTCTCAACAAGCTGCTCGACCGACAGATGTCGTACGGACGGACGACGGAGCGCATTGATTGGAACGAGCTGTTCACGGATTTTGAAAAGCAACGCAAGAAAGATACCGATGCGATCGCCGATCTGGCGATAGAGAATTTTGTGGAGATGCGCGACTTTGTGGCGCAGCCAAAATTCCAACTGAAAAAGAAAGTCGAGCGGCTTCTCGAAGATAACTATCCCGGGCTGTTTGTTCCGAAGTACACAATGGTGACATTCCGTCGGATGCCGTACTCGGTTGCGCGTGCGAGAAGTATCGTGCAAGAAGGCATCATCGAGCAGCTGTGTCAGAATCTCACGAAGCCGGAGCAACTCGACCTGCGCAAAGCCGACGTGCTCATCAGCAGACAGCTCGACTACATCGAATAGCGACGAGAGAGGTATGCCGCAATTACTCAGTTCAGATACTGTCACCGAAGACGTCCGCGTCTTCGCCGAGGCCTGGTTTCTGAAGGAACAATCAAAACCCGGTGAAGAAAGTTTTGTCTTTGCTTACAGAATCGTTCTCACGAACGAAGGCTCGCGGCGCGTCAAACTTCTTTCACGCCACTGGATCATCATCAACGGCGACGGCGATCGTGAAGAAGTAAGAGGACGCGGCGTTGTCGGCAAGACGCCGAGCCTGGCGCCCGGCGACACGTTTGAGTACACGAGCTTCTGTCCGCTCGACACGGAATGGGGCACGATGGAGGGAACATATCAGATGCAGCGCGAAGACGGCGTGTCGTTCGACGCCGTCATTGGGCGGTTCTTTCTTGCCGCGAACGCGCCGCAGCCGGCAGAGGCAGTATGAACTTCTGCAGCAACTGCGGCAAGCCTGTTCACTTGCTGATCCCCGCCGGCGATCACAAACAGCGGTTCGTCTGCAGCGCATGCAATACAGTGCACTATGAAAACCCCCGCATGATTGTGGGATGTTTGCCGCGATGGCGCGACAAAGTGCTGCTCTGCAAGCGAGCGAATGAACCAATAAGCGGCTTCTGGACTTTGCCTGCCGGCTTTCTTGAAAACGATGAGACGGCCGAGGCAGGGGCGATGCGGGAAACGCGCGAAGAAGCGAATGCCGACGTGGAGTTGGTGCGGATGATCTCATTGTACAGCATCCCAATCATCGGTCAAGTGTATGTGTTCTTTCTCGCGGATCTGAAAAATCTAAATTTCCATCCCGGCGTCGAGACGGAAATCACCGCATTGTTCGGTCGCGACGAAATTCCGTGGGATCAACTCGCGTTCAGCTCCGTCCGGTACACGTTGCAGAAATATTTTGCCAACGAGGGAGACTCGTCGGCTCCGGTGTTCGTCGGCAGTTATGTCCCAAATTCAGAATCAACTGAAGAGAAAAATTGGGCAAAGGGTTGACTTTGTGTTGACGGGATGATAGATTGTGGTTGCAGTTCATGCTGTACGGGAAATTCTTCAGGGGAATTTCCGGTACGATGTCGGTGCCCTGGGAAAGGGAGGTGATCCTATCTTGAAATCAAACATAGGAGCCTCTGGAGAAGTCTGTTAGCAGCAGCTCTCAAGGTTCCAAAAAATCCATAACGGTCCCGCTGTGCAGACGGCGGGACCGTGTTTTTTGTGCGGGGCGAGACGTTGCTGATGTTGCACATCCAGATTCTTCTGCGTACTATCAGTTGGCACTTCGTGTAAATCTCTTTTTCATGACATGAATCATACTCCGGGCTTTCTTGCCCTTGTCGCAGATGCAAAGGAACGCGTGCGGGAAGTTTCCGTTGACGCGGTCGTCCAGAAACTGGAACGCGGCGACGAGTTCGTATTCATCGATACCCGTGAGGAACACGAATGGAACGAAGCGCATGCGGCGGGCGCGATCTTTCTCAGCAAGGGCATCATCGAACGTGAGATTGAACGTGTCGTGCCGGAGAAGTCCAAAGAAATTGTACTCTACTGTGGCGGCGGGTATCGTTCCGCGTTGGCAGGCGACAACCTGCGGAAGATGGGTTATACAAATGTGTATTCAATGTCAGGAGGGTGGAAGGCGTGGAAGGGAGCGAGTGCAAAGATCGAACGGGGATTAAACAAGACCGGAGAGGAACTCGGGGGATAATGATGGCGATGTTGAAGCGCGCACTGCTCGTGCTTTGTCTCGCAGCGGTGTTGCCGCTGGAGGATGGCGCGGCGCAGGAGCATCCGCTTCTGGCAGGAATTCGTTTGGCACAGACGCAGTTCAATGGCTGGCGGTACGGCAATCACATGCATCGTCGGCAGATCAACTGCGTGCAGTTCGTTGCGGCAGTCGTTCAGGATTTGGTTGGCCGGGAGCTGACAGTCGAGGAACAGAGATCAATCCTGATCAACAACATTGGCCGCTTGAAAATGTTGAACCGCCTTGTTCCGCGGAATGATAAACGCATTCGCGGCGTGCAGACTGCGCTGCTCGAAATGGGCGTCGGACAGATTGTTTCAACTGAAGAGGCCCAGCCGGGCGACTTCGTCCAGTATTGGCGTCGCCGCAAGAGCGGCTGGCGTGGTCATGCGGCGCTTATTGTTGATATTGAACGAGGGAATGGTCGTGCGTGCGCCCGGCTTCTCGGCGCGCATCAGACACTCAAACGGGTCGGGATCGGGAACTTCTACGTCGAGTTGAACGACCCCGATCTCAAGATCTTCATTGTTAGATTTTCGAAAAAATCAACGTCATGAACATCGAGAGCACGTTCGCCACATACTCGATCTCGCTTCTCAAAGGCGAGTACCTTCCTCGCATACACGCTTGCGTCGATCAGTTGACGGATGAACAGATCTGGTGGCGGCCCAACGAGGCCTCCAACAGCATCGGAAATCTGATCCTTCATCTCACGGGCAACGTTACTCAATGGATTGTCAACTCCATTGGCGGTGTGCCATACACCCGCGACCGTGCGCGCGAGTTTGCGGAGCGCAACGTTATTTCCCGCGATGAGCTTCTCTCGGCTCTCGACAAAGCCATGGATGCTGCAGAGGAGATTATTCTGAATCTTGATCCGGCGAGATTTGCCGAAGTTAAAGTCATTCAGGGTAACACCACCAGCGTCTTCGAGGCGATTTATCATGTCGTCGAGCATTTCTCGATGCACACCGGACAAATACTTCTGATGACCAAAATGCTCAACGCCAAAGATCTGGACTTCGACGACTTCCCGGGCGCAGGTATGAGGCCGCGGTAATATCTACATGTGTTTTCTTATTTAGTCGAACTGGAGGCAGAATGTTAAGGGCGTTCATCGGATTTTCAGGCATGCTTGCATTTCTGGCAATCATGGTAGTGTATTCGTTGCAGACGCGGTTCGTGGCGGTTGAGACATCGACGGGAGACAAGGACGACCCGCAGGCGCGTGACGAGATGGAGTTTTTCATCCAGCGGGATCCCGTTGCCAATGGAATTCCGCAAAGCATTCGACGCCGCGAGATGGAATTCGCCAGGACCATTCCAACGCGTGAGAGCATCGCGCTGGCGAAAGGAAATTCCGCGCAAACTCTTGCCTGGGTCGAGCGAGGCCCGAACAATGTTGGAGGTCGCACGCGTGTACTCGCCTCCGACATCGCGCACGTCGGAACGTTGATCGCTGGAAGTGTTGCCGGCGGAATCTGGAAAACGACAAACGACGGCGCTTCGTGGCGGCTCACGCTTGCACCGGGACAAATCCACACGACAAGTTGCATCGCACAGGATACGCGTGCGGGCAAGCAGAATATTTGGTATGTCGGAACAGGAGAGTTCCGCGGGTCGACAACGAACGATACGCGGTGGGGTTCATTCTACCGAGGCGATGGCATCTACACATCGACAAACAACGGCGACTCATGGACGTTGCTTCCTTCGACGTCCTCAGGAACGCCGCAAGCAACCGACGCTTTCGATTTCGTCTGGAGCGTTGCAACAAATCCCGCCAACGCGACGCAGGATGAAGTCTTTGCCGCGACATGGCGCGGGATTTATCGCTCGACGAATGGCGGCACATCGTGGGCGCTCGCGTTGCTTTCTGATTCCGGACTCGTTAACACATCGCGCTACGCCACCGATGTTGTCATGACCTCGACAGGCGTCGCGTATGCGCACACCAAGGAATCGGGCGCGCCAAGAATCTGGCGCTCGTCCGACGGTGTAAGCTGGACGAATATCGCGCCCGCGAATTTTCCGACAAGTACAGGTCGCATCGTCTTTGGACCCGCGGCGTCAAATCCCAATATTATCTACGTCTTCATCGAGCAAGCAAATACAACGCCGGCAACATCCGGTCATCAGCTCTGGAAGTACACGTATGTTTCCGGCAACGGATCGGGCAGCGGAGGCACATGGGAAAATCGCGGCGGCAGCTTGCCCTCCGGCTTCAACAGTCAGACCGGGTACGACATGATTGTTCAAGTGAAACCGGACAACGAGAACTTTGTGATCATTGGCGGGACGGATCTGTACAGATCGTTGGATGGATTCGCGACGACAACCACTACTGCGAATATCGGCGGCTACAGTTATTGGCCCGGCGAGAATCATCATCCCGATTTGCACTCCGGCGCGTTCAGACCCGGAAGCCCCAACGTTTACTACTCGGGACACGATGGCGGTATTTCGAAAGCAGACGATATCAATCTCAACCCGATGGTGTGGACGAGCTTGAACAACGGATACAACGTCACGCAGTTCTACTCTATCGCGATTTCACCCGACAGCGGCGATAACTACGTTCTTGCAGGCGCGCAAGATAATGGTTCGCAAGGCACGAATCTCGCAGGCATGTCGGCGTGGGAGATGGTGTCGAGCGGCGACGGTACAATCGTTGAACTTCCGCCGGCCTCTGACAACCGGCTCTACACGCAATCTCAGAGCGGGCCGCTCTACCGGCAATCGAGAAACGGATCGAGTTACAGTTCGATGAATCCTTCGGGCGGAACGCGTGCGCTCTTTGTCAATCCCATTGCGCTCGATCCGAACGACTCGAAGATTCTGTACTACGGTGCGGGCAAGAGTTCATCGCCGACAATGTGGAGCGGCATCTGGAGGAATAGCGACGCTCCGAATGGTACGAGCACGCTGGGATGGACGGCGCTCACGACGACTGACGTTGGTCAGCCGTCAGGTTGGACGAGGGCAGTCAGTGTGATTGGTGTGTCGAAAGCGAATCGTCCCAACGTTGTGTACTTCGGCACGACTGACGGTCTTGTGAAGCGCGTCGACAGCGCAAACTCGGCGTCGCCCATCGTCACGGATGTTACTCCTCCGGGATTAAATGGCGGCACAGCGACAGGCGGGTTTGTGCGATGCGTTGCCGTCGATCCGAGCAACTCGAACAAAGCGTTGGTTGCATTCGGTAATTACAACTTCCAAAGTCTCTGGTACACGACGAATGGCGGCAGCACATGGACTGATGTGGAAGGAAATCTCTCGGGTCCGTCCGGTCCATCCACCCGCTGGGCGACGATTTTCTATGTCGGATCGCAGCTGAATGTATTTCTTGCGACGAGCATCGGCGTGCTGATGACCAACACGCTTGACGGCTCATCAACAGTCTGGTCGCAGGCCGCCGCCTCGGAAATCGGGAACGTGCTGATTGCGTATCTCGACTATCGTTCTTCGGACAGAACATTGGCTGTCGGCACACATTCACGCGGCGCTTTCACAACGCAAATTCCTGCCGGCCCAACTGGCGTTGACGGAACGAAACCGCCGCGGGAGTTCGCACTCCAGCAGAACTACCCTAATCCTTTCAACCCGACTACAAATATCCGGTTCACAATTCCCGCCCGAACGACGCAGGCGGGCGGGCAGAGTTCACAACTCACAGTTCTAAAGGTGTTCGATCTTCTCGGCCGCGAAGTCGCGACGCTTGTCAATGCAGAACTTCCCGCGGGCGATCACTCTGTGACGTTTGATGCATCGCGACAAGTCGGGTTGTCGAGCGGAATTTACCTCTGCCAGCTTCGGACGGGCAGCCTTTCACTCACACGGAAAATGGTCTTGGCGAGATGAACTTGCCAGTCGGATGGTTAACACCGAAGTTGTGTCTTCTCGCGTTTGGCTTCACACTCGTCGCGGGTTTCTCGGCAGCGCAAACGAAGAATTCTGACATGCCGCTCTGGGTTCCGCTCGAAAAGTTCGACGAACAACGAGACGCTGCCTCAGACATCAAGCTGGGCGTTGCCGAAGCTGCACGCAGCGGACGACGCGTGCTGCTCGACGTTGGCGGCGAGTGGTGTATCTGGTGTCATCGTCTGGATACGTTGTTCATGAAGCATGCTGATCTGAATGACCTTCTGCACGAGAACTTTGTTGTGGTGAAGGTGAACTACAGCAAAGGAAACAAAAACGAATCTGTTCTCTCCCGCTATCCCAAAGTTGCAGGCTACCCGCACATTTTCATTCTTGATTCAAAGGGGAAACTGCTTCACTCGCAGAACACGGGCGATCTGGAGGAAGGGAAGGGGCATAGCCGGGAGAAGGTGTTCGCGTTCCTAAAAGCTTGGGCGCCAAAGAACAAATGAGATTCTCCGAATCGCTCACGGCACTTCTGTCAAAGTCCATCGACTACGCAGGACTCTTTCCTCCCGCGGCGTTGAGCATGAACGATGCCGTCAAGAACTATGCGCGGCATCTCGACTCGGAGGACTCGTGGGCGATGGGACGCTTCGTTGTGCCCGTGATGCGTCTCTCTGAGTTTGTTGCGAGCGTCAAATCGATCTCTTCCCACAAACGCATTTGGCAGCTTACGGTCCTCGCCGGGGCCGACATCGATCATGACCTGCGGCTCATTTCTGCATTCAACGCAATCAATGGCGCGACGGCGCGAATCGAGGCGATTGAATCGAAAGCCGCGATGGACGATGAAATCCGGTTTCTTGCGTCAGCTGTTCCGAAGACGTTTCGCCTCTTTGTTGAGTTGCCAATTGCGGCTGATCCATCGGAGTTGATTTGCGTGGCGGGGGAAAGCGGAGCCTGGGTGAAAGTGCGTACTGGCGGCGTCACTGTTGACGCGTTTCCAACAAGTGTCCAGCTCGCCCGATTCATTGACGCGTGTGCAAAGGAGAACGTTGGCTTCAAAGCAACCGCCGGACTCCATCATCCGATTCGTTCGACGTTCAGCCTTACGTATGAACCCGCGAGCGCCACAGGGAAGATGTTCGGCTACCTCAACGTATTTCTCGCGGCAGCTTTTCTGCGAAATGGAATGGACATGGACGAGGCGGTCATGCTGTTGGAGGAAGAATCCCCGGATGCCTTTGCCTTTGGCGACTCAGGTATTTCGTGGCGAGCGCATACGATTGCGATCGATGCTTTGCGACGAACGCGCGAGCAAACAATCGCTTCCTTCGGCTCGTGTTCGTTCACTGAGCCGATGAACGAAATCCGAGATCTCATTTCTCTCAAACACAGTAGTATTCACTGACTCTCACTTCGGCGAGGATCATGATGAACACGACGCATAGTCCTCATCTCACATCGTGGGTTGCTTCGGCGAACATTCCCGGAAACGACTTCCCGATTCAGAATCTGCCGGTCGGCGTCTTCCGCAGGAATGTCACTGGCCTTCATCACAT
>JACRFA010000182.1 GCA_016218065.1 Ignavibacteriota bacterium | reverse complement strand
TCGTGTATGTGAAGGATGGTCTCGGGTCAAAGAAATTCGGCGCCCCCTCGAAGAAGCTCACGTTCGATCAACATGGTTGCACCTACTCGCCCCACGTTCTCGGCATTCAGAACGGCCAGGAACTCGAGGTCGTAAACAGCGATCCAACCTTGCACAATGTACACTCCCTCTCGAAAGAAAATCCGTCATTCAATGTCGCTCAACCGAAACAGGGGATGAAGCTCACTAAGAAGTTCGATAAGGCGGAAGTGTTCAAGGTGAAATGCGAAGTCCACCCATGGATGAACGCCTACATCGGCGTGTTCAACCATCCGTTCTACGCCGTGACAGGCGATGATGGATCGTTCACGATCGCAAAACTCCCGGCAGGCGAGTACACCATCGAAGCGTGGCACGAGAAGTATGGAACGCAGACGGCTAAAGTGAAGGTGGATGCGGCTGGGAAAGCAACAACAGAATTCAAATATGCTGCGAAGTAAGCGTCCCGATTTCTACAATGAAGTAAAATTTCATTGTTATTCGTATCGGGACTCTCAGAATGACGTGCAGCAAGTTCTTTGACTTATTCATTCAACCCTAAAGGAGATCAGGTCTTGGCAGACGGACATATCTCACACAAACAAGTGGAGGGGATAGGTGTTGGCGTGCAGACTCATGTCCACCATGAAGAGCATCATCATGAGTTGAGCTTTCTCCGGCAGTATGTGTTCTCGACCGATCATAAAGTAATCGGCATTCAGTACGGCATCACGAGCCTGCTGTTTCTCCTGTTCGGCTTCACGCTCATGATGATCATGCGTTGGCAGCTTGCGTATCCGGGCGAAGCGATACCGTTGATCGGGCAGTGGCTCGGACCCGACCGCGCGCCTGACGGCATTATGCTGCCTGAGTTCTACAATCAACTTGGCGCGATGCACGGAACAATCATGGTGTTTCTTGGCGTCGTGCCGTTGGCGGTCGGTGCGTTCGGTAATTACGTCATGCCGCTGCAGATTGGCGCAGTGGATATGGCGTTTCCGAAGCTCAATATGATGAGCTACTGGGTTTACTTCACTGGCGGCGTCACGATGCTCGTGAGCTTCTTTCTTCCGGGCGGCGCAGCAAACTCCGGCTGGACATCGTACGCTCCGCTCTCCGTCATCGCTACCGTCGGGCAAACGGTGTGGCTGATCGGCATGGTCTTTCTCATCACGTCGTCGCTGCTTGGCTCCGTCAACTTCATCGTGACAATCGTTCAACTTCGCACCAACGGACTCACGTTCATGCGACTGCCGTTCTTCGTGTGGGCGCAGTTTGTTACTTCGTTCCTCCTTCTGCTCGCATTTCCTCCACTCGAAGCGGCCGGCGTTCTTCAGTTGATGGATAGGATCGCGGGCACAAGCTTCTTCATGCCAAGCGGCCTCGTTGTCAGCGGCGTGCCTCTGACAAATGCCGGCGGCGGAAGTCCGTTGTTGTGGCAGCATCTCTTCTGGTTTCTTGCTCACCCCGAAGTGTATGTTCTGATTCTTCCTGCGATGGGAATCGTCGCGGAGATCATCGCCAACAATACGCGCAAGCCGATCTGGGGATACAAGTCGATCGTGTTCGCTGCGGTCTTTCTTGGTTTCATGTCATTCGTCGTCTGGGCGCATCACATGTTCATGACGGGCATGGGCACTGTGATCAGCACATTCTTCCAGACAACGACGATGATCATTTCGATTCCATCGATCATCATACTCACGGCATTCTTTCTTTCGTTGTGGGGTGGATCGATCCGGTTCACAACGCCGATGTTGTTTGCGCTCGCGTTTCTTCCAATGTTTGGCATCGGCGGTCTCACAGGATTGCCGCTCGGATTGTCGGCGCCCGATATTCACCTTCACGACACGTACTACGTGATCGGGCATTTCCATTACGTCGTCGCGCCGGGAACGTTGATGGCGCTCTTCGCGGGCATTTACTACTGGTACCCGAAGGTCACCGGACGCAAGATGAGCGATGTGCTCGGCAGACTTCACTTCTGGGGATCGTTCATCTTCTTGAATGGCGTCTTCATGCCAATGTTCATCCAGGGCCTCGCCGGAGTGTCGCGGCGTTTGTATGATGGCGGCGCGCAATACGCGCATGCACAAAGCGTGTTGCAATGGAATGAAGTGATGTCGGTGTCTGCATGGTGTCTCGGACTGGCGCAGATTCCCTTCATCATCAATTTTTTCTGGAGCGCGAAGAAGGGTGAGAAGGTTGCCGACAATCATTGGGAGGCGACGACGCTCGACATGGCCGCGACAACATCGCCGCCGCTTGCGCACGGAAACTTCGCCCGCGTGCCTGAGGTGCACCGCGGTCCGTACGAGTACAGCGTGCCGGGCGCAACCACCGACTTCATCCCGCAGCATGTTCGTACTGAATCCAACGTAGAAAGGGGCGAGCATCGATGAACATTCCGTACACCTCAACTGCACGTCTCGACACCGGACTCTACAACGCGAAGCTCGGCATCTGGCTGTTCCTGGCCTCCGAAGTGATGCTTTTCGGCGCGCTCTTCTCGACGTATGTTCTGCTGCGCGTCAACGCTCCGACCTGGCCGCACGGGTACGAGCTTCTGAATGTTCCGCTTGCGACACTGAACACGATCGTGCTCATCAGCTCCAGCGTGACGATGGTGATGTCATGGGCGTCCCTAATGATGAAGAAGTTTGGCAAATTCAAACTGTACATGGGACTCACAATTCTTCTGGCGTTCGTCTTCCTTGTTGTGAAGTACTTCGAGTACACTGCCAAGTTCGAGCATCACCTCTTCCCGAGCACGAACACGTTCCTCGCGATCTACTTCACCATCACCGCGCTGCATGGTCTGCACATCCTCGGAGGCATTGTCGTCAACACATATCTCTGGGGCCCCGGAAGCAAGATGTGGCAGAATGATCCCCAGCGATTCACGAACAGAGTGGAGGTCGCCGGTCTCTACTGGCATTTCGTCGATCTCGTCTGGATCTTTTTGTTCCCTGTATTGTATCTCTTATAGGAGAAACCATGGAAACTGCTCACGCAGAAGACATCACGAAAAGCGTTCGCAAGTACATTGTTGTATTTGTTGCGTTGATGGGACTGACTATCGTCACCGTTGCCATTTCGTATCTGCATCTGAACGTCGGTGCGGCGATTCTCTTTGCGCTTGCGGTGGCAACTGTGAAGGCGTCGCTTGTTGCGAGTTACTTCATGCATCTCATTTCGGAGCGGAAGATTGTGTACTGGACGCTCGCGCTCACGGTCGTCTTCTTCTTGCTCCTGATGCTGCTTCCGATTTCCGCTGACCAGGACAGCACGAGGTTAGGCTAATGTCGCTCAAAGCATTTCACATCTTCTTCATCATTGCCTCCATCGTGTTGGCGCTTGGCTTCGCGATCTGGGAGGTGAATCGGTACACGAGCAGCGGCGAAGTGCTCGAGCTGTTTGCTGCGATCGTCGCCGTGCTGATGGCAATCGGCATGATTGCCTATGGCATTCGGTTCATGAGAAAATTGAAAAACGTGAGGATGATATGAAGAGGGGAATAGCACTTGCCGCGATTGTCGCGGCTCTTAGCATTCTGTCGCAGGTTGCAGCTGCTTGTCCGAGTTGCTACGGCGATCCAACATCGACTGAAGTACAGGGAATGAAGTGGGCGATCGTCAGCTTGCTGGGTGTGACGGGAACGGTGTTGGCCGCCGTCGGCGCGTTCATCGTGTACTTGGTGAAGCGGGCCCGCGATCTGAACCGGCAGTTTGTCAACCGATTGAACTGAACATTTGAAATGAACAAGGGAGATTCCGGACTATGAACGATCTGTTGGGTTTGCCTGTCGATGCGTCTTCGCACGGTCACTACATCGACCAGATTATCGTGATGGTTCATTGGCTGATGGCGATTCTGTTTGTGGGATGGGGAACCTTCTTCGTGTTTACGCTCGTGAAGTTTCGGAAGAAGAGGAACCCTGCAGCCAACTACAGCGGCGTGAAGTCGCATGCATCGAGCTACGCTGAAGTCGCTGTCGTGGTATTCGAAGCCATCCTGCTGATCGGCTTTGCTGTGCCAGTCTGGTCAAACGTGTGGCTGAAGTATCCCGACGAGAGCGAGGCGTTGGTGATTCATGTCGTTGCTGAGCAGTTCGCATGGAACATTCACTATCCTGGCCCCGACGGAAAGTTCGGTCGCCGCGACATCAAGCTTGTCTCGGCAGAGAATCCGTTGGGACTCGATCGTGAGGATGCCGACGCGAAAGACGACATCGCAACAATCAACAACCTGCATGTTCCAGTCGGCAAGCCGGTGCTCGTGTATCTCTCGAGCAAAGATGTCATTCATAGCTTCGGGCTGCCGTTGCTGCGAGTGAAGCAGGATGCGATTCCCGGACAGTCGATTCCGATTACGTTCACCGCGACAATGACGAGTGCTGAAATCCGCGAGAAGCTTGCTGCGGAGTACCCGATCTCTGCGGGGAATATCCCGGCGCAATTGACTACATTGGTCGCGTCATCTGAGTACACTGCGAAGGACGGTGCAGCGATCCTCGCGAAGGGTGATCCTATCACGGACGACGCAATAGCGAAGCTTATCGACGCAGGCATTTCCACAATTCGGGCAACGCAAGATACGCCCGCAGAAATTGCCTGCGCGCAGCTCTGCGGCCTCGGACATTATCGCATGCGCGGCACACTGGCGCTTGACTCAGCAGAGGATTTCCAAAAATTCTTAGCAGAGGAGGCAGCATATCTTGAACAATAATATGTCGGAACAAAGAGGTCTTCACCGCTTCGCGGTCCTCTTGTCAGTCTCGACGTTCTGTTTGATCATCGCAGGCGGATTGGTCACGAGCACAGGTTCGGGACTTGCGGTACCCGACTGGCCGCTTTCGTATGGTCAGCTCATGCCGCCGATGGTCGGCGGGATTTTCTATGAACACGGTCATCGGATGATCGCAACGTTCGTCGGCATGCTGACGACAATCCTCGCAGTGTGGTTTTGGATGAAAGAGACGCGGAAGTGGGTGAAAGTGCTGGGCGGAATTGCGCTGCTCGCGGTCATCACGCAAGGAGTGCTCGGAGGCATCACCGTCATATTCTTGCTTCCGACGGCAATATCAGTCTCGCACGCGACACTCGCGCAATCGTTCTTTTCGTTGACAATCTTTCTTGCGATCATTACATCACGCGAGTGGAAAGCAATCGTTCCGGTTGAGCTTGAGGCCGCAGACAAAACGCGTGCTCTGATGCTCGCAACAAGCGCAACGATTCTCCTTCAGCTCATACTCGGCGCGCTGATGCGACACACAGCTTCAGGAATGGCGATTCCAGACTTTCCACAATCCTACACCAACTGGCTGCCGCCGACTGATGGCAACGAGTTGTCCTCGTTGAACGAATACAGACTTGTGTACTACGACTTGCCGCCAGTGACATTGGAACAGATCTGGATTCACTTCATTCATCGACTCGGCGCGGTCGCTGCAACTGCAATGGTCGTCACGACTGTTGTGCACGTGCTGAGAAACTACAAGCATCAGCGGATGCGAGAGATTGCGATTGTGCTTGGCCTGCTTGTGGTGTTCCAATTCCTGCTTGGCGCACTTACCGTGTGGACGGGGAAGGGTGTGCAGATCGCGACGGCTCACGTTGCCGTTGGCGCGTTATTGCTGGGGACGAGCATCTCACTCGCTACGTACACGTTCCGGTTTCATCCAATGCCTGAGCGCATCACTGAACATGCATTTGCCGGAGAGCCAGCGTGAACGCAGACTTCGAATCACAGGGAACATTGACGGTCGATCGATCGCGGTTTGCAGATTACGTCACGCTCACAAAACCGGAGCTGACATTTCTCTCGGCTGTGACGGCGCTGGGCGGATTCTATTTGGGAACGAGCGGTTCCATTCCGTTGGCAACGATGTTTCATACGCTCTTCGGCACGCTGCTCGTCGGCGGAGGCGCCGGAGCGCTGAACCAGTTTATCGAGCGGGAGTACGATGCGCAGATGAAGCGCACGGAGAATCGTCCGCTGCCGTCAGGACGCTTGACTCCGGTGGAAGTTCTTTTGTTTGGAGTTTTGATTTCAGCCGCGGGCTTGGCTGAGCTGTTCTACTTCACAACATCGTTGGCGGGAATACTTGCCGCGATCACTTCCACAACGTATCTGTTTCTCTACACTCCGCTAAAGCGCATCACGTGGACATCGACAATTATTGGCGGCATTCCCGGCGCTATTCCTCCGATGATCGGGTGGGCAGCGGCACGCAACGACCTGACCGCTGAGGCGTGGGTTCTCTTCGGCATTCTATTCTTCTGGCAGATGCCGCATTTCTTTTCGCTGGCGTGGATGTATCGCAAGGATTACGAGCGGGCGGGCTACCCGATGCTGCCCGTTGTTGATTTGACGGGCAATCGCACGGCGCTGCAAATACTTCTCTTCTGCATCGGACTCATTCCGGTGTCGTTGCTCTTGACCGTGCTTGGTTCGTTAGGCTGGATCTATTTCGCAGGGGCGACACTCGCCGGCGCGGCATTCCTTTTCTTTGGGTTCGATCTGTTTGAGACGAGATCGAACGCATCGGCGAGAACATTGTTCTTCGCGTCGCTGTTGTATCTTCCGTTGTTACTCGCATTCATTGTCATCGACAAACTCTAATGGCGTTCACTGATCTACCATTCGTCAATGCAATTCTGAATACGACAAGCAGTCTTCTTCTCATCACCGGCTACTACTTCATCAGACAGAATCGCAAACTGCACCACAAGAAAGTCATGATCGCAGCGATGATCACCTCGTCGCTGTTTCTGCTTTCGTACCTCATCTATCACTATGAAGTCGGCTCGGTGAAATTCGCGGGACAGGGGACCGCACGCACGATCTACTTCATCGTCCTCATTAGTCATACGATACTCGCAGTCGCTGTGCCGCCCCTTGCCATCATCACGCTCGTGCGCGGGTTGCGCGAGCGGTTCGACAGACATCGCCGCATCGCCCGCTGGACTCTTCCGATCTGGTTGTATGTGTCAGTAACGGGAGTGATTGTGTACGTAATGCTGTATCGGCTTTATCCGCCGGCATAGTGTCGAGATGCGTTGGTGCCGCCGCCTTGCTAATCTCCGTCTCATTCTTTATCCTATTGTTGAATTCACGCTGTACGTAAAGGGTCAGGCGGGTCGACGCGGATTGTTGCCAACCTACCAGCAATCGCTCTACACCGAGAAGTTGAAATGACACGTTGCGCTCGACCATATCCCACCAAAAAAAGAATCTGTAATCTCCTCCGCTGAATCCCCGCCTACCATACGAGTCTTTTATTGGCGGCAGGAGCGTCATCCTCATGGGTCGCAGACCGCGTTCCCATTCTTTTCTATGTCTGAATTTTAGGTACCCTGTTGCTGGTTGCAATTGTTGTCTTGGTTTGTTATCGTATATCAGAGTTTACCTACCGGCGCGAAGGATCTTCCCTGCGTTCACAGAGTCAGGGTCTGTGATAGGGGAGAAGCTCCATTCATATCGCAATTCCCCGCTGCTTTTGCGGGCTGTTCTTCACAACTATTGTTCATCGCATTCCTTCATGAGACGAGGGCCAAGCCGATTCGCAGTCCGCTGAAATTGGCATCGTCATACCCGAATCGTACAAGGACGAAATTTTCTCCAGCGTCTTTGAGGGAAAGCGAAGTATCGAATTCATTTTTCACAAGGCCAGCATTCCCGGGCATAGCGGTACCCGCGCGCCACCACAAAAAAGGGTTCACATGAAACACCAGTCATGCAAACGACCTCTCGTCTGGCTGCTCATCGCGGCCAACGCCATCGCAATCTATGGATGCGCTACTACGAATCGCGTCACGCTTCCAGCCAATGAAATCCCTGTCGGCTCCAGTTTCAAAATCGTCTCTGTAATCCTCACGGACGGGCAACTTGTAACGTTTGATCGCAACGGTGGCCGGTACGTTGAAAGAACAATTGATGGCGCACCGCGTCGCGTTATCGTCGGAGAAGCAAATAGCAAAGACGTCGAGATTGATCCGGAGAAAGTGCTTGAGGTGAGATTCGAACATGAGGAGTCCGGAGGAAGCTTCGCCGCAGGATTTCTCCTCGGCATCCCTGTGGGTGCCAGCCTCCTCTATCTTATTCTGTCAGGAGCGCTCAACAGTCACTAAAGGAGCCGCCGATGTTCAAACATTCTATTTCCGTGGGCATCATACTTTGCTTGTTCATGGGTCAGCCACTGTTCGGGCAAGCACAAGTGAAAAACTCAGCAATAAAAGAAGCACTCATTTTCCGCCCCGACCAGGACGTGATTCGCGGGAAGCTTCTTGAAATTCGACAGGACGCCATTGTCGTGTTGTCATCTGAACGCGAACGAGCAGTTCCGTTTTCCGGGATCAGTAGAATAATTCTGACCTACGACCGGAGGGCAGGCGGCGGACCGGTCATTGGTGCAATTCTCGGAGGATACGCCGGCGTACTTGTGCTTGCACATGCAGAAAATCGCGGCGGGTTTGTTGAATCACCCAATTCGTCGGAGTATCTGCTCATTGTTGCCCCAAGCATCGCGCTCGGCGCCGGCCTGGGGTATCTCGTCGATCAGGCCCCTGCGCAAACAGAAGAAGCTTTTGATTTTACAGGAGGCGAGGAATCAAGAGTCCGCGAAAAGTCCCGACTGATAGCGGCTGCAACTCAAGAGACACGCGAAAGCAAAGTGCACGTCTCGTTTCAGGGAAGTCACATCTACTCGCACATGCCGAAAACAGGCCCGGACGCCTACCCGACCAAAAAACTAAGCATGTTCAATATTCTTAGGAAGGTGCAAGCAACGTATTCCCTACTGCCGGAGCTGGAGGCCGGGGTTGCTTTCGTGTGGTTCGACGAGCCGCCGCAATCCAGTTACTCGAGTGAATACTCCACAAATAATCTCAACAAAAGTATCAGCAGGTCTCAGACTTTTAAGGGTGCAGGAAAGTATCTTGTGGCGTTATACAAACCGTTTCCTCAGTTCCTCGATCCGCGCGTGGGAATCAAAGTAGGTGGCGGAATCGGAACGGCAGGGATCGACTTTCTGCAAACGACAAGCATCTGGACGTATGCGCAGGGCGGAACAAGTCAGCACCGAAGTTCCTCGTTCAGTGTTTCGGAGAATGTTTTTGTGACGTACCTCTTCGGTCAACTTGAGTTCGAACTTTTTGACGGACTTTCAGTTGGGCTTGTCGCGGACAAAGTATTTGGTCCCACACGGAAGGCGCCGGCAGTGCCCGAAGTAAACGTCCCGGCGCAAGAGTTGCGTCTCGATAACGCAAGTCTGGGATTCAACATAATCCTCCACTTTTAGCGCGCAGAGAAGCTCGTCGCTCTCTGCCCTACACTCTTGAGGTCGGGCGAGATTGACGCAGAGGACGTCGCGTCGCGACGGAGCGAATGGAACATTGAGGCGGGCAGATATTCAGAACGACCTCACAGAATCCACAATCCGCGTCAGCCTCCTGACCTCTGCGTCTGGCGAATCTCTTCCCTGAATGATAACAACGCAGTTGGAAATCTCCAGCACGCGCATCGCGACTCTGCTATGCTGACTCATCGCTGCCGCGTCCGTCAGTCCGATTTGTTCAATGATGGACTCTTTCGCTGTCCCAGCTGCAATGTCGTCTTTGAACCGCAGAAGAACAAATGAGAGCGAAACGTCTTTGCCGATTACACCATCGATGAATGGCGGGAGCTTACGCAACGCAAAGGGACTTCGACTCCTGTACACGAGTGGGCCACGGATGTAAACGAGATGGCTCGCGAGTTGCTCTCGTTCGAGCGCTTCGATGAGTGCAGGTTTTCTCGCGCCGCCTGCCAGATGCCGCGTCATCCATCGCACAAGAGCCAACACGCTTGAGTCGCGCTGAGCGATGTTCCCGTCTGATGTAAGTGAAATGAAAAACCTGCCGCGCCACGCGAACACGAAATATTCTCCACCAACAGCCGAGTCGCCCGCGTCGATTGCGTACTGCGCGTCGGAAGCGAACATCGAGAAGACGCCGAATGCGCTTTCGCTGCTCGTCATCTCGTACACTTCGACTGTGACGCGGCGAAGCGAGTCGGTGGAATACGTCGCCGCGGCGGCGCGATGAAAGCCGTATTCGAAGAACACATCCGCGCCGCCGTCAATCAAGTCGTACAGCGCGTCGGCTTCATACGTTCTGACGGAATCGATTCTGGTCCAACCTGAGACCTCGCCGGTTTGCGGAAAGCAACCGCGATAGTCATCCGCGTGAGCAGAGTGTAGGAGTGTGAGTGCGATAACGAGAAAAGTGGATCGCATAGGCTATTCAATTCTGAACGGAATGCCAGCCTGCTCTATTTCAAATCTTCGACGTGTGTACCGACAAGTTCTCAATGTCGGTTCGTCCAAGGCCAAGCTCGGCGCCGTAGCGAATCGTCAGCACGTCGGTCGGGTTCAGGTTCAGCAGCGTTGAGCCGTATGCATCAACGGCAACCATGTCGGCGCCGGCAATAATCTTGCGCGGCCTGGCAATGCGTCCCGGCCCGAACGGTCCGTTGGTGATGACAACCTCGGTCACGTCGGCAATGCAGAGCGTTGGCTTGCGCAGGAGATTCACTTCGGCGATACAGCGTGAGAGAAACTCCACGTCATCATAGTACCCTGATGCACCCGAGCCGTGATGGAAGTACCTGTTCGTCGAGCCTGACGTTGCCCCCATGACGTTCTTCATGGCGCCGGTGAACTGCGTGCCGACGTGATCTTTGATGATCGGGAGATTGATGTACACGTCGCATTCAAGCAGGTCTCTCGCAATCTCCGCTTCTTTCAGCGACTTGCCATCTTTGATTGCAAGCGTCGTTTCGCCGCGAGAAGGGGAGACGAGCGTCTCGGTGTACTCTCGCAGCTCTTTCGTGAGCGTCGCTTTGCGCCAATAGGACGACGAGACGTCTTCGAGACTGACAATTTCCTTTGCACCAGCGTTGTGGCACATGGCAATCACCGCCAGCGCGATTTCAGGCTTCACATACGTTCCCTGTTTGTCGAACCGTGAATTGACGAGAAGCCCGACGCGAGACCCGCGCTGAACGAACTTCTTGATGCCTCCGAGCCGTTCAACTGCCGCGATTGTGCCGTCGTAGTTGTTTGTAGTTTCGATGATGGCGAGGTCGATTGGAGACTCCGTCGTAGATTGTGTTGTGGACTGTGAGTCGTCGGTCGCGTGTGTAAGAGAGCGAAGCAGTGTGGTACCGGCAAGCGCAGTGGTTCCTATGAAAGCTGCATCCTTCAAGAACCGTCGGCGCTTGATTGTCTGCGTGTTGTGGTGATGATTCATTTCTTTTCTCCGAAGTGTCGAGAGCATCAAAGAAAAAAAGAATGCCCCGCTCACAGATCGAGAACGAGGCATTATGGAAAGAACACAAGCAAAGTTACTTGATGTAACAGTGAGAAGCAAAGGATATGGTGTAGAGATTCCCCATCGAAACTGCCTAAGAACTGTTTTTCTGAGCCTCGCTTTACAGAGGCGAAGAATCCAGAAACCCGTACTGGATTCTTCACTCCGTCCCGACTTGAGAAGCAGTCTGGACTCCGTTCAGAATGACAATCAAAAGACGTCGCGATGATTTACTGGCGTTTTCGGGAATCTCCAAATATGGTCGCTCAGCCTGAATCACACTTGCATACAACACGCGCTTTTAGTATCCTTGACACAAGATTGTTCCTTTCCAACAGTACTCATCTACCTCGACTCACATGAGGCGCGTCATGTGACGCAAAGGATAACAACGTGAATGGCTCCGTTGCGTTGCGGTGCATTGCGTTGCTATAACCCGTCGCTCTTTTCGCGGGTGGTTTTCGGTTTTTGAAATTGATCAGGCATCAGATTCAAAGATGGAAAGCGCCACTAACAAATCGCTAACGTCTCCACAACCCAGTTCTTCCGGACCAGGAGTATGCGTTGGGCCTAAAGACGAAGTACTCGAAAGCACTTTTTGTCTATCTTTGAAGAATAGACGCATGCGATTTTTTCGTGGTATGCTGAATAGACGGGATGCGAGTTTTCCCAATAAGTGCATTCGTTTTTACAGTAGTTATGTGCAATGCACCGTCAATGTAAGACGATGCATAGACCAAATGTTCATCAGTTACTGAGTCACACGCTATGACAGGAAACCATATCCTTTGGATTTGCTTCTTTGCGACACTTCTTTCGTCTGAGCTCGGTTGCTCACGACACCAAGAAGCTCTGAAAGGGCGAGTTACCGCGGGAACACCAATTCCTGAGGAAGCTCTCAGAATTGAGTTGGAGCAGCATAAGGTCCCCGGAGTGAGTATTGCCGTCGTTCATAACGGACAGGTTGATTGGGCGAAGGGATACGGCGTCTGTGAACATGGGAAGAGCGACCCTGTCGATACGATGACGTTATTCCAAGCCGCCTCGATTTCCAAACCTGTCTCTGCAGTGGCAGCTCTGTCTTTGGTGGAGAGAGGATTGCTTACATTGGATGAAGACGTAAATCATAAACTGCAATCGTGGAAGATCCCGGAGAACACATTTACCAGGAAACGATCCATTACACTGCGCCACCTTCTGAGTCATTCAGCAGGCTTTACGATGCACGGCGTTCCGGAATGCTCCGTTGACGACACGATTCCCACGCTTGTGCAAATACTCGACGACACTGTGCATGGCCCACGCGAACCAGTTCGCGTCGTCTGTGAACCCGGAACTTCTTTTCGCTATTCCGGGGGCGGTTATATCGTATTGCAGCTTCTGTTGACCGATGTGACACAACGTCCCTTTGAACAACTTGCCCGTGAGTTCGTGTTGCAGCCGGCAGGAATGGCGTCGAGCACATTTGAGCAGCCATTGCCACCGCGCTTGCACGATCGCGCCGCGGCGGGTCATCTCGAAGATGGAACTCTTATGAAAGGATCGTGGCATACGCTTCCTGAACAGGCGGCCGGAGGATTATGGACAACTCCACGCGACTTGGCCTCTTTCATGATTGCCCTATGGCGGTCTTATCACGGGATTTCCGACGCATTGCTCCCCAAACAACTTGCGCGTGAGATGCTGACTCGGCAGGTTGACGATTTCGGGCTCGGGTTTTCCTTGCCGAGCGCGGGGGTTCCTCGATTCCAGCATGGCGGAAGCAATGGTGGATATCGGTGTTTCATGGTTCTTTCCATTGATCAGCCCGACGGTGTTGTCATCATGACCAATGGCGATTCGGGCGAACCACTGCTATGGGAGATATTTGAAGCCATTGCGCATGCATACGGATGGATTGTATAACGGATTTCAACCGGACATGCGCATTACGGTGCACTGCACATAACACGCCCAACAACGGCGCTCCCGCGTTTGATATGCCGATGTTCAAGCTCAGTGAAAATCCTATTGAGGTCGCCAAAGCCCGCCCTCATTTGATATCGAAGCGTGGTGGGCGGGCCTGCGTTGTTGGGCGAGACGTTATGCGAAATTGTTTTGACCACGAACTACGAGGTTCGATAACGCAAGCCAGAATATACACGAGCGAAAGGTGATTGGAATCGACTTCGTTAAGTCATTATTGGATACACTTGAATGGGCAGCAAAGTACGGGCTCATTGATATTGTCTTTGGCATCGGCATAACGGGTCTCGTTGTACGAGGGTTACGTCGCTACCTACCAAGGAATCTTGATAGCCTGCACGTCCATGTTCAGCATCAGAAAGTCAGTGCACACAACGAATTCGAAGACTACGAACATTCACTGGGAGTTTTCATCGCTAATGCGGGAACGAACAACGTATATATTGCTAGAGCGTTCTTTCGACCATACTATCGTAAGTTCTTCTTCCTAAAGAAACGGTCGAAGCTCCCAATCTATCCAAAGGCATTCAAGAGTGCCGCACACAATGCTTACGAAATCAAGTTCGGCAATCAATGGTACGAATATGACGTAATCATAAAGCCGGGAGGACGAGAGTTCACATACTTACCTCTAAGCAGCCCACCCGATGAGCGTGTGTTGTCAAGACGTGAGTGTGGAACAATCGCAATTGAATACGCAACTGCCGGCAAGAGTGGAATTCACGTTGTTAGAGTATGAGGATGTACCAATCGATTGTCAAAACAACTTCGCTTAACAAATGCAACCATGTCATTCGTTCATTTGGTAAAGCTTACGCACATGCCGACGCTCGCTCAATGTAGTAGAACTCATTCAACGGCACGCTCTTTTATGCCATGAAGAGCAAGAGCATTGAGCGTGCCGTTGCGTGGTTGCGAAACGTTATGCGGCATGGTTGTGGAACGGATTCTCTCTAATAAACATCACTCTAAGGAAAAAAGGAGACCATAATGTCTTTTGACCCAGATGAAATAGCGAAGAAAGCAATTACTGAGCAGGTTGATAAGTTTTGTAAGAGCGATGAGTTTCGCAGAGGATTCGAAGCCGAGTATAAGAGGCGAATAGAGACGCTTGTTTTTGAATCTGAATCGAAAGCTAGAAAATTCGCAGCTGCAATAGCCGTTTTCATTGCAGCGGTTTTCGCCTCAGTCCTTTTGTTTACATACGCCGACATTGCCAACAAGCACTCTGACCTTTACGAGAAATACTCCAAATCAAATGAGCTTGTCAACGTAGCAAATAAATCGATGATTGATATTGGTGAAAAATACAAAGTCAAAGCAGAGGGCTTATCAAGGGTCTTAGACTCCTTACAAAGCCATGCACGCGCCTTGGAAGGTACAGTGAAGAATATGGAGCAAGCCGTTAAGGCGTCCAAGACAACAAAGTCGAAATAGTGAGTGATGTTGTTGTGGGAACGCTGCCGAGGCGGACGTTTGCATCTCACAACAAAGCCGCATAACAAAACTAAGCACGACGCTCACACATTTGGTAAGGCTTGCGCTCGTGCTCACGCACGGCAGAAAGTTGTGTTCGCTCCATCCCGCACATCATTTATAGAATGATGGATGTGCGGGACGGCGTGCTTACTCGAACGTTATGCTCAAGCAAAGTCACATCCCGCCCAAAAGCGGCGGGACACAAGAAACGTGTTTTGATAAAGCGCTTTGTGGCACGTCTAACGAAACAGAATCAGATTGAGTTACGTACTTGTCGAAATCAGATAGACACTAATGTAAATCGAAACAAGCAGGGAAGCTCATGAATATAACTCGTCGGGATTTCATAAAGACCACTGCCGCGGGAATTGCGCTGGCAACAACTAAAGGCTGGGCAGGCAAGCTTCCCTCACCGACCATTGAGCGTCGTGATCTATTTCCACAGGGTGTGGCGTCCGGTGACCCGACAGCCGACAGTGTTATCTTGTGGACCCGACGCCCGCCGATAAAGGATAAGTCTGCCAGTCGGTTGGTCGTTGAGATCGCGGCTGACCCGGAGTTCAATCAACTTTTGGCCGGTGGCACTGCGAGTATTAGCGCTGATTCGGATTGGACATGTCGTTTCCTCGTTACAGATCTCGAACCCAATCGTGAGTATTGGTACCGCTTCGTTGATGACCATGGTTTCGCCAGCCGGATTGGTCGTACCATGACTGCCCTCAGTGATGATTCAGATTCCCCCGTTCGTTTTACCTTTGTATGTTGCCAAAGCCCTAACGAAAGTGCCTTGAGTGCTTACCGAAGGATGATCTTCGAAGATGAGGCACGTCCGAAGGATCAACGACTTAATTTTGTATTGCACCTTGGGGATTTTATTTATGAAGTCACCTGGTATGCCGAAGATAATCCGAACGGGAACCGTGGTCGTCGCATCAAAAATCTGTACAAGTTTCCGCAAGGTAGAAAGGTCAGCAATTTTCATCTACCCGTTACCTTAGAGGATTATCGCACGCTCTACCGCGCCTATCTTGAAGATCCCGATTTGCAGGATGCTCGCGCCCGTTGGCCATTTGTCTGTGTTTGGGATAATCATGAATTTGCCTGGGCAGGGTACCAAAGTCAGTATGTGGCAGGGGGTGGCTACAACGCTCCCGCACAAAACCAGAAAGTCTTTGCCAACCAGGCCTGGTGGGAATTTATTCCTGCGCGGGTTCAACAGCCGGGTAACCCCAAGCTCGAACATTTCAATGCCCCTGCAGTGGTGGATACACCAATGGAGGAGTTCAACGAAGACGGACTTTCAGAAGAGCCTAACAATCTGAGGGAGATCAACAGTTTGAAGATTCAGCGTGTACTTCGTTGGGGCAAGAATGTCGATTTGCTGCTGACCGACAATTGGTCATTCCGTTCTCCTGATATGTCGAACGATGATTTTAATGTTCCCGGATATCCCAGGGTTGCCCCGCAACTGCCTCTTGAAATTATGAATTATGGTCGTCATTATAACGGAGACAAACCGCCGGATACTATTCGTTTCAACGGCAAGGATCTTCCGAATCCGACGAAAGATGTTCACGCCATGACGTTCCTGGGTAGCGAGCAACGACGCTGGTTCTTAGAACAGCTCGGAGGTTGCACTGCACGTTGGAAAATATGGGGACATTCTTTTGGTACCATGGAAGTGCGCAGTGACTATCAGAATCTACCCGGCGAACTAGGCAGCGGGTGGCCTAAAGATGTCGGGTATGCGGTAATGGACAATCGATTCCTTCGCGATAAAGATGAGATCTTTGATTTTATACGCGATCAGAAGATCACTGGTTTTTGTGTTGTTGCAGGCGACCGTCATGCGTTTCACGCCGGCTTGGCCTCCAAAGCGCTGCCGCCGAAGAACTACGAACCACTGGGCGTGGAATTCATTACCGGTTCTATATCGCAGCAGACTCTTTTCGAAGTGTTGGAAGTAACCATGGCCAAAGACCATCCGAAACGTGTACTGCACCTGATCGATCAGCCCGATGGTACAGTGATCCCTTCTATGAATGTTACCCCTATGCATGGAGTGCTTTCGACTTTAAAGTTGAAGGAGACGGGAGATATGAAGCAAGCCCGTGCTGTACGGAATCCGGACGTGGCGCCACATTTGTCATTTCTCGATTTCGGTGGCCACGGCTATGGTTTAGTGACCGCCACTTCCGAACAGCTTTCGACCGAGTTCGTATGTATCCCGCGGCCGCTGGAACGCAGTGAACGTCCTGATGGCGGTCCTCTGGCCTACCGTGTTGTGCATCGGACACGTTTATGGAAGGCAGGCGAGACGCCTAAGCTTGAGCAGGAAATCCTGGAAGGCGACCCGCGTTATTCGATCTGAATCAGTGCCTTCGCCTAACAGCGTGTTTGCGGCGCTCACATTTTTTTAAATCCATATTATGTTCGCTCCATTCCGTCCCGCAAAGCAGGAAAGAATTTGTGGGAACACAGGAATCCGGGACGTGCTCAGTGCAGGTCGATGCGGAGCAACTACCGAACGGAATGTACATTTACTCGTTGAGAACAGATGGCGGTATTGTAAGCAAGAAGGCCCTTCTCTTGACGTAGGCACTTCTCTTGCTACCACAGCAAATGGTTACTTCGGAGTTGCCTGACGTGCAAACACTCAAACGACAGTTCGGTTGGATCGGGACAGTTCTCTTGTTGTTCATCATTCCCGTCAAGTTGTTTCGCTGGGGCGATGTGTCGATGGCGAACGCAATGGTTGTCAGCGTTGCGCCAAGTCTGTTC
>JACRFA010000183.1 GCA_016218065.1 Ignavibacteriota bacterium | reverse complement strand
TTGAGATTGCCGGTTGCCGGGTCAACAAAAAGATTTGCTGCACTGATGTTTGCAGCAACATCGGCATAGGAGAACGTATCCTGCGCCGTACCACTTCGCCACGTCGCGAACGACACGGGCGAAGGCGTGGATGATGTACCACGATCGAAGAAATCTGTCGCCGTCGCGCCCGTGCCGACGAAGAGATTGTAATTCGACAGGAAGGAACCGGCTGATGCCACCTGACCCGCTGCGAAGTGGCTGCCCGTGCCTCCCGAACGATTGTTGAAAAAAATGTTGTTGCGCAATGTGCTATTCCCGGTGAGGCTGCGATAAAAAGCCCACGATGAATTCGCTCCACTGCCAGTGCCACCAATGACCACGCTGTTGTAATAAGCATTGAATGTTCCGCCCGATTGCGTCAAGTCCCAAATGCCATAATACTGCTGATCGTTCGTGAAAGATGAAATCAGAATGATCTGATTGTTGGCGAGCGTGACCGTATCTCCGCTGGGATGGTTGACTTGAATACCGATCTGCCGGTTCGTATTCCCCGCCGCGCTGGGGAAGTTGTAAATCCTGTTGCGCGCTATCGTGGTGTTACCGGCAAAGGCTTGCACAAAGATGCCGGTGGCAAAACTCGTTGTGCTGAAATCACGAATCGTGTTGCCGCTGATCGTGTTTGTGCCGATGGCATTGACAAAAATTCCGGTGATAGAACTGGCGCGTTCGGTGGTCTGGTAAATGGTATTGCCGGAGATTATCCAGTTCTCGCTCGCATTGTTGCTTCCGGTATTGATAGCGTTCCCCGTGAAGTTGAATATTTCGTTGTTGGAAATTGTGTTGTTCGAGTTGGCAACCGCCGCCGACGTGCCGCCTGAGAGAATCAATGTGTTAGGCACGCCTGCCGCATCGCTGCGGTCGCGGATGTGGTTCTCGGTGATGAGGTTGTTGTCGTTGCCGGTTGTTGCCCCTGTCGTAAAAAACACAACGCCCGTTGTCGCGCCTTCAATCACGCAATTACGAATCGTGTTGTTCGATGCATCATTGGAGAAAGCAATCGTCGAAAAGCTGCTGTTGGTTTGGCGAATAGTCAGGAAACGCCCCGCGCCGCTGAACCGCCCATCAATCGTTACGCGGTCAACGCCGTTCAGCCGGATGAACCAGTTCGCCACACTGCTGGAAATTGTTTTCATCGTCGTGTCTGCAGGCTGAATCGTGACGGTGTAGTTGCCTGCGCCTTCTTCCACCCATTGATTCAATCCGTTCGCGCCGTCTTCCGTCAGGTCGCCGGTGATGGTGATTGTAAGATTCCCAATCAGGATTGAGTTGTTGATTCCGGCAAACAAACCACCCGCCCCGGTCAGTGTTGTGTAATCGCCCGCCGCGCCGACCGTCATCGCGCCGCTCAACGTTGCAAGTATGGTGTAGCTGTTGATTCCAGCGCTCGGTTTCGCATTCACATTCTGCACGGGTGGATTCGCTGCGAATCCCGCGCCGTACGGACTCGACCTGAAGTTGTTCGCATCGTCCTGCGCGACGACGAAGTATTGAATCACATCGCCAGCAACAACGCTTCCGCCGCTGATGATGAAGTAATCAATCGTGAAGCTGTATGGACTCGCGCCGTTGTTTGCAGCAACGTACTTCCATCCATTATCCGCCGAGGTGTTGCCGACAAACGCATCGGCATCAGTGGATTTTTTGAAATAGAATCGCGGGAGATTCGCACCGCCCGAAATGCCATTCGGGCCGCCGATGGTTGCAAAGTTCGTCACCGTTCGATTCGTTGTCGAGCCATTCGTGAGTAACGTGTAGCTCATACCTATTCCAAAATCCCCCGCATCCGCGCCAACGTCGGTTGGAGATAAACCGCTGCGCGTCTCGCCATCGAAATCATCCGTCACTGTTGCGACGACAACGCCCGATGCTTCAGCGGGAGTGTTGTTCTGCACGTGCAAATCAGGAGTGCCTGCGGTCGGGTTGACAAACAGCGGGTCGGCATTGATGCTTGAGGCATCTTTCCCCGTTGCGGCTTGCCAATCTGCGAGAGTTGTGCGGTCGGCGCTGTTGTAGAAGCCAAGCACGCCGCCAGTGCCGCTTGCGTAGAAAATGTTGTTGCTCGCAGTCAGCCCCGTTGGGTTCACGGTCGTTCCGCCGTATTGGACTGCGAAATGTTTGCCGGACCCGCCGCTGTTGCCGCGTGCGTTGAAGAAGATGTTGTTCTGGAAGCTACGGGCATTGCTCGTGCCGGTGCTGATAAACGCAAAGGTATTTGCCGCAAGAGAAGCCTGCGCCCCGCCGACATAGACGGAGTTATGATAGAAGTTCCGGTTCGCCGTCGTGCCGTTGTCATAGATGCCGCGTACGATGGACGCACCCGCGGTGCTCGTGCCGCTCGCATCAATGCCGACACGCACCATGCTGTTTTGAATATTGAACCTACCGCCGACGAATTGCATCCCGTTCATTACCGAAGTCGCGCTGGTGGATGAAATGGAAAGGCTGTGCACCAGATTTCGAGCAATCGTTCCTGCTGTTGTCGTGCTTCCCGCGAAATAAATTCCCGTCACCGAAACATTTTGAGTTGGCGCGGTGCTGGAAAGTGAATGCACAACGTTTTGTGAAACTGTTTGTCCCGCAATGGTTGATGTCTGAATGATACCATAGACCGATTGCAAAGTTGCCGCGTTCGCATTCAGACTCGTCGTGGAAAGATTGCGGACGGTGTTGCCGGTAATCGTGTTCGAGCCGCTTGATGTAACAATCCCGCGAATCTGTCCTGTCGTCTGAGTGCCTGCGTAGTTGTTGTTGAGATTGGCAACCGTGTTGTTTGTGATGGTCGCACCGCTTGTGCTTGAACTTTGAATACCAGTCATCGCTTGTCCGGGTGTTGAGGTTGAGGAATTGCTGGCGTTGAGACTGTTCGCGGTCGTGGTGCTGCCGACGGTGTTGTTTGAAATCGTATTTGTTCCGGCAGTGACTTGAATGCCGATGAGCGACGCGGAAATACTTGTAGTCGAGCCGTTCGTTGTGATGGAGCCGATGGTGTTGTTGGCAATGGCGACCGTGCCGCTGCTCGTCGAGCTGATGCCGAAGGTAGTGCCGCCCGTGGCTGAAGTGGTGATGGAGACCGAACCCGTGCCAGTGCCGCTGCCGATGGTATTGCCCGTCACCGTGCCGATATTCGCCGAACCTGAATTCACATTGATTCCCGACCAGATACCTGGTGGCGGCGATGCGGTATTCGCGGACGTATTCCAAACGATGTTACGGACAGTGTTGCCCTGCACACTGCTCGGCGTGGTGGCGCCGACGAGCACTTGGATGCCGATGAAGAGATACCCTGCTCCTCCCGTCGTCGTCCAAGCTGTACTGCCCGCGTTCGGCGCGCTGCCGCCAATGAAGTTGCTCGTTACTTGGAAATTGTTGCCCGCCGCGGTTGCGAGGTAAATCGGAATGATATAACCGGCCACCGCCGCGCGGCTCGTGGTCTGATAAAAGCTGTTGCCTGCAATCGTCCAATCCGTGCTGCCGTTGTCCATCAAGATTCCCGTCGTGATGAATGCTGAGCCGTAGAAGTTGAAGATGTTGCAGTTGGAGATAACGTTGCCGCTGTTGTTCTGCGCCGTCGTGGTCGTCGTACCGAGTGAGTAGATGCCGTTGGTCGGAGTGGTCGCGCCATCGCGTACATCGCAACTGTCAATCAAATTATTGTCGTTGCCCGTCGTCCCTGTCGTGCCGCCGAAGAAAATCACACCACCGGTGGCGGAAGTGGCGACACCCTGCACAATGCAATTGCGCAACGAATCGTTCATCGCATCGTTGATGAATGTTATCGTCGGTTGCCCGGTGTTCGTGTTGCTGAATGTGAGATAACGTCCCGCGCCGTTGAAGCGTCCGTCAATGCGAACGCGGTCCGCGCCATCCAAACGAATCATGCCGTTTGCAACTGCAACATCTCCCGAAATCGTTCGCATCGTTGCCGCATCGGGTTGGATGGTGACCGTGTAATTGCTGCCGCCGGTTTCCGCCCATTGGTTCAGCGCGTGCGTGCCGTCTTCAGTCACGTCGCTAATGATAGTGGCGGTAAGATTTCCGTTCAAGCCGGGACCACTGATATCGGCAAACAATCCATTTGCACCGGTAAGATTCGGATACGTTCCTCCCGATCCGACCGTGACTGTACCGCTAAAGGGTGAGAGTATTGTGTAGGCATTCGGTGTCGTTGCTGCCGCGTTGATATTTTGAACCGGCGGGTTGCCGCTTGCGGCAGCTCCTGTTGGAAGAGATGTTAACTGGTTATCGTCATCCTGCGCAACGACGAAGTACTGAATAACATCATTCGTCGCGGCGCTGCCACCAAAGAGAATCGCGTAATCAATTGTAAAGTCGTACGGACTTGTGCTGTTGCCCGCGGCAACGTACTTCCATCCATTGTCCGCCGAGGTGTTGCCGACGAACGCGTTCGCGTCAGTTGATTTCTTGAAATAGAAGCGAGGAAGACTCGCACCGCTTGAGACTCCGAAATCATCGGTAATCGTTGCGAAGCCGGTGAGGATGCGATTCGATGTTGACCCGGCGTTGGTCAGCGGCGTGTAGGTTACTGTTGGCGGATTGCTGTTTCCCTGCACGGTGAAATCGTAGATGAACTCATCCAAGTCGCTATTCATGATGTTTACTTTTGCTGTTCGTATCGAACTCGAAGTGGAATTCAGCGTGACGACAAATGTTGTGGATCCGCTTGGTGCTAGCGTTACCGGAAATGTAATTCCTGAAATGGAGAACTCGGTCGCATCTGTGCCCGTCAGACTTATCGCACCCACGGACATGTTTTCCGATACGTGCAGATTCTGGATGGTGAATGTTCTGTTCACGCTCGATCCATTCGGCACAACTCCGAAATAGGTATGGTCTGCCGGCGAAGGCGAATTATCGCCGTCCGAAATGCTCACTCCATTTCCCTGAATGTTCGCCTCTCCCTGTATTATTGCAGGAGTAAACGTCACCGAGCCATCAGCATCGCCGGTGCTGCCCCCATTCGTTCCTGCCGTTGCCGAGACAACCGTTCCGTCACGGACTCCTGTATTTACAAACGAGTCCCCTCCATCACCACCATCACTGCTGTTCGCACCGCCATCGCCCCCCTTGTATCCTCCGCCACCACCACCGGTTTGGAAATTGGCGCCGCCGCCGCCGCCGAAACCTTCTCCGCCATTACCGCCCGACGTGCCGCAACTAACAGTGTATCCTTCAGCTGCACCGCCAATGGAAATCAACGTGCCCTGTCTCCCACCTTGCGTTGAGGTACATCCGATGGCAGGGTTTAGTGCGATTGCGTTAAATCCACCACCACCGGCACCTTCAGGTGAAGCGCCCGCGCCCGCGACGGAATTCGTATTCGCGACTCCACCAAAGCCGGCAAGAGACCGCGATGCGCCGCCACCACCACCTGCCGCAATGAGCACATGCGTTCCATTGAGAATCACTGCCGTGCCGCCACCTCCACCGCCAGCAGCACGGGCATCAATGAGTCCATCCTCACCATTGTTTCCAACGAACATCGTTAGCGTATCACCCACGTTCAGTGTGAAGCTTGCCTGGATGGTTGCCCCCGCTCCTCCCGGTAAATTACTATTGTAACTGTCGCCGCCATCGGCGCCAACCGCCGTGAGTGTGTACGTCCCTGTTGCGGGAACAATCCGGGTGTACGTGCCGGTGGTGTTATAGACTGTTTGTGCAATCGCCGCTGTTGTTGTTAGCAGCAACGCGAAAAGAGGCAAGAGCGTGGTGGTGAAGCGTTTCATAAACCCCTCGTGAGTTTGTTGATGTTGATTTGATATGTCAAAGAACTTGTCCGAAGGACGACGACTCCCTACGGATCGTAGACGACTCGTCGAGACTCCCTCGGAGAAAACCCTAACCACAAAAAGACGGAACCATGAGGTCACTAAAACGCGAAGAAAGCCGTGTATTTTTCCCAAAGAAACTTCGTGCCTTCGCGCCTTCGTGGTTTTCTCTTCTCATAATCCCATAATCCTTTTCACGCTGAACAAATCTACTTTCGTCCTCACCGCGACTGCTTGTGTTTTATGTTGCAAAGTCGGTATCTTTCCTTTGAAACGAATCGATTAGGTCTACAATAGCGAGGCTTCGATGTCCATCGTTGAAACGAAATATGACCATATCATACTCGATGAGAATTCCGTTCCCATCATCAAGGGGACAACTCTCAAAGTCATTGAGCTTGTCGTTGCAAAGCACGCGTACGGTTGGAGCCCCGAAGAATTGCACTTTCAACATCCATATTTGACCCTCGGACAAATCTATTCGGCGCTCGCATACTACTCCGACCACCAGGAGGAATTGGACGCCGACATCGCCCGCCGCGACGAGTTGTAGCCAGTTCATAATCCCATAATCCTTTTCACGCTGAACAAATCTTCCTTCGCGACATAACCGTACGTTCCCATCGTCCGCGCAGCGTCGCGCAGCGCCGGCTCCATGCATTCGGTTACGATGATGACTTTCGCTTCCGGATGCTGATTGATGATTGTGCGGCTCGCGGTAATTCCGTCCATCCCTTTCAAGCGAATGTCCATCAAGACCCAATCCGGCGATGCCGTATCGTAACGGCGCACGGCTTCGTCTCCGCTCGCGCATTCTACCACGCGAGTCTCAGGCTCGTCGAACATTGATTTGATGACGTCACGCATACGAGCGTTATCGTCCACGATCATTACAGTCATTTGGCCACTGGGTGAAGAAGTTGAACAGAAAAGCAGTTGCAAAAATCTACTGTGCGGAAGGCGGGATTCCGTGAGTAGGATCGCTCATCTTGTGTAGGTGGGATTACTTAGATGTGTTTTTGCGAGAGGATCGCAAAAGTCTGCATGAGAGTTCATTGAGTTTGTTGAGCTCGTAGAACTGCCTGTGTTTGAAGCACTCTACAAACTCTATGAACTCGATAAACTCTATAAACTCTTCGGGCTTGCGTTTAGAACCGAGGAATGTTCAATCACAAACCTCAGCAACGCATTCGGTCCTTTGAGACCAAGCTTCGCGCAGATGTTCGCCCTGTGATTCTCGACCGTTCTACTGCTGATGAACAGCATGTCGGCTATTTCTTTTGATGATTTGTTTTGTGCGATGAGGGAGAGAACTTTTCTTTCTGCAGCGGTCAATCGTTTCAGTCCCAACGCATCATACTCTTTCTTGTCGGCTCGTTTCAAGAGAAACTCGGATACCAGGGGACTGATGAACGGTTTTCCTTCTGCGACCATCGAGAGGCATGTCACGATATCCGTGAGTGCGTTGTCTTTCAATACAAATCCCATCACCCCAAGGTCCATTGCCGCGTCAAACGCCTCTTGCTCTTTGTGCATCGTGAGAACAATGATCTTCACAGGATTGTTCTTCTCCCTGAGTTCTCTGGCGACATCAAGCCCGTTTTTCTTGGGCATGTTGTGGTCGAGAATGAGAATGTCGGGCTGAAATTGTTCTACAAACTGAAGCGCAGATTCTCCGTCCCCCGTCTCTGCAACAATCGTGAACTCTGTGGACTCTTCGATGACTTCCTTCAGTCCCTTGCGGATAAGCGGGTGGTCGTCGGCGATTAGTATCGTGTGTTTCATTTTTTGTTCTGTCGCTGCTTGGGCGCAATTAACCAACTATCAGCCTTATCTATCATCAAAACCAATTGGGAGAGAATTTGTTCATAACGCTCCTCGAGCTGCGAGGCAGTCTTCTGGTCCATGTACCCACACGCAAGAGCGAATTCGAGATGAACTTGAGTCTCGCACGCCTCAGTCTCTGAATCACTCAACTTTGCAATGAATGCGGCTTTGTACCTGCGCTTACGCCAGGCTTCAGAAAGATTCGTGCAGACCGATCTTGATGATCTTCGAATCTGGTCCACTAGAGAATATTTTTCTTCCGATGGAAATGTTTTCGTGATCCGAAAAATCTCCATTGCTGACTCAAATGAATTCTTGTACACACGCAACTCTTTGTGCGATTTTGCAAATGCCGTCATTACGCTCACTCCTTTCATTGTGTGTGAACAAACACCGTTACTCCGAAACGCCATACGCCAATACTACAAAAGTCCTTTGGACGCTTCAATGGGAATCCTCACTTCAACCTTCGTTCCTTTTCCCGGAGATGATTCAATCGTATGCGTTCCCTTCATCAACTGAACCCGTTCAGCAATGTCTCTCAAACCCATACCGCTGAGATGCTGATGAGAGGCCGGCTTAGCAGCGAATCCTTTTCCGTCGTCCACCATGGAAATAATAAGCGTACTCTCATTCTTCCGAACGATGACCGAAGCCTTTGTTGCACCTGAATGCTTGAGGATATTATTCAGCCCTTCTTGAATGACACGGTACAGATTGATCTCTTCATGTTTGTCAACGGCGCCATCAATCTCTTCCACTTCTCCCGTGATCGTGATTTCCGTTGACTCGGAGACTTTGGTGAGCATGGAACGTATTGCCGCCGACAGCCCGATTGCTTCAAGTTGATACGGATGAAGATTCTGCGAGATGTGCCGCACCTCTTTGATTGCGTCGGTCACCGTTGCTTCGATCTCGGTTAACTGTTTCAGCGCCTTCGGATTGTCTTGAACGACTTGTGTTGCAAGGGCCGAGCGATTCTTTATCACCAACAGATTTTGTCCGAGACTGTCGTGCAGCTCATTGGCAATTCGTTTTCGTTCCGCTTCCTGACTTTCAATCAACTGGCGCGAGAATTCTTGTTGACGGCGCTGCTCCTTCTTCAGTTGACTTACCCTCCGGTAATAGATTAGCGGACCAACTAAAACCAGCAACAGAACAACGATCCCTCTGAACCACCATGTTTCCCAAAACGGCGGCAGAATGGAGAATGTGTATGTTGCCTCTTTCCCGATGCGACCATACAAGTCTTTTGATCTGACTCGAAAACTGAAATGACCGGCAGGAAGGTTCGTGTAGTCTTTCTTCGGTTCCTTCGTCCACGAAGACCACGCGGCGTCAAAGCCCTCCAGAAGATATTGATATCTGTTTTCGGAGACCGCGTCGTAGCTCGGGGCTGCGTATTCGAATCGCAATGCGTTGAACGCATACGTGAGGGATGGACCCGGTATTAGATTACTGCGAGCATATCCGCCAAAGAGGAGCGAATCGTCTTTTGTGGTAATGCGACGAACGAGCGTTGAGAATTCGAGCGCCTTCGGTTTTGACTGGCGTGCGTCGTAGCGCAGCACACCATCAGTTCCGCCGAGCCATATTACGCTGTCACCGTCAGCCCATAGCGCCCACACCGGACCGAAACCGGAGCCTCCTGCAAGCGGACGGCTCTCCCATTCATAATCCCCGCTTGCTTGCGGTACAAGCCTGCCGAAACTCGATTGACCTCGGTACTCATGCTGCATCCACAAATTTCCATGATCGTCGAGTGCAAAGTCACTAAAAGCGGAAGTCGAATCTGCAAACGACTCTCCAAACAATGAATCGACAAGAAACAAGTTGCGCGATGGATCGAAGCGGTGCAATCCCCTTGATGTTGCCAGTACTATCCGATCGCCGGCCCTAAACGGGAAAATCCAATTGAGGGATAATTCTTTCGTTGACGTCATCCGCCGTATTCGCAGGCTCGCTTCAAATGCTTGCGATTGGACGTTCCACGAAATGCCTTGAACTGAAAACAGCCCTTGGTTCGGGATGCCAAGCCAGAGAGCGCCGTCGCGATCTTCGGCGATGTGCCGTATTTGTTCTTTGATTCCCGGAACTCGGCCGAGGTAGTTGAAACGACCGTCCGCAACGGACATCAAACCCAATCCATCATAAAATCCCACATAGATGTGAGTCGAGTCGTGTGGCGAAACGTAAAAACGGTCGGCGCTTCCTCGAAGAACAGGACGCGACCGGTCGCCGTCAATTTGATAGATGCCGTCGCCTGTTCCGGCAAACAACATTCCATTGATTGACAGCAGAGGACCGCATTGCGCGACTATGCCGCGCACGGGTTTGAACTCCGGGAGCTCGTCGGAAGATTTCGCTGGCAGCAAGTAATATATTCCTAAGCCTGTCGAAGCGTACAGAGTGCCTTTGTGTCTCGTCAGACCAACGACGCCGTTTTCCATTCCGGGCGTTCCACGGAAAAATGTCGACGGCGATGACACTTCGTATCGGGCGATGCTGTTGTTCAACCCAAGCCACATGCCGCCCTGCCGATCAACATAGATGAACTTGACATGGACATCGCGCAAGCCCGATGACTTGTCGAGAATTTGTTGCACATGACCGCTACGATTCATGATGATAACCCCTCGCCTCTCCGTCGCCAGAGCGAGCGAACCATCGGGCAGGTACGCGCAGTGCTGCAGACGGTACTCACCGAGAAGGTTGTCCGCATCCGTTGGGAAGCGCCGGAGAGAATCGCCGTCATGGCGGAACAAACCCTGCCGGGTACCAATCAGGATTTCATTTCTTCCAGAGTCATTCGCCAACATGCAATACACGCGCTGGTCCGCAAACGCCTTGCCGAACGGAATCTCCACAAGAGAATCGCTTTGCAATTTCATCAACCCCGTACCATCCTGCTGAACGTACAACTGATTGGCGACGGCAAACCCGCCTTTGAAGTTGGTGTGACTTCTCCACAATCGCATCTTCTCTTGCTGTACATCCCAGCGGAAGAGATGTGAGTTGGAGAGAAAGAAAACGCTGCCGTATATGGTCATGAGCGCTCGTATGCTTCCAAACTCGTGCTCGGTTGATGGTACGAAGGAAAGCAGCGACGAATAGGTCATTCTTCCCGAAGAATCGGGAGCAAGAAATCCGAATTCGTTTTGCGCCCCCGCGTACACGCGACCTTCATTCGAAATGCCGACGCACCGTACAACAGATCCGTTCGGCGCCGGAAGAAGTCGCCACGACACGCCATCGAATTCGAGAACGCCGTCGTTCGTCGCGAAGTACATAACACCGCGCGCATCTTGAACGATAGACCAGTTCTGCACGTATCTTCCGTACTCCTGTGAACCGAAGCTTTGCAGGAAAGGAGCGCCCAATTCACGACGAGGTGTTTGTCGATCTGCAGAATTTGATCTCGCACGTAGCTGAGCGTAGCTGTCTCCAACTTGCAAAGCTGCAAGACAACAGAATGCCTTGAGAAAAAATGATTTCATGACGTTCGGGAAAAAGTCAGACTCCCCCCGGAGAATGAATTTGAGGCGTGAGATAAACGGCGACCTGCCGCCGTGAGATGCATGTCCAAGATAAAGGGGGAAGACCAAACAGTCAAGACAAGTGAGAAGAGATTCCCCATCGGGAATCGTCCTACCATTGCGATTCTGTCCCGACATAGTCGGGATCACAGAGGCGAAGAATCCAGTAACCTGTTCTGGATTCTTCACTCCGTCCCAACATGGAAAGCAGTTGGTCCCGACACCGTCGGGACAGAATGACAATCAAAAAACTATCAACATGTTTTCTCGGCGTTTTCCGGAATCTCTAAAAGTGAGAACAGAGGTGAGTTTTTATGGAGCTTCTGGCGGGGCCCGCCTGACGGTCGATGACTCGCAGAACAGGCAGGCGAGAGACTCTGGTCGGGACCAGTTATTGAGCGCGTCTTGCCTCTTACAGCAGTATGTTCTACATTGAGTGAGAAATTCAATCGAAAGGTGAAGGATGATAGCGAGAGAACAACTGGTCGAAGAACTTCGACGCTTGAGCGATGAAGATGTGCAGCGCGTGACCAGATTCCTTGCTATCCTCAAATCGAAGTCGCACTCAAAACAAATTGCATCCCTTGACGAAAACAGCTTGAGAATCATGTACGAAGAGGCGAGCGGAGAGGATTCACTCCTCGCCGACAGCGGGCTTTCCGAATACGCGGCAGGTCTGAAGCGAGAAGACAAGCAATGACTGTCAGCAGAGGCGAGGTATGGCTTGCAGATTTGAATCCTACCAAAGGCTCAGAGCAATCAGGAGTGCGACCCGTTATCGTCTTCCAGAATGACGTCATCAGCAAATTTTCAACGACAGTTCTCACTATTCCACTGACCACAAATCTCCGTAGGGCATCTCCCCCCACTTCAGTACAAATCAATAAGGGCGAAGCAGGTCTTGATGAAGCATCTGTCGCACTTTGCCATCAATTGCGCGTGCTCGACAAGTCCCGGCTGATGAAAAGACTCGGGGTTGTTACACCTGAAACCGTGTCGTAAATTGAAGCTTGTGCTCTCTTCACACTTGGCGTGGTCGAATAATTTTCTGATTTCTTGTTTTTTTTGCCCGCAACTCAACGATATCGCGCGTCGACTAGCATAATGAACCCAGACAACTCCACGAATTCAATTCAGACACTTCGCAAACCGGCTCAGCGTTTTGACCAAAACCCTGAACGCCTCTTTCTGCTCGACGGCATGGCTCTCGCGTACCGCGCGTACTACGCATTCATCTCCCGTCCCCTCATCAACAGCAAAGGAGTGAACACGAGCGCGATCTACGGATTCACCACCGCGCTCATGAGGATCCTCGAAGACGAGAAGCCTGAACACATTGCTGTCGTGTTCGATACGAAGACCCCGACGTTTCGTCACGCGATGTTCAAGGACTACAAGGCAACACGACAGAAGATGCCCGAGGATATGGCGGGACAAATGAATCTGTTGAAGGATGTCGTGCGGGCGTTTCACGTCCCCGTCATCGAAGAGCCGGGCTATGAGGCGGATGATGTCATTGGAACGCTGGCGCGCGTGGCGGAGAAGGAAAAAGTCGTCACGTACATGGTCACGGGCGACAAAGACTTCATGCAACTCATTACGCCGTTCATCAAGATTCTGCGTCCCGGCAAAGCAGGAGAAGATGCAGAGGTTGTTGATGAACAAGGAGTCCTCCAAAAATTTGGCGTCAAGCCGGAGCAAGTGACCGACGTGCTCGGACTGATTGGCGACAAGAGCGACAACGTCCCCGGTGTTCCGGGCATCGGCGAGAAGACTGCAATCCCGCTCATCCAGAAATACGGAAGCATGGAGGAATTGTATGAGCATGTCGGAGAAATTCCGCAGAAGGGATTGCGCGAGAAGCTCATCAATAATCGCGAGCTGGCGTTTCTGTCAAAGAAGCTTGTCACGATTCACACTGATGTAGCAGTGAGAATCGACTTCCACGGATTGAAAGCGAATACGCCCGACACTTCAGCGCTCGTCAAGTACTTTGGCGAATTGGAGTTTCGTTCGCTCGCCAACAAGTTTGCCGGCATTGTTTCGACGAAGACAGAATATGGGTTGAAAAACACTGAGGCCCTCACTCCCGCACAACCTCAATCCATTACCGACATCAACTCCGATGAACATGTCTATCACTGTGTTACTTCACCGAATGAATTGGATTTGTTGGCGAAGAAGCTTGGCGCTTCAGATTCATTTGTGCTGCATGTAGCGCTGCGAGACCGCGATCCGCTGCGCACTGAAGTCATTGGAATCGCGTTTGCCCTGCAAGAGCGCGAAGCATACTACATTCCGGTTCAGTCCGAGTCGGGCGTTCATGAATCCACTGCAGGCGATCTCTTTTCGATCTCAATCCCCGAACCGCTAACCCCGAACCCTACTCATGCGGGCATTCCCCTCAACGTCGTATTCTTAAAGCTCAAGCCGATTCTCGAAAATCCTTCCATCAAGAAGATCGGACAGAATATCAAATGCGACATGCTGGCGCTGCATGCTCACGGCGTTGACGTGCAGGGAGCAGCATTCGATCCGATGGTCGCGAACTACATTCTGCGCGCCGACGGGCAGCATACGCTTGAGGCGATGGCAATGGAACATTTCAGCTACAGGCTGATGTCATACGAAGAGGTTGTGGGGAAAGGAAAGAGCCAGAGACAGATTGCCGACGTGCCGGTCGAGTTGCTCACAAACTATTACGCGCAGCAGGCCGATGCGGCCTTCCGCTTGTGCGGCGCTCAACGAAAGAAGCTCGCCGACCTTGAGCAACTGAAGCTCTGCGAAGAACTTGAATTCCCGCTCGTCTCTGTTCTGGCTCGGATGGAAGCTGCGGGCGTGACGCTCGACGTTGAGTACCTCGCAACGATGTCGAAGGAACTGGAACGTCAGATCGATAACCTCGTCAAGGAAATCTACAGGGATGCCGGAGGGCAGTTCAACATCAACTCAACGCAACAGCTGGGCGACGTTCTCTTCAACAAGCT
>JACRFA010000180.1 GCA_016218065.1 Ignavibacteriota bacterium | reverse complement strand
TCTCCGCGATTCTTTTTGTGCTGTGGTTCTTCAACTCCATCAGCGGACTTCTTGCGCCGTTCGTCATCGCATTTCTGATTGCGTACATTCTCAATCCTCTCGTCGTCAGACTTGAACAGAAGCGGTGGCCGCGGTGGGTGTCATCGCTGGTGCTTGTGTTTTTGTCCATTGCCGTTGTGGTGACTGCATTGCTGTTCGTTGTTCCGGTTGCAGTCAGGCAGTTTGAATCGATCATCAATGCCATCGCCGACGTAACGCGGTCAGCATCGGACTTTGTGGTGCAAGGACGACTCTTCGAGTTGTTGGGTCGGTTCGGGATTTCTGTCGATGAGGCGCGACAATTCATCAGCGAGACGATTACGCCGCGGATCGAGAGTTTCCTCAGAACGCTCTTCGAAGGCATCTTCGGCTTCGTCAGCGGAGTGTCTTCACTGGCGTTTCATCTGATCAACGTCATCATCATTCCCTTCTTGATCTTCTACATTCTCAAGGATTTTCCCGATGTGACGGGTCGGTTGAGTGGCTTCATTCCTGCGCAGAACAAGGAGCGCGCTGGCGAAATCGTTGCGAAGATCGACAAGATACTCGGCAAGTATTTCCGCGGCGCCGTGATTGTTGCGGCGATCCAGGGCACGCTCTCCGGCGTCGTGCTGTGGATTGTTGGCGTGGACTACGCGCTTGTTCTCGGCATCATGACCGGCATCCTGAATTTCATACCGTACATCGGACTCATCACGAGCTTGATTGTCGCTTCGATCGTCGCGTTGTTCAGCGGCGGCCCGGTTCTGGCCAAAGTGCTGAGCGTGATCATTCTCTATCTCTCACAAAAACTTCTCGAAGCCACCGTGCTCGGCCCGAAGATCATTGGCGCTGAAGTCGGATTGCATCCCGTGCTACTCATTTTATGCTTGATGGTGTTCGGATATTTCCTCGGGTTCATCGGGCTTCTCATTGCTGTTCCTGCGACTGCGCTGATTGTCGCGGCAGTTCAAGAGTGGGAGGAGCGGAGGAGTCGCAATGTTGTTGTGCGGGAGGAGATGTAAGTGAGTGGAGTGCTGTACCTGGTCGCGACCCCGATCGGAAATCTGGACGACATCACGTTTCGTGCGCTGAGCGTCCTTCGATCTGTTGATCTGGTTGTGTATGAAGAGCGCCGCGAAGGCGAGCGGCTCCTGCGACACTTTCAGATCGAAAAGCCGGTCGAGTCGCTGAACGAACACAACGAGAGCGCTGCATCGTACAATATTCTCGCCCACCTCAAGAATGGAAAATCCGTTGCGCTCGTTTCCGACTGCGGCACGCCGGTGTTTTCCGACCCCGGCCAGATGCTCGTCCGCAAAGCCATCGAGCAAAAGATCAAGCTCGTCCCGATTCCGGGCGCCTCGTCGCTGATGCCTGCGCTTACCGTTTCCGGCTTCTCCATCGATCAGTTTTTGTTTTATGGGTGGCTGTCGCCAAAGAAAGAACGCCGCCGCGCCGAGCTGAAACAATTGATGCAGGAACGGAGGACGATTGTTCTGATGGACACGCCGTACCGACTTGTTCCGCTGCTGCGCGATCTCGCGGAAACGTTCGCCGACACGCGCAGAGTCTGCGTCGCATTCGACCTCACGATGCCCGATGAACAGATGTTCTACGGAACCGCGACAGAGCTTCACAAGAAATTCTCCGCCAAAGAAATCAAGGGCGAGTTTGTGATCGTAATTGAAGGCAGGCGTGTTGAACGCAAGCGATAGATCGACGAATCACGCCCGAATGATCGTGCCTGCCTTGCTGCTGGGAGCCGGCGTTGCGTTTCTTGCCTCGTTGATTGTAGGCGTGCGCGCTCTTGTTCTCATGTGGCTGTTGCTCTTCTATGCCGCATGGTTGATGGTCGTTGTCCGTCGGCCGCGCCTTGCCGAGGTACTGCTTTCGTTGACAGCGGCGATATTCTTCTTCGCGGTGTGGCCTGATGCACCTCTCGGCGACGACGGCGCCATCATCTTGAAATACCTCGACAATTTTGCCCGCGGCAGTTTCTATTGCTACAACATCGCCGACGGTCCGATCTTTGGGATTTCGAGTTTTGTGCATGGGATTGTTGCCGGCGGTTTTGCCTTCACCCGCATCCTCACACCAGTACACAGCCTTTATGTTGCCGCGTTCATCGGGCTGATGCTTGCCTGTTACTTCTCGCTGCGGCTGTTGAGTCTTCATCTCGGCGAGCGCGACGCATTTCTGTTTCCCGCGTGGGCCGCACTGATGCTCACTGCCGATTTGTTCCTGATCAACGTGAAGAGCGGCATGGAGACGCCAATTCATCTTGCAATTCTGCTGGCGTGTTTCTTCTTCTATACTCGAAACGACAACAAGCGGTTCTTCCTCCTTGCGGCGCTTGCGATCATCTCGAAGCTTGACGCAACTCCCGTTGTCGGTGTTCTTGTGCTTGCCCATGCTGCGCGCAACTTCCCCGACCTGAAGGAACGCGCAACGCGCAGGGATTTCATCATGCAAGCAGCACTCTACGGGCTGGCGCCATTGCTTGTCTGGGTCGGTTTCAGCACAATCGTCTTCGGAAGTCCGTTGCCGCAAACTGCATTTGCAAAGCTTAAGTTTCATCAAAGTGCGTCGGCGCATTGGTTTCCATTTCTTGAGTCGCTCTTCAAAGCGGAGAACAGATTGTTTCTTGCCGGTGTGATCGTCGGGGTAATTGCGTACGGAGTCGCGGTTGTTCGCCAGGTTCGTCGGAAGGATCACGCAAAGCTGTTCACGCTTTTCGTTTTTCTTCCTGTGGTGTGCGCCTACCTGCTGCTGTACTACATCTACAATCCGGGAGAGCGGATGGGATGGTACTATGTCGTTCCCTTGTTCCTGACGGCAGTGCAGGCAATTCTCCTGTTCCATGAGTTCATCGTCAAGAGATTCCACCGACTCGCGTTTCTTTTTGGCGTCCTCGTACTCGCCGCATACTCGATCTTCTATTTTCCGCGATTGCAGCGTTTCGTTCAACGACACACGTTTAACACGCATCTCATCGAAGAGGAACGGATGGCAATCGGCGATTGGGTCAAGAACCATTCGCAACCGAGTGACACACTGTTGACCGGCTTTGGACATGTCGCGCAACGGGCAGGATTGTACACGATTGACTATTCGGGATTGAACTCGAAGATCGCTACCGATCTTGGGCTTGATATCTCTGCGATCATCAGACGTTGCTCACCGCAGTGGATTGTTATGGATACGCTTCTTTCGCGAACCGATGCCGCCGCCTCTCGCTACAGATTACGTCGATCGTTCTTTAATCTTGCATTGCTCGGACGACACACGTGGCGTGTGTATGAACGCGACGTGCATGCGACTGCGACGAGCGAACGCAGTCTTTCAGGAGATATGATTGGTGGCGATGCGCAACTCTCTCCACTCAAAGGGGGTGGAGTTGCGGTCGAGGGAACACGCATCGCACTAACGCGGCTCTCGCAATTTGCTGACGCAGACACTATCGTTTTCGGCTGTACAAAACTGTCATCCGAACAGCTTCTTGTGCTTCATGCGTGCACGACAAAAGGCGACACGATCGATGTCAGAAGAGTTTCTGTTGAAATGCAGGAACCAAATTCGTTTGTTGAAGGGTACACGCAAGAGTGCCGCATTCCCCTGACGTCGGGCGTGGACGTCTTGTACGTCGAGGTTGTCCATCCTCAAGGAGGAAGAGTGCAGATTCTGAACCCGACGATCATCTGCGAACACGGGGCTGCTCGAATTCCATGATGCGACAAATATTTTTTGTAATGACGATGCTCTCTCTTCTGTTTTGCTCACTGTTTGTTTTTGGTGGTGATGATGGTGCTGGTCTGCTCGCCCGGGGGGATGAATCATTCCTTCGCATCGACTATCCTACGGCAATCGCAGCATACGAGGAGTCGCTGGTGCAGCACCCTCTTGATGCTGAGTTGCTGTGGCGGCTTGCCCGCGTGTATGTGTGTGCGGGCGAAGTGAAGGAGAATGGCGAGGGTGAGCCGTACTTCAAAAAGGCAGAAGAGTACGCGCGTCGGTGCATCCGCCTCGATTCCGCGAACGCCGAAGGACACACGTGGCTCGCTGCGACGCTCGGGTACCTCGCGCTGAACGCCGGAATCAAAGACCAGGTAAGCATCTCTACCGAGCTGCAATCAGAGGTTGACAAAGCCATCGCGCTTGATCCGGCGAATGATGCCGCGTACTCCATACGCGGATCGCTTTACCGGGCGCTCGCCAATGTGAGTTGGGTGCAGAAGCAACTCGCTGCGCTGTTCCTTGGCGATCTTCCCGACGGCGGGTACGCCGAAGCGGAGGCTGCTCTGAAGAAGGCCGTTGCACTTGCGCCCGACGTGATGCGTCATCACTATGAACTTGGTGTGTTGTATGTTGATTGGGGAAAGCGAAAGGAGGCTCGCCGCGCATTTGAAGCTGCCGCGGCGCTTCCCGTGCGCGTTGCAATCGATCGACCGCGCCTCGCGAAGACAAAGCAGTTTCTCGCGACGCTTTCCGATGCAGAGTGAAGCTATGGCTTACCCAAATTGGAAGAAACGATTACTGCTCACGCTCGGGGGCATTGCACTTTTTGTTGATGGGCTGAAGCGCTCAAAGTAGTTTGTTCAGAAAAGGAAAAACAACCTCCCGAAAGATTCGCACACCATAAAGGAGCATACGCAATGGATTGGCTATTCAGTCCCGAAGCGTGGGTCGCACTGGTCACGCTGACCGTGCTGGAGATTGTGTTGGGGATCGACAACATCATCTTCATTTCGATTCTGTCCGGCAAGCTGCCGAAGGAACAGCAGGCCAGGGCGCGAAGCACGGGCCTGGCATTGGCAACCATCACTCGTATTTTGTTGTTGCTCTCGCTTTCATGGGTGATGAAATTGACGTCGCCGTTGTTCACTCTTTTGGGGGCGGAAATCTCGGGCCGGGATTTGATCCTCGTCCTTGGCGGATTGTTTCTCCTCGCGAAGAGCACGCACGAGATTCACGACAAGCTCGAGGGAGTGGACGGCGAAGCATCGGTGAAGGTGAAGCCGAAATTCTCGAGCATCATCGTTCAGATTTTGTTGCTTGACATCGTGTTCTCGCTTGACTCTGTGATCACGGCTGTCGGGATGGCAAACCGCATCGAGGTGATGGTTGCTGCCGTGATCATTGCAGTCGGCGTGATGATGCTGGCTGCCAGAGCGATCAGTTCATTCGTCGAAGAACATCCGACTATCAAAATGCTCGCCCTGAGTTTCTTATTGCTGATTGGCGTGACGTTGATTGCCGAGGGTTTTGATCAGCACATCTCCAAAGGCTACGTGTACTTTGCGATGGCGTTCTCGGTGTTTGTGGAAATGTTGAACCTCCGCATGCGATCGAAACGTGCTGAGCCGATCAAGTTGCACTCCGCGTATGTTGAAGAACCAAAACCAAGAACCCTGAGACCTGAACCCTGAATTATTGAGGCTGTGTGAAAATCGGCGCACTCCTTCCGGTCTACGACTCAACGAGGTCGTAAACTCGTTGAGGTGATGAGGTCGGGTAGTTCTCACACAAACCGTGGAACATGAAGCTCAATGAATCGTCGCATCTATCTTGATCATACCGCCACGACGCCGCTGGACGACCGTGTGCTCGATGCAATGCGCCCGTACTTCGCAGAGACGTTCGGCAACGCATCGTCGGTTCACTGGTTCGGTCAACAGGCAAAGTCGGCGCTCGAGAATGCGCGAGGCACGATTGCTCGCGCAATCGGCGCGCAGCCGGGCGAACTATTTTTCACTAGCGGAGGAACGGAGGCAGACAACTTTGCGTTGATCGGCGTAGCCCGCGCAGCCCGAAGGAGTGGGAAGAATCACCTGATCACATCGGCGGCGGAACATCATGCCGTTCTTGAGCCATGCGAGATGTTGAAGGAAGAAGGACTCGTTGTTACTGTTCTTCCAGTTGACTCAAACGGATTCGTGGATGCTCAGCAGGTCAGCCATGCGATCACAGACAAAACCTGTCTCGTCTCCATCATGCACGCCAACAATGAAGTTGGAACAATCTATCCGCTGAAAGAGATTTCTGCAGCCGCACACGAGCGTGGGGTTCTCGTGCACACCGATGCAGTGCAAACACTCGGCAAGATTCCGGTTGATGTGAAAGATCTCGACGTTGATCTGATGACTCTGTCGGTGCACAAGCTCTACGGGCCCAAGGGAATCGGCGCGCTGTTCATCCGCCGCGGCGTGGAGATCGAATCGTTGCTCTTCGGCGGCGGACAGGAGAGAGGGCGTCGTCCCGGTACGGAGAACTTGCCGCTGGCTGTCGGGTTTGCGAAAGCCGTTGAGCTTGCGATGGCAGCAATGCCGACGGAGATGCAGCGCCTCGCGTCTCTGCGCCAGAATCTCGAATCCAGAATCCGCGCGGCATTTCCCTCAGCGCTTATCAATGGTCACCCGGTGGAGCGCTTGCCGCATATCCTCAACGTTTCATTTGACAGCAGCAAGATTCAGTTGGAAGGCGAGATGTTGCTGATGAATATGGACCTGGAAGGAATTGCGGTGACGAGCGGCTCTGCGTGTACATCGGGAAGCATGCAGCCATCGCACGTGTTGTTGGCGATGGGCCGCGACGCAAAGACAGCGAAAGCGACGCTGCGGTTTGCGTTTGGCAAAAGCAATACCGAGGGCGATATTGATTATGTCGTAGAAAGTTTGCATCAAGTGGTTAGTCGAATGTCTCATTGAACAAAGGAAGTCTTCATGCGACTGACACTACGTGAAATTGACATCATAAAAAAAACAGTTCACGAATTTTTGCCGGGAGTGGAGGTGTATCTGTTCGGCTCGCGGGTTGACGATACGAAACGGGGAGGAGATATTGATATTCTTATTGTTGGCGATACTGACGAGGAATTTTGGACAGTGGTTCACATAAAGTCCCGGCTCAAAGAGCGCCTCGGCGACCAGAAAATTGATATTGTCTATGAGCGGCGCGAAGCGATGACGCCATTCGGTGAGTTGGCAAAAATGGATGGTGCACTTTTATGAATCCAAGTCGAGAACGGTTCCATCGCGAACTGGAGAAGGAACTCGTGAAGTTGCAGAGCGCTGCATTGGCTCTGCAACATTATGAGCACAATTGAATACAGCCAGAAGCTAACTGCACTATAGTGATCTGCACTCTACAGAAGAGCATCAATGCATACATCGCCATGAGTTCGTGCAGGGTCACTTCTCCAAAATCATCATAGCACCCTCAATCCTTCCCATCGGCGCTGTAATTGGAAAACCAGCAGGCAAGAAGACCCTTGATCTATGATGGCGAGCAAGATAGCAGGTGAAGGCCTCAGAATTCGCCCGACAATGTCCATTGGTCATGGTGAGGCTCGGTTTTATTTGTAGTGCGATCTGCACGATACGATGGTGATGAAATCATCTGACACGGTGTAGATCAATCGGTGTTCGTCAGTGATTCGGCGTGACCAGCATCCTTTAAATTTGTACTTCAATGGTTCTGGCCTTCCCGTCCCAGAGAATGGCGTGCGGAGCGATTCTCGAATCAGGTTGTCGATTCTTTCAAATATCTTCTTGTCTATTCGCGCCCACTCTGTGAACTCCTCGTAGGCGTCAGCGTGGAAGGCAATCGATCTCACTTGAATGCATTTTGATCGGGAACGACAATATTCTTCCCCTCGCGTATGTCTTGGATTCTTCTGAGTAGTTCGTCTCTGTACTCAGGCGAACTCAGAATATAATCTGTCTCATCCGCTTCACTTACGATAATCTTGATCTCTTTGCCTTTGAACTGAACTTTAAGAGCCTCGACGAAATCGGGCGTGAGTTCTGCGGCGTTGAGACGATACACGTTGAACATACTTTCACTCCGGTGTCTTGATTCCAATCTAAGCTATTGGACTTTCAACGTCAAACAACAAATTCCTCTGGGATTATTCAGGATCCTTTTCATGGTAGAACGCATCACAAAATTTGCACAGACTCTGTTCTTCAGTTCTTCTCCAAAATCATCATAACACCTTCAATCCTTCCCATCGGCGCGGAGAGTTGAATGCCGGCGACTTCGCTTCTGACGTGCTCGTATGTTTCTCGCGCAATCTTCACTCCCTCGGCAAAGCCTTCTTCCTTCGTCGTGGTCTTGCGCATGCGATCCAGAATTTCTGCGGGCACGCTTGCGCCGGGAACTTCATTGTTCATGAACTCTGCGTTGCGATAGGAAATCAATGGCCAGATGCCGCAAAGCAGCGGCAGCTTGACGTACTCGATGCGCTTCATTGCGCGCTCGAGAATTTTCAGATCGAATACCGGCTGCGTGACAATGTACTCTGCGCCCGCCTCGATCTTCCAATCGAGACGGCGGATCTCTTCGTCGAGGTTGATCGCGCCGGGATTGAACCCGACGCCGATGCAGAAGCCTGTCGGCTCGCCGATGGGGTTGCCCGCGAGATCGAGTCCGTGGTTCAGCCGGTTGATGATGTTGACGAGACCGATCGCATCGACATCGAACACGGCGGTGGCATCGGGATAGTTGCCGAGCTTGGGCGGATCGCCGGTGATGGCAATGAGGTTGCGAACGCCGAGCGCCCACGCGCCGAGTAAATCGGATTGCATGCCGATCACGTTTCGGTCGCGGCAGGCGAAGTGGAGGACAGGCTCAATGCCGACTTCACGCTGCATCGTCACTGCCAGCGCGAGCGCCGACATGCGCGCCGACGCGCGCGGCCCGTCGGGAATGTTGATAGCGTCGATGCCGAAGTGAAACAGCTTCCGTGCCTTCTGCACTTCTTTGATTGGCGAGACACCCTTCGGCGAGACCAGCTCGACGAGCGTGACGAATTCCTTCCGCATCAGCTTGTTAGACATGCGCGATTTCTCGCTCATCTCATAGACCTTCACCGCTTCAGGCGCGGTTACCTTCAGTTGTCCAACTGTGACCTCGATCTTCTTTGAAGGTTGAAGCGCCTTCACGGCCCGTCGGATCGCGCGGATATGCTCGGGATTTGTTCCGCAGCAACCTCCGACAATCGATGCGCCGGTTTGAATGAAGCGTTTCGAATACTCGGCAATATATTCCGGCGATGACATGTAGATGTTGCGTCCGCCGATGTTCATCGGAAAGCCGGCATTCGGCTGAACGGAGAGCGGGATGTCCGTCATCGGCTTGAGGCGCTCCAGCGCATCGAGCATGAGTTTCGGACCCACGGAGCAGTTCAAGCCGATCGCATCGAGCTTGTACTCGCTCACGCCGGACACGAAGCTTTCGAGCGCGGCGCCGCTGAGCAGATTGCCATCGTCGTTGATCGTGACTTGCGCCATCAAAGGAAAATCCGGGCTGAGTTCTTTCACCGCGCGGATCGCCTGCTGCAATTCGGCAACGAGCGCGAACGTTTCGAGAATGATAAGATCGACGCCTCCGTCAAGCAAGCCTTTGATTTGTTCTTTGAATGCGTCTTTTGCTTCGTCGAAGGAGAGTTTGCCGAGAGGCTCAATCTGCACGCCGAGCGGACCGACGGATCCGGCAACAAGAACCGAATCGCCGGCAACCTTCTTTGCAATCTGCGCTCCCTTGAGGTTGACTTCGTACACTTTCGTTTCGAGTCCATGCGCGGCGAGCTTGTAGCGGTTTGCGCCGTAGGTGTTCGTCTCGATGACATCAGCGCCGGCGCTCACGTAGTCGCGATGAACTTCAGACACGAGATCGGGATTGATGAGATTGAGTTCATCGAAGCACGTGTTGATGAAGATGCCCTTTTCGTACAAGTACGTGCCGACTCCGCCATCAAACACGATGACTTCTTTGCCTACTCGGTCGCGAAATGATTTCATGAGGTTCCTGTGTTGTGACTTGTATTTGTCATTGGTCATTAAATATGGCCACTGACTATTGACGTTCTTTTTCCCATTCTCGAATCACGATGCCGTATCGCACACCGCGTTCGCTCACGACCATGCTCTCAAATCCAAAATGCTCCATGATCTCTCGTGCAATCAACGCACCGGCGGTGATGACATCGCTTCGCCCTTCCATCACTGATGAAAGGCTAAGAATCTCGTGCGAGGCCATCACTTGTAGTGTACGAAACAAATGTGACACTGTCTCTTTTCCAACTGAATAATTCGTCACTGCACCGATCGAAAAGCTCTTCAAGCCCTGGGCAAGTACGGCCAACGATGTTGCTGTTCCGGCGACCCCCACGAGAGTTGACCCTTTGAAATCAAATCTCGCCGCCTTAGCAATCTCATCTTCCGTGAATGCAATTGCATTCTCCAGCTCCATCGGAGTAGGCGGATCGTGTTTGAAAAAGCGTTCCGTGAGACGCACAGAGCCCACATTAAGACTCACAGAACTGAATATCTCCCGTTCATCACCGACGGTGATTTCAGTGCTTCCGCCGCCAATGTCGATGACTGTTGCTTTTGTGAGATTGGGAATTCCGCTGATTGCCCCGCGAAACGTCCAGAGCGCTTCATCATTTCCGGTCAGGATTTCCAACTCAAGACCGGTGGTTGAGTGTATGAGTTCGGCAAATTCCTGCTTGTTGCTCGCGTCACGAACGGCGCTCGTACCAAACACAATGGTTCGTTCGACGTTGTGCCTCTCGATGAGAGAACGATACTCCTGCAGCACATCGACGACACGCTGCATCGCTTCAGCGTTCAGGTTGCGCGACGCATCGACGCCTTTGCCGAGTCGCGGAACGCGTTGTTCATAAACGATTGGCGTGATCGTGCCTTTGCCATCAACTTCAGCTATGAGGAGCAGCACCGTATTAGTGCCGATGTCAATGCTGGCAAGGTTCATAAATCCTGAGCGAAGCGAAGGACCTGGATGCAATTGGATTTTACGATCTCCTTAACAAAAATGCCCTTCGCTGAAAGCGCTCAGGGCTGGAAATCCTGAGCGAAGCGCCCGCCTGCCGCCGTGCCTGCCGGCAGGCAGGGACGGGCAGGAAGGGCCTCATCGTGTTTGATTCCGCGTTAAGATTCTTCACTTCGCTGCGCTCCGTTCAGAATGTAAGGCGAACGCAATCCACTCATTCTCCCTCATCATGTCTTGGACATTGAACCCTGAACCTTGAACCGCCTTTCGTATCGGCTGTTCGTCGACGTCCAATAGGCCGGAAAGAATCACAACCCCATTCGGATTCAATCTCGATTTCATCTCCGGCAACAGCGGCTCAATCACATTCCGCTGGATGTTCGCGACGATCATGTCGAACGTGCCGGGCGGAACATCGGCAAGCTCGCCCAACTGAATGCTCACCTGTTGCTCGACGCCGTTGAGTCGTGCATTCTCGATTCCGTTTTCGTGCGACCATTCATCGTTGTCAACGCCGAGCGCAGAGTGTGCGCCTAACTTCACGCCGGCGATTGCGAGCACGCCGGTTCCCGTTCCAATGTCGAGCAGTCGCATGCCCGGGCGAATGTAGTTTTCCATCAACCTCAGAACGAGCCGCGTCGTCTCATGATAGCCCGTGCCAAATGACATCTTCGGATCAATCGTCAATACAAGCTCGCCGGGCTGCGCCTCGTACGCATGCCATGTTGGTGTGATGACGATTCGGTCGGTCACGTGAATGGGTCGAATCGTTTTCTCCCACTCCGCATTCCAGTTTTTCTCTTCGACACTTCTCACAAAAATCACAGGGTCAACTGAACTGCTCGAACGCTGCACCATCCGGATGACGCGGCGTATTTCATCTGACAATTCCTCGCTCCATTTCACCTGCGGTATGTAACATCGGAGGGCGCTTCCTTCCTCCCAGAATCCCTCGAAGCCAAGCTGGGAGAGAATACCGACAAGTTGTTCGCGGAGTTGTTCATCCGCAGCGATTTCAATTTCGCTATAAATCTTCGGCATCGCGTTACGGCAGTTGATTATAGATGATGTGCGTGAGAACGGCGCCGACCGCTTCGAGACTCTCCGCGCTGCAATTCTCTGGAACGTCCTGATGCGTATGCCAGAATCGATGCGTCGGGTCGGGGTAGTTGAAATCGATAATGTCGATTGTCTTGATGCCGGCCTCGCTTAACGGCACATGATCGTCGTTGATCTCTTCACCCAATTCATCAACGAACTGCGAGTAGCCAAGTTCTTTCGCCTTTGACCAAACGAGGTTGACGATGTCGGGAGCGAATGCAGTGGAGTGTCGCTCCTTCGGCAACTCCAGAAACTTGTCGCCGACCATGTCGAGAAGAATTCCGAAGCGGGGATTGTACGCGGGCGGTTTGTTGGCGGCGAAGAACTTCGCGCCGAGGAAATATTTCGACAGATCGCCTTCAGTGCCGTAATCTTCGCCATCGAACAACACGATGTCCACACCAATTTGCGGCGACAGCTGTTTGAGCAGCGACGCGATCTCCAACAGGACAGCGACGCCGCTTGCGCCGTCATTCGCACCGAGGATTGGTTCATTGCGTCGTGAAATGTTTGTGTCCTGATCTGCGCGGGGTCGCGTGTCCCAGTGCGCGCAGAGCAACACACGTGAGGTTGCTTCGGGATTGAACTTCGCAATAATGTTTGTCAGCGCGAGGGTTTCATTGTAACCTGCGACTGAGAACGGCTGAAGCTGGACATCGCTCGTCGATGCTCGAAGAGTTTGCTCAAGGTAGTTGAGGCATGCGCTGTGTCCTTTGGAATTCGGGTTGCGCGGACCGAACGAGACCTGCTTCACGAGATGCTCGAACGCCCTCGCGCCGCTGAATACTGGGATCGATCTCATGTCGGGCTTGGCAGGGGAGGACTGGGGTTCTTTGGGTTTCTCACCGGAACATCCGGCGAGGATAAGAGTGAGAACAAGCGGCAGAAAGATTCGCAAAATGGAATACGTCCTTTTGATAGTCATTGAGAAACGAGACAAAGCGAAACACGCAAAAACTACCAAAAAGGGCGAGGAAATGCAAAGGGACGTGGACAGGTGTTTTTGCGATGAATGGACCCGAAAAATGCTGTCTGCGATTTGACAACTGAGTCGTCATTTATCATGATATATGACGACACAGTCGACGGAGCTAACAATTGAAACGACGCCTGTTCTCTGCTTCGCGTCCACGCACCACAGTATTGACGTGGCACACCCGGTCGGCAGCCCCATAATCAAGACATCGATCACCGACAACCGTCTTCAGACTTCTGACGTCCGACTTCTGACATCTGCTCTGTGCAACCTTTTTTCTCGTTGCGTCGTCTAATTGCTTAGCCAACCAACCATCGCACAAGGAGAACATTTATGAATCACTTCAGCGGGAAGATCGCGCTGTTTCTTTTCATCTTTGCCGTCAGCTTCGCGGCTGCGCTCGCAGGCGAAAAGACATTCGACAAGAAATTTGCTGTTACACCGGGCGGCACATTCGCCATCAAGACGGACGTCGGGAACGTTGATATTGTCGGGACAGACTCGAAGGAAGTTTCCGTCTATGCGACCGTCGAAGGGCGTCAGCGTGATGTGGATGAGTTTGAAATTGCCGCAAGCCAATCCTCCGCCGGCATTGAGGTGACGGGGAAAATGCCGCGCAAGAGTAAGTGGTTCAACTGGGGGAACAACTCGCTGAATGTTTCGTTCACAATCAAGGTGCCGAAGGAATTCAACCTTCGCATGGAGACTTCGGGCGGCGACATTCACGTCGGGTCGGTGCAGGGAACATTGAACGGTGGAACATCCGGCGGCAATATTACGCTCAACGCCATTACAGGCTCTATCGATCTTGAAACATCGGGCGGCGACATTCGCGTCGAGAAAGTGACGGGACAGCTTCGCATGGAAACCTCGGGCGGAGACATCAGGATTGCGGATGTGAAGGGCGACGTTGATGTGAATACGTCAGGCGGAAATGTTACGCTCAACATGATCGAAGGAAAAGTCCGCGCCGAAACCTCCGGCGGCAACATTACGATGAAAGTGAAGGCATCGAACAAAGGCGTGCACGCGGAAACCTCGGGCGGGAATATCGATATTATGCTGCCGAAGAACATCAACGCGAACATCGATGCAGCAACGAGCGGCGGCGAAGTGTCATGCGACTTTCCGATTACCATGTCTGGCAAGATCAGTGAAAGCAGAATCCGCGGCACGGTCAATGGCGGCGGTAGCACCATCTACGCTCACACATCCGGCGGCAACGTGAGAATCCGAGGGATGGAGTAGCGGATAGCGGATTGGGATTGGGGATTCTAGGCTAGCAAACTGGCGACTTCAAAGACAGGCTCAGCTTCGCGAGAGGCGAGCCTGTTTGTCTATTCTGAACTATTCGAAAGTGTTGATATCTTCGATATTGATTTTGGATTCTATTCAGAGTAAGTTACTCCTGCAATCTTGCTCTCCTCTCCTCAACAATTGCTGGAGGTCACCATGCGGTACCTCATGTGTTTCGCTGTTGCTCTTGCCCTTCTGATCTTTGCATCGTATCCGGCGCTCACTCAAGGAAGTCCTCCGTTCAATATCGATCAGTACCGACTCTTCCTGCAGAATCATCCAAGCGTGAGTGCGTCGCAGCTTATGTCAACGCACCCCGCCGGAATGTTTGCAAACGATCTGAATGTGAGCACTCTCGGTATTCCGTATCTGGATTCAATCGATGCTCGCTACCATCTCACCCAATACGAAAGACAACTGTTGCGTCGGCACAGCTTTCTTGTGACCGAGCGATTGAAGCGGGAATCGTTCGGGCAGGCGTTCGATGAAATTTATCACGCCGATCTTCCTGTATTCATTTCGTCGGATGCGATCCTGCATGCAGTTCACATGTCCTACGACAAGATTCTCAAGGATGCTGAGTGGCGGTTTCTGATTCCGTGGCTTGATTCGCTGCTGACGCGACTCCATTCACAGATGCCGGCGTTGGCTGCGCGCTATGCAGGCACTCCTGCTATGCTGACTTCGCTGCGGGATGTGGATGTGTATCTTACTGTTCCGCGAATACTGTTGGGACGGACAATTACGCCGTACTACCCCGAGAACACTTCTGTCGTCAATACACTGCTGCAACATGTGTACGCTGAGCAAGGTATTGTTGAATACCCGTTGTTCGGTACGGCGACGAGAAAATTGGATTTCAGCCAGTTCAAACCGCGTGGTCACTACACCGGACAAAATGTGCCCCCGGAGTACGCGAAATATTTTCGGGCGATGATGTGGTTGGGACGGATGGAGATATATTTGATTGCGCCGCAGTCGGCCATTCCTCCGGTACCCGAAGCAGATGTTCAACGTCAGACAATCGATGCCGCATTGATTCGAGAGGCCGCCGAAGCGTCGGACGCGTTCGGCAGGCTCGAAGACTTCGACAGCATCATCAGAATGTTTGTCGGCGAGTCGGACAACGTCACGCTGCCGAACATCCGCTCGCTTCTTCAATCATCGAACGTTACGACAGCGAGCCAGCTGCTGAATCTCCAGCGCTTCCGCGCGTTGCAGGATTCACTGCGGCGGCAATCGTATGCATGGCAGCTCATCATGTCGCAGCTGCTCATGCGCGCTCCGTTTTCTCCCGACTCGATCACTCCGGCCTCCGCATTTCTGCTGGTGGGTCAACGATTCGTGGTTGATTCGTATGTGACAAGCAATGTTGTGTACGATCGCGTGCCGCGACCCTTCCGCGGTTTGCCGTCAACGCTCGATATTCTCTTCGCGCTGGGCAACAACGCCACCGCGCAATTGCTGCAGGGCGAATTGACTCGATACCCGTACGGACGAAATCTCGCGGGCCTGCGCTATCTCATCGATGCGTACCAGAATGATTTCTGGAACGGTACGATGTACAACGGCTGGTTGAATTCGATACGCAAGCTCAACCCGCCGCTCACGCGCGACTCGCTTCCCGCGTTCATGCGCACTGCCGCGTGGTGGCAGGAGAAGATGAACACGCAGCTTGCATCGTGGGCGCAGCTTCGCCACGACAATCTCCTTTATGCAAAGCAATCGTACACGGGCATGCCGATCTGTTCGTTCCCCGAAAGTTATGTTGAGCCGTTCCCTCAATTCTATGACGCGCTGAAAGTGTATGCTCAACTCGGCGCGACGCGTTTCCAGCAGCCGCCGTTCAACGACGCATGGATTGCGCAGTACTTCACGCAGATGGTCGCGACGATCGATACGCTCGGCTCGATCAGCAGAAAGGAACTCTCCAACACAACTCTCTCGCCGGATGAGCGCGGCTTCTTGCAGCGAATGCTTCGCAGAGTGCCGTTCGGTTGCTCTCCCGATAGTGTTCTCGACGGCTGGTATCCGCGGCTGTACTACAGGGATATGACTGGCGGCGTCGGCGGAGTGAATGATCGAGATATCATTGTCGCGGATGTGCACACGTGTCCTGCCGATGCGGGAGGCGGAATTGTTGGCTGGGTGCTGCATGGCGGAACGGGTCCGCTTAACCTTGGCGTGTGGATTGCAAACAAGCCCGGCGGCGCGGCGCATGCCTACATCGGTCCGGTGTTGAGCTACTATGAGCACGTCAGTGCAAACTTCCATCGTCTCACGGATGAAGAATGGACAGTAGCGTACAATCTTCCGCCTTCGTTCCGTCCGTCGTTCGTGAACCTCTATCTGGCAGATAGTACGGGCAACTCGCGCGGCAGCGGAATCAATCTCATCACCGGCGCAGACAATGCCGGCGGTGACCCTGTCAGTGTTCCAACAACGCCGGTACTCTACCAGAATTATCCGAATCCATTCAACCCATCGACGCTGATTGCGTTTACGATTCCGGCCGCATACGCGAACGCCAGCGTTGAGTTGTCGATCTTCAACGTTCAGGGCGAGTTGGTGCAGACCCTGGTAAAAAGTTCTGTTCCGGCAGGGAACTACATTGCGCGATGGGATGGAAGGAACGCGAGTGGGAATGTGGTGGCGAGTGGAGTGTACCTATATCGACTCGAAGCGAACGGATTCGCTGGTACAAAAAAGCTCATACTCATTCGTTAAGGAGTACATCTGATGAAGCGATCATTCATAATCCTACTGGGACTTTGCACAATCGTCACGACAGTGTTGCACGCACAGCAAAGTTGTTTGCGCGCGATTGTTCGCTCTCCTCACAGCGTGGAGTTGCACTGGTGTCAGGGAATATCGGAAATCAATTTCTACGGTTCACTGCTTCAGCGAAGAAACGACACCGAGCCGACCTTCTCGGATGTGATAGGGAGTTTTTGTCCGGGGGCGACTCCGGTACCGCCACGAGAATGCGACTACATCGATACAACAGTCTTCCCGGGCACATGGTACTATCGGATAAAGCGAATTGACCTCGATGGTTCCGTAACGCATTCTGAAAGTACTGCTGTTGTTGTCCGGTCGATGCTCACACAAACGTTCTATCCGATGGAAATTGGAGATCGTTGGGACTACCTGGACTACCCCGACCTTGGTCTTGGAGCAATCGACACAGTCAACCGGGTAGTGCTAGGTGATACCACGATTGACGGGAGGAACTACAGAGTAAGTCATTCCCGCTCGTTTCGATATCACATACAGTGGTTTTCATTTGAACGAATTGACTCCGTTGGAGATCTCTATGCGCTCAACAATGGTGCTGAGCAACTCGCGTTTCGATTCTCAGATACCTCTCGTACGCCGTGGGGTAATGCTATTCGGCTGAAGCGCTGGCAACGCAACTTTGTCGACACGCTGTATGGTAGGCCGCGCCACATTCTGTTTGCGATATCATACCAACCGTGGGACACGTTGGGTACGTTTGCTATGGGAACTTACTTTGCCGAAGGCATCGGGATGACGGCGAACCTTACACCTGAAGTAGGAGGATATCGTCTGCGCGGCGCGAGAATTGCAGGTACCGTGTATGGGACGATTACATCAGTTGATGATGGTACGACCGGCGGTGTGCCGAGTGAATTTGCTCTGCTGCAAAACTATCCTAACCCGTTCAATCCAGTGACAACAATTCGATTCACGGTTCCGGTCACTGTAGGGACAGGGCCCGCCGGAATAGCTTTGGCGGGCAGGCATGCCCTGTCCCTACGAGTGTATGATGTGTTAGGTCGCGAGGTGGCAACGCTGGTGAATGAACAGAAATCGCCAGGCACATACACTGTCACTTGGGACGCGTCGAACCAATCAAGTGGCGTGTATCTGTACCAACTGAGGGCTGGCGGATTTGTGCAAACCAAGAAGATGATCATTATTCAATAACGGAGAAAACATGAACCGCACATTTCTGCTCGTTGTCTTCACCATGCTGATCCAGTTGCAGGGTCAGGCACAATCAACATGGAGCACACCCCAACAACTCACCGTAGGCTCGTCGGATGAACGATCCGCGACAATCGCAAATGTTCCTGATATGTGGGTTACAGGCATTACAGAAGAATGGATGGCGTTTGTACGCGACGGGAGGAATATCTGTCTCAAGAGAACTGAGTCAAATGGGGCGAGTTGGTCACAATCAGTTTACTGTATTCCTAATGATTCCGCTCAGTTCAGTCATCCTTCACTCACTTATGCCAGACTGAACGGATCGTCCGATGTGAACCTTGTTCTTGTGTGGCAAGGATCGGAGTATCCTTCCCCCGGTTCAAATATTCTCTACTCTGTCTATGGCGGCGGAAGCTGGGGAGCGCCAACGCTGCTAACAAACCTGGGAGCGGGAGACCGCAATCCGCATGTGGCTCCGCGTGATAGTGGCGTCGGGGTAGTGTGGGAACGCGGCGGGAAGATTATGTTTTCGGAGTTTAAGCGCGGTGCCTGGTCTCCGCCGGAATTCGTCTCTGCACCGGGCGACACACTCAATAGCTTGCCTCAAATTCAATACGAGCGTTTCTATCCGGTCATTCTCTGGAAAAGGCAAATCCCCAATGAGAGTTCATCTCTCCTGCTGTGCTCGGTAAAAAAAGCTGCAACATGGAAGATACCCGATACCGTTGCACGTGTTGCCGCGCGTGTTGAAGCGAAGTTTTTCAAAGCTCAAGATTCGTGGAACGGATTCTCTGCTTCCTGGGGTGGAGTTGACAATTGGATACGCATGTTGAACGGCTCATACATCGGCTCTGATTCTCTTCGTCATCTTGCGGAGATCTACCAGGTGTGGCTTGGTAGCGACACGCTTCTCAATCCATCGGTGAATAGCCGCTCGATTCCTATTCCTACGGAGAAAGCCAACTTTGTTTGGTTTGCTGCCGCGACATCGCAATACAAATCTCGTACGAATGATTCGGGAGTCGTTGCTCTGACTCTCTTCGACGCGCAACCCACACTTTTCGCAAGCAGCAACCTCGTGGGCTATCGCAACGCGACAATCTCAGGAGGCGTCTGGTCGCAACAAGGCCTGCGACTCTGGAGTGTGTGGGAAGGGCACAGCGCCGGACGATCGTCACTTTATGGTTCGAGCGCTCTCATTCATGTGAGTGATGTCGGCAATGATGGAACTCCTGGCAGTTTTCGTCTCGATCAGAACTATCCTAACCCGTTCAATCCAATGACCAATATCGAATTTCGGATTGCGAATTTCGGATTTGTTTCCCTCAAAGTGTCTGACATCCTCGGCCGCGAAGTCGCAATACTGGTGAATGAAGTGAAGCAGCCGGGCGAGCATACGGTGCGATGGAACGCCGAAGGTCTTGCCAGCGGCATATATCTGTATCAACTCAGAGCGGGTGGGTTCGTGCAGACGCGGAAGATGATGATTATTCGATAAGCCAAACCGGAGAAGGCCATGCGATCTCTTTCAATTTTGGTTAATGCTGCTCTCGTATTCGTTTTGCTCTGCCCGAAAGCGTCGTCACAATGGGTGAGGACATCGGGACCCTATTCTCTGAACCCCGTTGCGTTTATTTCCGTTGCTGCATACGGCGACACTATCTTTGCAGGAAGCTACCAATTCGACATCGTCTACAGATCAACGAACAATGGCGTAACATGGACGGGGAATCTGCCGATTGATCATGTGAACCGTTGGCGGATCGAAGACCGCATCATCTACGCGTGCGCCCGAGCAGTGTATCGTTCAACGGATTTTGGGGAGACATGGACAAGAAGCGTTCAAGATCTTCCAACTGTAACATCGTTGGAGGTGTTATCGAACGTACTCATTGCAGGAACAGATGTCGGTGTGTACAAATCGACCGACGGCGGCTCCAATTGGACCTCTTCGAGTGTCGGATTACCAACGGGTGGCGGCTTGACTGTTTTTGATGTGAAGAGAAACGGCAGTACTCTCTACGCGGGCACTGGCGATGGAGTCTATGTCTCCAGGGATACGGCGAGAACCTGGTTTCCCGCGCACATAGGCATGCCTATTGATATCAGAGGATTCTACCCAAGGATAAATACTTTTGTTGTCAAGGAAGGTGCGATTGTTGCCGGCACGCAGGGATTCGGTGTCTTCCGTTCCACAAACGGAGGGACAACATGGGACTCAGTCAACACCGGACTTCCGAAAGCATCATATAACCCAAGATTTTATTCACCTGTCTATGCCTCCATCGTACATGGCTCACGCATTTACCTCGCTCTCGATGAAAGCTTGATATACTTCTCGGCCAACGGAGGCCAAAGCTGGCAGCGTGCCGCAAGTGCTGTTGCATCTACTGCATATGTATTCGACTTTGCCGTTAACCACGATAACCTTCTTGCAGCAACGCTCGACGGAATACTGCGCTCAACCTCTGTTGATAGTATTTGGAATCCTGTGTTCACTCAGTATCCCAAGATCCTGGAAACGTACTCTCTCGCCTCGACTGGGCATTACCTGATAGCTTCCGGGTGGAGCCGGTTTTGGAACGGCAGCATAGATAACACCTGCTTCTCAACCAACGCAGGCCTGATCTGGAACAAGGTCGATTCGGTGGGATCCTTCACTTGCTTCGGCCTCAGTAGCACGTTGCTCCTTGGCGGAAACTATTCCGGGGTCTATCGTTCATCCGACGAGGGGGTTCATTGGTCAATTGTAGGCGGCAGTTCAGCTCCACGTCGGGTAAATGCGATCCAGCGAATCGGCAGCGCTCTGTTTGTAGCGAGCGGAACTGCAGGTTGGATGTGGGGCGAGGCCGGAGGAATGTTCAAATCAACCGACGACGGGAATTTGTGGTCCTCAGCCGGTCTGGCTGACACTGCAATCCTGTCGTTGAGTTCGGTCGAGAACAACATATTCGCCGGCACGTTGAGGCGAATCTATAAGACTACAAATGGTGGCGTCACTTGGACCGCTGCAAGCAACGGCTTGCCACCAAGAACAGCCGTCTCTTGCTTCGCAACAGCAGCAAGCAGTATTTTTGCAGGGACTGACGATGGCATCTTCCGCTCAATGGATTTGGGAGCCACTTGGCTTGCCATGAACACGGGCTTACCACGGGATACACTCCAGCGCATCAGACTTCTCTCTCTGGTCTCCATCGGTAGCAACATTTTCGCAGGCACCAGACAAGGAATCTACATTTCGAGTGATCTCGGTGACAGCTGGCAATCTATTACTTCTGGGCTGAGTGGAGATGCGCTCATCGTGTACGCTATTACGACGCACGCTGCCGATCTAGTGCTCGGGACAAGAGATGGAGTGTGGCGTCGGCCACTTTCCGAAATCACCCGCGCTGGGTGGGGGCATGATGTAGTCACGTTCCATCTGTATCAGAACTACCCCAATCCGTTCAACCCATCGACGACAATCAAATACCAAATACCAGAGGTCGGAGGTCAGAGGTCAGAAGTCGGTCTCGTCACGCTCAAGGTCTTTGATTTGCTTGGTCGCGAAGTCGCGACGCTGGTTGATGGGATTCAGGATTCTGGATTCAAGTCCGTGGCGTTCGATGCAAGCGGGCTTGCCAGCGGCGTGTACTTGTATCAACTCAAATCAGGCGGATTTGTGCAGACGAGAAAACTCATGATCGTTCGATAGGAAAAAGATGAACCTGCATGTTTTTTTTGTGGTGTCACTAATACTGCTGGTCGGCGCGACTGGACACGCTCAGTTCGGATTCAACACCTGGGAACCGACGAACGGACCCTTGGGTGGAGACGTGCAGCACGTTGCCGTCTATCCATCCGATCCAAACAAGATTCTCGCAAGCACCGACGCGGGAATCTTTCTGACGACGAATGGCGGAGGCAATTGGAGGAGCCTGTTGACGGGATACGCGGAAGCGATCCATGTTGCGCCGACAACCCCCAACGCCATCCTTGTCGTGAGTCAGTCCGGCATTTCAAAGTCAACTGACGACGGCATGTCATGGAGTGTACTCGTTGCACCGCGTGTGCACTCGTTAGTAACAGGTCCCCAAGGACCATCGTGGCTCTACGCGGGTGGTGATAGTGGCAATGTGCATGTCAGTTCAAACGGCGGCATGTCATGGCAGACGTACAGCGTTGGCTCAGCCTGGGCCATTAGGGCAATTGCAATTCTGCCTTCGTCTAACGTCATCTTTGCCGGAACCGAAGGCAATTGGGATTTTCCCGGCGATGGCGCATTCAGATCGATAGACGGCGGACTGACGTGGAGCAACTCGGCTCTTCCCAACAAAAGCATAGCTTGCATTGCGATTGATCCCTCCAACCCTTCGACAGCATATGCCGGTACTCGAGCTGGCGGCATGTATCGCGGCAGCGGCATCTTCAAATCAACAGACACCGGCAACAGCTGGTTGAGCGTTGGGGTTGGACTACCGTACGATTCGTCGGTCGTGGCACTGCTTGTGAATCCGTCGGTTCCTCAGCAAATCTACGCAGCGCTTTGGTATGACGGGCTCTATAAATCCGAAAACGGAGGTGCGAGTTGGTTTCATGTGAACGCGAATGTCGATGAAGGCTATACATGGTGTCTGGCAACCGCTCCATCTGATGCACAACGAGTCTTTGTTGGAACCATTTTTGGACTGCTGCAGGGAACATATTCGTCTAGCGCTCTCGATCTGATAGGTGTCCACCGCGTCGGTATTGCGTCTGTTGCGGTCGATCAGACTTATCCGAATGTTGCATACGCGATCGGAAGAGGCGTGCACAAAACATCAGATGGCGGTGAGACGTGGAAGTTTAGCAATAGGGGAATGGGGTTGGCAATGGCATTGGGAGAAGTGATTGTGATCGATCCATCGAATCCCGCCGTGTTGTACGCTGGACAATACCAGCCGAATGGTGCCGTATACAAGTCTACCGACAGAGGCACGCGTTGGACTACTACTCCGCTCAGAGATGTTGCGATAAACGCAATCGCCGTCCATCCCGTTACCCGAGATCTGATCTACGCCGGTGGACTTCTGGATCCACATGTCATTGGAATGTTCAGATCGACGAACGGAGGAGCATCGTGGGACACGCTGAGGTCTGGGCTTGTGGGTGGGGCAGTAACAGCTATTGCTCTGAATCAGTCAGAACCTACCGCAGTCTATATCGGCACGAGCAATGCCGGCGTGCTGAAATCTACAGATCGCGGAGGTTCTTGGTTTCAAGTGAATCAGGGACTGCCGGTTCCTCTCGAGTTTGTCGGCGATATCGTGACAGACCCCTACCATCCTGACACATCCTATGTGGCGTTCGCGGGAACGCAAGGAGTGTATCGGACAACGAACGGAGGAGAATCATGGGAGAGCGCAAGCAATGGCCTGATAATTCGCGATGTTCGCGCCCTTGCATTTGACCACACCGAGCCGTCAACTGTTTTTGCGGGTACGAGAGGAGGCGGTGTGTTTGCCAGGCCTTCAGCCGGAGTCTCTTGGAGTCAAATGAACAACGGAGGAAGTGTCGCGAGCATCACAAGTTTCTCGCTGTGTCCGCAGCGCATGTTGTACTGCGGGACGCCGGGCGATGGTGTTTGGAGGTACCAATTCCTGATATGTTCTGCGGGCGACGCATCAAATCCGACTCAAGCCGCATTGATGCAGAACTACCCCAACCCGTTCAACCCAACGACAACAATTCGATTCACGGGTCCGGCCACGGTAGGGACAGGGCCCGCCGGAATAGCTTTGGCGGGCAGGCATGCCCTGTCCCTACGTGTGTATGATGTGTTAGGCCGCGAAGTCGCGACGCTCGTGAACGAGGTGAAGCAGCCGGGAACGTACACGGTACAATGGGATGCCTCTGAAGTTGCGAGCGGCGTGTATCTGTATCAACTGAGAGCGGGTGGATTTGTGCAGACGAAAAAACTGATGGTGCTTCGATAACTTACGAAAAGGAAAAGCTCATGTCTAAAATCTTCGTTGCAGCGTTGGTGCTCTTATGCGCTTCCCTTCAAGATCTGAAAGCTCAAACCGATTCGCTCGTGGATGTACTTCCGCTTGCTGTCGGCAATCAATGGACGTATCGGTACTTCACGCTCTACGACTACGCTCCCGCAGGAGATCCGACCGAAACAAGAACTGATTCGGGACTCGCTGTCTATTCTGTATTAGATCGGATTGCAAATGCAGATTCGATCCGATGGCAATTTCGCGTTCGACGCGATCTCCTTCGGCATCAAATTCTCTGGCATGCAGGGCGTGATACCATCTATGCAATTCGTGACAGCACTTCGTTTGAGCTGATCGAGAACAACAGCGGGCAGCATCGTCTGTACAGAAATGAGTCGAGTACTCAGATTCGGCAGGATGTCTTTCCGTTCACCCGGGCCTTCACCGACACAACGTCTGTTTGGCGCTATCGACGAGTTGGGCAAGGAGACACCGTGCGATTCCGCTCGGCAGAACATATTGTTCCCTCACAAACGTATGCCAGCGATTTTACATTCCGCCGTAACACCGGACTTACGCGCCACGTGTTCAATACCGGATCCATCGATGTGTATTCCGCTGCACATCACTTTCTCATCAGTTCACGAATCACTTCCCGAGACGAATCGCGAAAGGAGGGAATCGCAGAGAGGTTTGAGTTGGAGCAGAACTATCCCAACCCGTACAATCCCACAACCAATATCCGGTTCACAATTCAAAGCCTGCCTGCCGAAGTGCACGGCACGCAGGCAGGTTCACATTTCACAATTCTGAAGGTCTTCGATCTCCTCGGTCGCGAAGTCGCGACGCTCGTGAACGAGGTGAAGCAGCCGGGAACGTACACGGTGCAATGGAACGCCAAAGGATCGGCGAGCGGCGTGTATCTGTATCGGCTGCAGGCCGGGGATTTTCTTTTGACGAAAAAAATGTTGTTGCTCCGCTAATATCCGATATCTTCGAAAACGAAAACGTCTTGCGTTCTGCTTCGATGAAAGGGACCGACATGAAACAATTCTTGACGAAGTGTCTCCTATGTTTTCTTGGCGTTATATGCGCGCTGCAGCCGGCAGCAAACGCACAAGGGTACTCCGAACAACAAATCCCTCACCCCTTTGCCGGCGCGCTGTCCGCGGAGCTTCTGCTTTCCCAATCCAACACCATCCACCTCGTTGGAATCGCCGATGAAGTGATGTTCTGGATTTTCGAAGACATGTACGGACGCAACACACTTTTCCACGTCCAGCGCGGCCCTGCCGGCTTCGCGACATCACTTGCCATTCCCGACACAGGAGCGTACCGTTATGGAACGCTGATGGGCAACCGGGATCGATTCTCGCACGACGAGGCGCTCTCTGGTGACACGGTCTATGTCATCTGGAGCAAGTTACGCGAATTTGTTTCGGACCTTCCGCCGGTTTTCTGGCGGAAGCCGATTGTGAAATGTTACAGCCGCATTGGCGATTCCTGGTCACGCGTTCTCGAAATGCAAAGCGCAAACGACCCGCACCTTGCCCTCGATGCCGAAAACACAATGCACTTTGTGTGGGAATCCGTTTCGCCGATGCGCAACGACTCCAACTACTTCTTCTACAGAAGCCGCATTCTCTACTGCTACAGACTGAGTTCCGGGGGCATCAGCAGGATAGCAACGATAGACTCGGGCTACGCGCCCCAAATCCAAACAGATCGCGACGGAAGAGCGCACATCCTTTGGCTTCGTGCGGACTCGGTCACTAGCCCCACATTCAAGCTGATGTACAGCAGTGTGTACCGCGGAAGTGTTCAGACGCCGGTTGTGTTGCGCGAGTCGATCCCATCCACTTACGACGGGTTCTCCATTCAGAGACCCAATGTCTTTTTCTCGGTGGACACGCTCGGGAGCGTTCACGCTGCGTGGGACGAACTCCGTGGCTCAATCACTTCTCGATTCTTCGCCGTCACGTACAACGGCGCATTCGTTATGGTTGATTCCTCGGCAGCCTATGAAACTGTGGGGACAAGTTTCAGTTGCGCGTTCAGTAAGGGCGGCATCGCACACGCCGCGTGGTCCGTGCGTGAAGGGAGCGAACACACACTCTTCTATTCCAACTCACGATCGGGACATCTTTTCGATACAACTCGCTTATTCCGTTCAATGGTCTATGCAAGTCAGCTCCGAATAATCCTTAACCGAAGCGACACGCCGAGTGCAATCCTCCTGGATAATGTAGGACTGAGACTTCTGCGCAATCTGGAAAGCGGACCGGATACACTCTCTTCTCCGATTCCTAACGCCAGGTTTAGTTCTCAATCGCGCAAGCCAGTTCTTGTCGATGAGCAAGACCATATCTGGCTTACATACTCGAAGCAGGGCGGCTCCAATGTGCCCGAGTTATGGCTTCTGCGTTCTGATCAACCACTTGAAGTGAACGAGCCTGCAACAACACCGGTTGGATTCGGTCTTGATCAAAATTATCCCAACCCGTTCAACCCAACAACAACGATTCGCTATGCCCTCACCTCCGTCCCCTCTCCCTCAGGGAGAGGGGAGAAAGGGGTGAGGGTGATTTTGAAAGATTATGATCTCCTGGGCCGCGAAGTCGCGACCTTGGTGAACGAGGTGAAAGAGCCGGGAAGTTACACTGTACAATGGAATGCTGAAGGTTTGGCGAGCGGCGTATATCTATACCAACTAAGAGCAAGCGGATTCGTGCAGACGAAAAAACTCATTTTCACGAAATAGCTCAGGTGAATGTCATGAAAGCAATGTTTGTTTCGCTCATCGCCGTTTTGTTCGCGGCAACGCAACTTGCTCCAGCGCAGCCGTCAATCACAATCCTCTCTCCACGCAAAGGAGATCGCTGGTCAGGCGGGATTGTGTACCCAATTCGTTGGTCGGCAGTTGGAGTCGATTCGGTCAGGATCGATTACTCCACCACCGGAATGAATGGGCCTTGGCTGCTGATCGTGTCGGGCATACCTTCGAACTGGAACGCACAAGCTCAATACAACGAGCCTGAAGGCGACATCAATCTTAGTATCGGCACGTTCTTCTGGCCGTTTCCGGTGAGCCCAGCGGAAGACTGCTACGTCAGAGTCTCGGACAAATCCAACCCAACAATCTTTGATAAGAAGCGATTCACGATCGTTAGATGGGGGACCTGGAACGTTCAGGTAAGTTTTGTGGATCAACCTCTCTACGCTGCTCACGCAGTTGACAATAGTGGACTAGGTTGGGTTGCCGGTAGAGGCGGAGTTGTTTTGCGAACGATGGATGCTGGGATGCGCTGGCAATCAGCGGGCGTGCTTCATGGAGACGTTCGAGCGATCACGTCAACTCTGTCCGATCTTGTTCTCGCCGCGACGGTATCAGAGTCTGGTACATCGAGGATTGTTCGAACGTCTGATGGGGGAAACGTATGGAGCGTCGCTGACTCCACGAGTGCCGTTTTGAGAGACATCCATCTCTTTAACGAGAGAGTTGGTTACGCGCTGGGAGACCCTCTCAACGGCTACTGGACTTTGAAACGGACGACGAACGGAGGCACGATGTGGGCAGATGTTCAGCCAAGAACACCTGCGCGCACGGGAGAGCACAGCAGCTATCATGCAATGGTGTGGAGTGATTCGCTCTTCGGATGGTTCGGAACAAACCACTCGCGCGTCTTCAGAACAACCGACGGCGGTTTGTCATGGACGCCAATCAGAATTCAAGAAGGGACGGTGAACGTTACTGCGCTGAGTTTTGTCTCGAACACATTCGGTCTCGCCGGAACTGCGGATGGGAGAGTCAGCAGAACGATTGATGGCGGACTTACCTGGAGGCCGGCGACAATGATGCTGCCTTCGGCTGTGGTTAGTCTGGCGGGACTGAAATATGGCAAAGACTTTTGGGCAGCGTGCGGGAAGAATGTGTATCACAGTCAGGATAGCGGAAAGACATGGGTCTCATCAGAGTACGGTGGATTCGAGGGGGAAACAGAGTTGAGACATCTTGCACTTTTTGGCAGGTACTGGAATGGCTTTGGCTGGGCGGTCGGAGATGAAGGGACGATTGTCAGGTTCTGGAGGATCATAACCGGCGCACCCGATAACACGAATGGTGTTGTTCAGCGGTACGCCTTGAATCAAAATTATCCCAACCCGTTTAATCCAACAACAACAATTCGATTCACAGTTCCGGCCAATGTAGGGACAGGGCCCGCCGGAATAGCTTTGGCGGGCAGGCATGCCCTGTCCCTACGTGTGTACGATGTGTTGGGTCGCGAAGTCGCAACGCTGGTGAATGAGGTGAAGGAACCGGGAACACACTCGGTGCAGTGGAACGCCTCTGCAGTTGCGAGCGGCGTGTATCTGTATCAACTCAGCGCGGGTGAATTTGTGCAGACGAGAAAGATGCTCTTGCTTCGATGAGCCTATGTTGGTGCATCGATAAATCATGAGACAATTCCAAATCACTCTCACTCGGAGGTGGACAATGGTCAGGCACACAGTTGTTGCACTTACATTCTTGTTTGGGCTGACGTCATTCGTCAACGCCCAGTGGTATCGAAAACAATACACAACCCTCTCGGGCCATTATGACTATCAGACAAACAATACGTGTCAGTACATTCGCGTCAATCCTGCCAACGGCAACATGCATGTTGTGTTCATGGTTGCGGATGATTCGTCCTCCTTGGAAGCTTCGCGGCGAACGGCGTACGCCTACAGTTCTAACGGCGGATCGACATGGAACAGCTTCGCGAATGTCCGGATCCCCGCGAGGCGCTCAGGTTATCCGAGTTTGGATTTGCTGCGTGGTCCGCATGCCGGCGTTCCGGTGATTGTCAACCATTCTGCAAACCCCAGCATGCGCCCTACAGCTTATGTTGACTCGCCTGAAGGAACGGGGGCATTCTCAGAATTGAACCCGCCGCCATTGTTGGGCGACAACGACGAGCCACTCTGGCCCGATGTTGCAGGAGTCGCTGACGGTTCAGTCGCCTTGGTGGGTTTGCGCCCGCTGTCGTGTCAGCTCAAGCTGACCATCACGAGTGACTACTCCACCTATCTGCCCTGGCAAGGCCCGACAAACGATTGCACGAACCGATATGTGCTGGAGGCAAGTCCGGGCGGATACATTGGGCTTGTGTACACGCGCAACGGCATTCGGTTGTTTGAATCGCACGTAGTCAGTCTTCATTGGATTGATTCACTCAAGGTTCCCGTGCCGATTGTGATTGGCAGCGACACGTTTGACTTGGGGAACTCCATCGACATGGTGTACTTCAATGAAGCGTCGGCAATCGTCTTCTCGATGAGGCAGAGAAATCGTCCTTCGACCAACGACGGTGCTGCGATCGGGTTCTGGTCGCAAGCAACAGGCGTGGTGAAGGTTGTCGCGCATAACAGCGTGCCCGGAATTGCAGACACACTGAACAAACTACAGCGCGGACATCTTACACTCGGCTACCCGGTGATCGGAGTTGCTGGATCGATGCTCTACGTTGGCTTCCAGGCATTTATGCGCGACACCTCAAGCAGAGGGTACAACTTCAGCGATGTGTTCCTGACTGGTTCGACTGATGGCGGAGCGACATGGCGAAATGCAGCGAACATCAGCAGCACGCAACAACTTGACGAGCGATATCCCAGCATCTCGCGTTGGAATGCATGGCAAGAGGCAAACCTGGTTTGGCAAGAAGATCCTTCTCCGGGAGGAGCTGCGTTTCCCGGTGAGAGCGATACCGCACGAGTAAAGCAAGTGTTCTTTCGCTTGGGGTACGGCAGCGACGTTGATCAGCGTTTCGACATGCC
>JACRFA010000178.1 GCA_016218065.1 Ignavibacteriota bacterium | reverse complement strand
GGGCACTGCGCCCGTCAACTCGCGAGCGCGGCTTTTTGCTACGACGAACGGCGGAACGAATTGGACGAATATCACCGGCTCGCTGCCCGACCGCTATCCGGTCGATCTGCAAGTCGATGCTGCTGAGCCGGGAACGGTGTACGTTGTCTTCTCAGGCTACGGCACTCCACACGTCTTTCGGTCGAGCGACTTCGGACAGACGTGGGCCGACATTGGCGCGACGCTGCCGGATGTTCCGACGTCGGCGCTGGTGATCGACCCGCTGCGTTCGCGCACGATTTATGTTGGGAATGACATCGGCGTTTTTGTTTCGACGAACACCGGTGCGTCGTGGTCAGCGTTTCAATCGGGCCTGCCGGAAGCAGTGATCGTGATGGATCTGGCGATCTCGACGCGCAATCGGATGCTGCGTGTGGCAACGCACGGCAACGGCGTGTATGAGCGGCGACTGCTGGATGAGCCGACCCGAGTCGGTCAGGCCGACGAACCGGCCCAGTTCGCCCTGGAGCAGAATTATCCGAATCCGTTCAACTCGGCGGCGACAATTCGCTATACCCTCATCCCCGTCCTCTCTCCCTCAGGGAGAGGGGAGAAAGGGGTGAGGGTGTCATTGAAAGTCTATGACCTTGTCGGCAGCGAAGTCGCAACGTTGGTAAACGAGGTGAAAGAACCCGGCGAGCATCAAGTTCAGTTTGATGCGTCCGGGCTTGCCAGCGGCGTGTATCTGTATCGACTCGAAGCAGGAAATCTTGTTCAGACGAAGAAAGCGCTGCTCGTCAGGTGAGCCGAAGCCAATTTTCCCTGCTGCGGGGCGATGTGCGTTCACTCACGTTGCACCTGTCAGAGAGGGAAGTTCGTTGACATTGGCGTTCGATTCTAATATCTTTGTCGCAACAAAACACAACCTCCCCTTAGATCTTTCAATCGAACACCTCACGCACAATAGGAGACAATCGTAATGCGGAAAATTGGATTTCTGCTATTGCTGTTTACGACCGCAAGCTTTGCCCAGAGCACGGTTGGCCGTTGGTCGCTTGGCTTTCATGGGGGTGGGAATCTCTGGGTCAACGACATGAACACACGCAAGGTTGGATTTGGCGGAGACATGTTCATTCGCTACGGAAGCACCCCCAACTTCTCGATCGGATTGCAGGGAGGCTATGAGGAGCTGAAAGCATTTCAAAGTCCGGTTTACATACCCGAGATTCCGCATGAGTACATAAAACTTCGGGCGGGGAATTTGAATCTCGTAGGCTGGTTTCATCTCGCGCCAGGCAAGAGCTTCTCGCCATACGCGTACATCGGAGGCGGCATCATGATGTATAAACGCGTGAACGGCCTGAACATTCCTTACCCGGATGCCAAGCGAGTCATCACGTTTCATATTCCTGCCGGCATAGGGTTCGAAGGGTTCGTCGGTTCGAACACGTCGGTGTCGCTCGAAGCAAGCGTGCGGGTGACCGACGATAAGACGGAATTCTGGAAATGGAAATTCCCCGATTGGTACGGAAGCGTGAAAGCAGGTATCAACTTCTACATTGGCGCAAGCGACATGGATGATGCCGATGAAGATGGCTTGACCGATACGCAGGAACAGCGGCTCACCACCGATCCGAACTCTCCCGACACTGATCGCGACGGCATCAAAGACGGCGAGGAAGTACGCCGCTACAAGACCGATCCGCTGCGCACGGATACCGATGAAGATGGCATTTCGGACGGCGATGAGATTCTAAAGTATCGCACCGACCCGAATCAGACCGACACCGATGGCGATGGTCTCTCGGACGGCGTTGAGGTCAACAAGTACGGAACTGATCCGCTGAAGCTCGATACTGACGGCGACACGCTCACCGACGGCGACGAGGTGCTGAAGTACAACACCGAGCCGCTGAAAGCCGATTCGGACGGCGATGGACTTTCAGATTGGGATGAAGTGAAATCGTATCGTTGCGATCCGAACAAGGGCGACACTGATGGCGACGGACTTTTCGACGGCGATGAGGTTCGCAAGCACAAGACTGATCCCAGCCGAGCCGACACCGACAACGGCGGCACCGCTGACGGCGCTGAAGTGATGAAGGGTACGAATCCGTTGAATCCGCGAGATGATACGGGCGGCGGCGGCATCGGCGTTGCTCCGCTCGTGCTTGAGTCGGGCAGGCAGGTCACGCTGCACGGAATCAACTTCGCGGCGAGCAGCAGCAAGCTTCTGAAGAACTCGATGTTCGCGCTGAATCGCGCGTACGAAGCGCTTGCAGCGAACCCCGAAATCAAAGTCGATATTGTTGGACACACGGACAACCGCGGCGATGCAAAAGATAATTACCGGCTTTCGCTCAGGCGAGCGCAAGCCGTGAAAGCCTGGTTGGTGAAGAAGGGCATCGACGGATCGAGACTCGCGGCCAAAGGCATGGGCGCCGACGATCCGGTTGAAAGCAACGACACCATCGAGGGCCGGGCAGATAATCGTCGCATCGAGTTTAGAATAAAGTAGAGTTCGTTCGTTATCGAAAGCGTTTCGTCTGTGCAGAGTTGCGTGGGCGGAACGCTTTTCGTTTTGTTGAGCCGAACTCCATTACGCTTGGCAGAGCGATGTCATCAACTCTCACTCACACACGTGCCGTCACACAGAGGGGAATGCGTCGTTCCCTTGTTTTCGATAAGACACGCCCTTCGGTTCCCGCGCACGTGCCGTCACACAGTGGGAATGTGTCGTGCCTCGATGGTCTCGCATTAATCGAACCCTGCCGAGCATGAGGCCCGCATGACGCCGTGCCTGACGGCAGTCAGGGCATTCAGGGCGACCGCGTGTGCACCGACGTAGAGTGTTCCGCTTCGCGCCATGCAATGTCGACTTGACGAGGAGAACCCGTCGGCAGCCCAATAAAAATAGAGGTCGGAGGTCAGAGGTCAGAATCGGTGCGTTGACTTTCAAACATGCTTTTGGTACCTTGCTTCGTGTTTTTGTCGAATTCCATCCGCCAGTAAGGGAATCTGTTGTTGATCACCAAATACGGGTATGACGTATTCTTCATCATTCTTGCCGTCGTTGTTGTTGGATTGCTTCTGAGTTGGCATTACGTTGAGTGGAAGCCTCTTCGGTTCGCGCTCATCGCAATTCTCTTCGTCTTCTTTTTGTTCACGCTCAATTTCTTTCGCGACCCGGAAAGGGTAACGCCACAAAACGACAACTACGTAATCTCGCCGGCCGATGGAACAGTCGTGGTCGTGAAAGAGGTTTTCGAAGATGAGTTTCTGAAAGAGCCTGCAGTTCAGATATCGATATTCATGTCGCCGCTGAATGTTCACGTAAACAGGTTTCCGATCAGCGGCAGGGTGGCGTACTTCAAACACATTCCGGGCGAGTACCTTGTCGCGTACGAAGAGAAATCGTCGCTGCGGAACGAACGCACACACATTGGCGTTGAAAACGCGCGAAGCAAAGTGTTCTTCAAACAGATTGCAGGTTTCGTTGCCCGAAGAATCGTTGCCCCTCTCGTCGTCGGTGATTCGGCCGTGGCGGGGAACCGGTTCGGCATGATCAAGTTTGGCTCTCGTGTTGACCTGTTTGTTCCGTCCAACGTACGCGTGAAGGTGAAAGTCGGCGACAAGACAGTGGCGGGTGAGACAGTGGTGGCAGTTTTTTCATAACCACAGTGGAAATCACTCAATGAGAATCACTCGAGCCGTAGTACCCAGCCTGTTTACCGTTCTCAACATGTTCTGCGGATTCAACTCTATCATCTACGCTTCGCAGGGCGAGTTCATTCCGGCGGCGTGGCTGATCTTTCTTGCCGCCGCGTTCGATGCGCTCGACGGCATGATGGCCAGGCTGACGAAATCGTCGTCGGAGTTCGGGGTGGAGATCGATTCGCTTTCCGATGTTGTGTCGTTCGGCGCGGCGCCCGCGTTTCTTTCGTATCAAATCTCGCTGCAAACGCTCGGCACGTTCGGCATACTCATCAGCTCGCTGCTCATGGTGTTTGGCGGATTGCGTCTCGCCCGGTTCAACACGCAGCTTGTCGGTTTCGACAAGGATCATTTCGTCGGGCTGCCGATTCCGGCGAGCGGACTTTCGGTTGCGTCGTTCGTCATCACCTACTACAGCGACGTCACCGGCCATCTCGATCCGACAGCGGAGAAGTTGCTGCCATGGATCTGCGTGGTGCTTGCGCTGCTCATGGTCAGCAAAGTCAAGTACGATACGCTCCCCAGAATCAGCAGGCGCGCGATCCGAAAAGAGCCGTGGAAATTCGTGTTCGCCGTACTTGCGGTGATTGTGGTGGCGGTAACCGGGGCGTCTGCAATTCTTCCGCTGTTCGGATTGTTCGTAGCGCTGGGAATCATCCGGTACATCGGCAGCACGATCAAGCATCTGATGCATCATCACCAGAAGTTGGAAGAAGAGGAAGCGGCCGAACCATCATCAAGCGATATCTGAGAGCGATGTTCCTTTCAAAAATTACAATCACACTCCGTAAATCCATTCTTGACCCGCAGGGGAAGGCTGTTGAGCACGCCATCGGCACCATGAACATCGGCAACATCCGCGATGTTCGGATGGGGAAATACATTGAGCTCAAGATCGATGCCGCCGACGAAGCAGCTGCACGCACCATGACGGAACAAGTTTGCACAAAGCTGCTCGCCAATCCGATCATGGAGGATTTTCATTTTGAAGTTGAGAAGTTGTGAGAGGAAGTGAAATGAGCAACTCCAAGAGGAAGGTGCGTTTCGGCATCGTCGTGTTTCCCGGATCGAATTGCGACCACGACGCGTACCACGTGTGCAAGCACGTGATGCAGCAGGAAGCAACGTTCCTGTGGCACAAAGATGCCGATCTCAAAAACTCCGACGTCATCATCCTTCCCGGTGGGTTCTCGTACGGCGATTATCTCAGATGCGGGGCCATTGCCCGCTTCTCTCCCGTGATGAAAGAAGTTGTTCGCTTCGCGAATGACGGCGGCACGGTGCTGGGGATCTGCAATGGGTTTCAGATTCTCGTCGAATCCGGGCTGCTACCCGGCGTGCTGCTGAGGAACGCGTCGCTGCGGTTTGTGTGCAAATTCGTCCATCTGCGGGTTGAAAACGCCAACACGCAATTCACAAGCGCCTGTACCCCGGGCGAAGTGCTGCATATCCCGATCGCCCATGGGGACGGCAACTATTTCACGGATCCTGACACCCTTGCGCGGCTTGAGAGCAACAATCAGATAATTTTCCGATATTGTACCGCCGAGGGTGCTGTGACCGGGGAAGCGAATCCCAACGGATCGCTCGCGAATATTGCCGGCGTAATGAATGAGCAGGGCAACGTGATGGGAATGATGCCGCATCCCGAACGGGCCTCTGATCCTTTGTTGCGGCATACTGATGGACAGAAAGTTCTTAGATCACTGATTGAGTATTGTGTTTCCGGCGAGGCGACGCTGCCCGCGGAAGTAGAAAGGAGTTAGCGATGGGAAATTTTGGCGCAACGGAAATTATCCTGATTGTGCTCGTGATTCTTGTTTTCTTTGGAGCGAAGAAAATCCCCGAACTTGCAAAGGGACTGGGGACCGGCATCCGGGAATTCAAGAAGGCGACCCGCGACGTTCAGGATGAAGTGACGGGCGAAGTCAAGAAGATCGACGACGCAACGAAGAAATAGGAGGGCGGGATATGTTTGAGAACATCGGCGGTACTGAACTGCTCGTTGTTCTCTTTGTCATCTTCATCTTCTTCGGTCCCAAAAAGCTCCCGGAAATCGGGAAGGGCTTGGGAAAAGGGATCGGGGAATTCAGGCGCGCTATGCGCGGCATTCAGACCGACATTGAGAACGCGACGAAGCTTGATGATCGAAAGTGACAAAGGGGTCAGTCATGCGAGCGATAGAGTTTCCGGCAAAGATGTCTCCAGAGAAGACGATCGTTCTTCCTGAGGAGATTGCGAAAGAGGTTCCAGTTGATACGGAACTGCGCGTCATGATTCTGATGAAGGATCATGACGATGACAGGGCTGAGGAAGAAGCGTGGAACCGGTTGGGCATCGAACAATTTTTTGCTGGCTATGCGCCTGAAGATTCTATGTACGACAACTACAAGAAGCCTTAGATTTCTATGCAGACCTTCCGATCTGGCGAGATCGTACTTCTAGATTATCCTTACTCAGATTTTCGAGAAACGAAGCGCCGCCCTGCGCTTGTGCTGTTGGATTCAGGAGATGAGGACATCGTAATCGCGCGCGTTACGAGTCGCAGCCATGATGGGCCCTTTGATTTCCGTGCAGGACTGGAAGCACGCCGGACTCATGACCTCTTCCAACATCCGGGTGAACAAACTCCTAACAGTAGCAAAGCATCTTGTTGAGCAACGGATCGGAGAGTTGAGGAACCAAGATTGGCTGAAAACAGCACAAGCGCTGCAACGACTCTGGGAAGAACTCTTTCCAAAGCGATAATCCCCGGGAATCCATTGACGAATCCTTTGACCTACGACGAGACCCGCCAAGCAATCGAGTCAGGAACGACCACGCTTGAACGAGTCGTTGAAGCGCATCTCAAAGAAATCGAAACCAAGAAACACCTGAACGCATTTCTCAGCGTGCTGCCTGAACGCGCGTTGGTTCACGCGCGGCTGATCGACAGCAAGTTGGCGAACGGCAATGCCGGCGCATTGGCGGGAATGGTTGTTGCGATCAAAGATGTTCTGAATCTCAAAGGCGCCATCACGACCTGCGGCTCGAAGATTCTGCGACAGTACGAATCGATCTACACCGCGACTGCCGTCCAGCGACTGATCGACGAAGACGCCGTGATTGTCGCTAAGACGAACATGGACGAGTTCGCGATGGGCTCATCGACGGAAAACTCCGCGTACGGTTCTGTTCTCAATCCTGTGGATGAAACGCGCGTGCCTGGCGGTTCGAGCGGCGGATCGTGTGTCGCGGTTGCGGCGGGCATGGCGCATGCTGCGTTGGGAACCGACACGGGCGGCTCTATTCGACAACCGGCTTCGTTTTGCGGCGTGGTCGGACTGAAGCCGACGTACGGACGCGTGTCGCGCTATGGCATGGTTGCTCTCTCGTCATCGTTCGATCAGATTGGTCCGTTTGCCGCGACTGTTGCGGACGCGGCGCGAGTTCTTCAGGTCATCGCAGGTCACGATGAGAGGGACTCGACATCTGCAAAAATGCCGGCGCCCGACTTTCTCTCCTTTCTGGAGAAGGATGTCAAAGGATTGAAAATCGGTTTGCCGAGGGAAGCATTTGGGGCCGGGTTGGATGACGAAGTGCACGATGCGGTGAACGAAAGCGTCGATGCGCTGAGATCCGCTGGCGCCGAGATTGTCGAAATCACATTGCCGCATTCTCGGTACAACATCTCGACGTACTACATACTGATGACGGCAGAAGCTTCGTCGAATCTCGCGAGATACGACGGCGCCCGCTATGGCTACCGATCGTCGGGCGTGAGGGATTTGAATGAGATGTATGTGAAGTCGAGAACTGAAGCGCTCGGCGCCGAAACGAAACGGCGCATCATGCTGGGGACGTACGTCTTGTCCGCCGGCTACTATGACGCGTACTACCGCAAGGCGCAGAAAGTCCGTCGTTTGATTCAGGAAGACTTCGCGAATGCATTCAGAACTGTTGATTGTATCGTGATGCCGACGTCGCCCACAACAGCATTCAAGTTCGGCGAGAAGATCAACGATCCGCTTGCGATGTATCTGTCGGATATCTACACCGTCTCGGCAAATCTCGCCGGCATACCGGCGATCAGCGTCCCATGCGGCGTTGATGGCAAGGGCTTGCCGATTGGAGTGCAGGTGCTTGGACAGTGGTTTGACGAGGGAACGGTATTGAAGGTGGGGGATTTTCTCTCTGTGCCCTAAGCGAAGCGAAGGGCCTCACTCTTGCTAACTCGGCGGAGTGTTGGAGTTTTTGGATCTATGGAAGGAAGATGAGTAGAAAAGACGAAATGCAATATCGGCAACTGTTGGGGAAGAGGTTTGAAGCGAGGACGATTTGTTTTGGTTGCACGTTTTCCGGAGGAATGAATGAATGAGACGAAAACAAAGAAAAGGCGCATCGCGCCCGTCGCGCGCATCGTCAAGCGCGAAGACCAAGACAGGCTCGACCTCGAGTACTGGCTCTCGCGTTCGCCGGAAGAACGCTTCAATGCGGTTCACGAAATCCGAAAAGAATATTCCCTTCAGCGGTATGGATCTTACGGACGACTACAAAGAGTTTGTCGAATCGTTAAACGCGTTTGATGTTCGTTACCTTGTGGTGGGTGGATATGCCGTGGGTCAGCACGGACACCCTCGTTACACAAAAGACTTGGATATATGGGTGTGGATTGACAAAGCCAATGCTGAGAACCTTATGAAGGCGCTCAATCACTTTGGCTTTGGCTCGCTTCCGCTGAAAGCAGAGGACTTCCTTTCCAAGGATACGATAGCGCAACTTGGCTATGAGCCGGATAGGATAGACATCATCACGGATTTGAACAACGTGACCTTTGAGGAATGCTACGAGCGCAGAACAATTGTAAATTGGAAAGGTGTTCCGGTCAACCTTATTGGAGTTGATGATTTGGTCTTGACAAAAATGGGAACTGGACGACTTCAAGACCTGGCGGACATTGAACAACTCGGCAAGAAAGTTTCACCGCCTAAAACCTGAAAACCTGAAAGCAATAGAGTCCTGATTACAAAACGCGAGAGCGAATTATCCTAATCAGAGGTTCTTCGCTCCGCTCAGAACTTAAAAAAAAGGAAAACCAATGAGCATACTTGTCAATAAGAAAACCAAAGTCGTAGTGCAGGGAATCACCGGTGGCGAGGGAACATTTCACGCATCGCAAATGCTCGCGTACGGAACGAACGTGGTCGCGGGTGTTACGCCCGGTAAAGGCGGCACGATGTACAAGGGAAACGAAAAGGATCAGTTCACCCGCGAAGTCCCAGTCTTCAACACGGTTGCCGATGCGGTGAAAGCAACAGGCGCCGATTGTTCGGTGATCTTTGTCCCGGCCGGATTCGCGGCTGACGCAATTATGGAAGCATCCGCAACGGGCGTAAAGGTGGTTGTGTGCATCACTGAAGGAATTCCGGCTCGCGACATGGTGAAGGCGTATGAGTTCATCAAGAAGAACGGAACAGTCCTCATCGGACCGAACTGCCCGGGCATTATCACGCCGGGCGAATGCAAAGTGGGCATCATGCCCGGATTCATTCACAAGAAAGGACGCGTTGGCGTTATCTCGCGCAGTGGAACGTTGACCTACGAAGCAGTCGGACAATTGACTGCGCTCGGCATCGGACAATCGACGTGCATCGGCATCGGCGGCGATCCGGTGATCGGCACAAGGTTCATCGACGCGATCAAGTTGTTCAACGAAGATAGCGGAACCGACGCCGTGATCATGATCGGCGAGATTGGCGGCACTGCTGAGGAGGAAGCTGCAGCGTATATCAAGAAGTTTGTGAAGAAGCCGGTCGTCGGATTCATTGCGGGTCGTACAGCGCCGCCCGGTCGCCGCATGGGACATGCGGGCGCAATCATTGCCGGCGGCAAAGGAACGGCTGCGGAAAAGATGGCGGCGATGAAAGCTGCCGGCATTCACGTCGTCGAAACGCCTGCTCTCCTCGGCGAGACCATGGCGAAGGCGCTTGCGAAAAAGGGACTGCTGAAGAAGAGCAATGGCGCAGCGAAGGCAAAAGGAAAAATGAAGAAGGCCAAAGGCGCTACGCGAAAAACGAAGAGTGTAAAGAAGAGCGGAGTGAAGAGGAGGAAGTGAGGAAGAGGCACTTCGCATTGTGAATCGCTCACTGAATAGTCAATCGTCAACGGTCATTTGTCAGTTGTCAATTCGAGAAATGAGGTGAGGGTCGGAGGGACGAGAACAAACAATCTCCCCAACAATCATAGAGGTGCATCATGAAAAATGTCATCATCGGTTCCATCGTCGCTGCGGTGATCGTGTGGCTGTATCAAGCGATGTCGTGGATGATACTGCCTGTACACACGAACACGTTGAAGTACACGCCGCAGCAGGACGCGATTCTTTCAGCGGTCACGGCGAACCTCGCCGAGCCGGGAGTGTACGCTATTCCGAATACTCCCCCGACTGCGACCGATGAAGAGAAGCAGGCGTTTCAAGCATCGATGGTTGGGAAACCGTGGGCGCTCGTCACCTACTCACCAAGTGGCATGAGCGGCTCGATGGCGCCGCAGATGATTCTGGGCTTCCTCATAAACTTCGTGGCCGCATTCGTCGTCGCGTATGTCTTATGGAAATCCGTTGATAAGTTTGCAGGCTTTGGCTCAAAGCTGATGCTGGTCCTCGGATTTGCTGTGTTCACTGTTTTCCAAAGCTCGTTGATGATGGCCAACTGGTGGGGAACACCCTGGCATTATCTTTCGGGCGAAGTCATCGACCACATCCTCGGGTGGGGACTTGCCGGTGTGTGGCTTGCCTGGTGGTTGGGAAGGAAGCCGGCTATTCCGCAACCCTGAGCCTGCAATTGTGACCCTGAGCCGTTTTTCAGGCGAAGGGTATTGTACTCTTCGGATTGCGCAACATCAAAGGTTAACCAATCTGAAATATCGTAACACAGATACCCTTCGCTAAAGGATGGTTCCGAGTTTAATAACAATCGTACCCTTCGCCAAAGACCGGCTCAGGGTTTGATAAAGCCTACCCTTCGCCAAAACACGGCTCAGGGTTGAAAAAAAGAAAGAAAGGAAATACATGGCAGTAGAACGAACACTTGCAATTCTCAAACCGGATTGTGTCAGAAAAAATCTGCAGGGTGAAGTCATCTCGCGCATTCAGAAGGCCGGGTTCAAGATTCTGAGCATGAAGCAGATGCGCCTGACCAAAGAAATGGCGGGAGCATTCTACGCGGTGCATAAGGGGCGCCCGTTCTACGATGGACTCGTCGAGTTCATGACGAGCGGGCCGGTGATGCCGATTGCGTTGGAGAAGGAGAACGCCGTCGCGGACTATCGTGCGCTCATCGGCGCGACTGATCCGAAGGATGCCGCTGAAGGCACAATCCGCAAACTCTTCGCTGACAACAAAGGCGAGAATATTGTACACGGCTCCGACTCGCCCGAGAACGGGAGAATTGAAGTGGCGTTCTTCTTTGGCGAGTGTGAGCTTGTATAGAGTGAAATGACAACACAGCCAAGTGCAATGTCTCGTAGGGACGTTCAATTGTCCGAAGGAATCCTTTGGAGAACGTCCCTACACATTTGTGAGGGAACATGTCGCTCAAACGCTGGAAAAAACTTTCGGAAGAGACTCTCTTCAAGAATAATTGGTGGACGTACAAGCGCGACACCTTTGAACTGCCGTCAGGTAAGATCGGCGAGTACAACTACATTCACATCGGCGGTTCGGCGATGACGGTTCCGATCATGAGGGATGGAAGAGTCCTGCTGGTCAATCAGTATCGCTATCTCAACGGCAGAGAGAGTCTCGAGTTTCCCTGCGGAAGTGTGAAGGAAGGCCTGTCGCACGAAGAGACCGCGTGGCAGGAGTTGACGGAAGAAACAGGCTACTCGTCGGGCAGATGGTTTATGGCGGGGGAGTTCAATCCGTACAATGGCGTCACGAACGAGATATGCAAAGTGTATATCGCTCGCGACCTGCAGCATGTTGGCGGCACACCCGATGAGACGGAGGAGTTTGAGCTTCTGCCGTTGAGCGCTGACGAGATCGATCAGAAAATCTCGACGGGAGAAATTTGGGATGGGATGACGATTGCGGCGTGGTGTATTGTGAAAGGAAAAGCGACCTTCCCGTCATAGAGTTCATAGAGTCTGCCAGGTTGTTGAAAAACCATATATATTATCCACGAAGTTCACGAAGGGACACTAAGAAGTGATTTTTGCCTGTGTCAGAAGAACCTTCGTGCACGTTCGTGTCCTTCGTGGATCGTTTCCTCCTTTTTTGACGGACTGCTTGAGGCCCTTCGTCAGGAAGCGACTCAGGTCGACAAAAAACGTCGGTTGAGAGTTCTTTAGGAATCGAAAAATGAAAAGCCGAAATTCTCTCGTTGCACTACTGATCCTTTTGCTGCTTAGCTCGACATGCGCTCAACCGAAAGTGAAGCTCGGCAACGATGTGCTTGTTGAGAAGCATCTCGACATGCTGAAAGGTAAGCGAGTGGGATTGATTATCAATCACACGGCGCAACTTTCTTCGGGCAAGTTTTTAGTTGATGAGTTGATGGAGAAGAAGATCAACGTCGTTGCGCTCTTCGGTCCCGAACACGGCGTGCGCGGCGAAGCGCAGGCCGGCGACACGATCAAAGACGGGCGTGATGCGAAAACGGGAATCCCGATCTTCTCCCTGTACGGCGCAACGCGGAAGCCTAGTCCAGAGATGCTCACCAACGTTGATGTGCTTGTGTACGACGTGCAGGATGTTGGGGCGCGCTTCTACACATATATCAGCACGATGGGATTGTGCATGGAAGCTGCCGCTGCCAAGGGAATTCCCTTCATCGTGCTCGATAGACCCAATCCGTTAGGCGGGCAATTTGTTGACGGGCCGATCATTGAAGATTCACTCACGTCGTTTGTCGGCATGTATCCGATTCCTGTCGCGTACGGATTGACATGCGGTGAGCTGGCGACGATGATCAACAACGAACGCTGGCTCGAGAGCAACGCCAAGTGCAGCCTCACTGTCATGAAGATGGAAGGATGGAAGCGGCGGATGGTGTGGGATGACACGGGGCTTCGGTGGATTCCACCATCACCAAACATCAAAACTTCAGAGGCGGCGCTTCTCTATCAGGCAATGTGTCTCGTCGAAGCCACAAATCTTTCTGAAGGCCGGGGAACAGAAAAGCCATTCCAGTACATCGGCGCGCCATTTGTCAATGGTGATTCGCTGAGCAGCCGACTCACGACGATTCGCCTGGCTGGAGTCAAGTTCACTCCCATTTCGTTCACGCCCAATCTCTCAAAGCATCGGGGGGAATTGTGCCGTGGAGTTTTTGTCGAGCTTTCCATGAAGTCGCCGGTTCCGCTCGCGACCGGAATTTCCCTCCTGCAGCAACTTCTGGACGCATATCCCACCCAAGTAACCGTCAGCCGATCATGGCTAGCAAAGCTAGTAGGCACAACCAAGTCTTACGACGATCTCATGGCCAGGAGGTCGCCGATGTTCGCACAAGCCGTCGCACGCTTTCGGAAGTTGAGCAAGAAGTATTGGTTGTACTGAATGCCGGCCGTTCATCCGCCACAAGTAGCAGTTAAGTTCTTTTAATAGGCTTCACCTCAGCCTTCATTGACTTTCCTTGCTCATTTCGTTATTTTTTGTCGGTTTTAGCTTGCCGTACTCTATGCTTATCAACTGACCGATGGTGGCGTTGCCCGCAATGGCAGAATTGATTTGGAAGAAAATCCGCTCGGTTCAAGGCGGCATTGCGTTGGCGCTGTTACTCACGCTCATCATTGGTCTTTTTCTTGGTTCGCCGGTGGGGCGAATTGTTTGCGGCATGGGGTTGCTCGCGCTCGTTGGCTATTTTGTGTTTGTCTTTTTCCGCGAAGGTGTGTTTGATGCGGCAACACAGCGCGGCAAACGTCTTGCTGAAACCATCGCTCGTGAAGAGCATGTCCCGACGGGACAGGGGGAAGTGTATTCACAGCCTGAAGGTGATATGAAGAAGCTACTCTTCGATGATTTCCAGCCAGCGTCGTCAGCGGGGTACGTTGTGAAGGAGATTGATCAGGAGCAAACTGTTATCCCTTCGACCAAAACTGCGCAACGCGCACCGACGACGAGAGAAGAGAAAGTGAAAGAATTTGAGATTGCGGATTTCTTCGATTTAGAGTCCGACATCTTTCGCAACGAATCTGAGCCGCGCAGTGAGTTCAACTTTTTGTTGAACAAGCTGCTGATTGCAGTCAAGGAAGTGTTGTTCGCTCACTCGGTCGCGTTCTTCTGGGCGAACAGACAGAAGCAGCAGATGGTGCTCGAAGCGAAAGCGACCGACAGCGCCAACTTCATGCTCACGAAGCGCTATCCGATCGAGCAGGATATCGCGAGCCAGGTAGCAAAGAGCGGCAAGCCGCAGGTGTTGGGCCGAATCTCCGCGCTCGCAGAAAAAGAATTGGTGCGTCACTACGTTGTCGGCGAGTCGGTCAAGTCGCTGATCGTTGTGCCCGTCTTTTATGTTGTTGGAGAGAAGACGGAGGAAGCTCTGCCCGAAGGCGTGATCGTTGCGGACAGCAAAGCCGAGGACGCGTTCGGAACTGAGACGTTGTCGTTGATGGGACAATTCACGAAAGTGATTTCTGCTCTCATCAAGAGCTACACAAACAAATACGATCTGCTGCTCGACTCGGAACTGCTTTCATCGATCCGTCGTTTGCAGGACAGAGTGAAATCGGAGCGGTCCGAACAAGCGGTTCTCGACGCGATGACCGACGAGGCCGTGAAGCTGATGAACTGGGATGTGCTGAGCGTTGTGATGTTCTCCGAAGAACAGAACCGCTGGGCAATTCAAAGGATTGTGAATCGGGCAAACGCAATCTATCCGTCGGCGTCGTCTGTCGTGGACTTTGAGGCGAGCTTGGTCGGGAAGTCGATCAGCACAAATACTCTTGTGCAAGAGGATGATCTCGAAGCGAATCCCGCGATTCGTTTTGGTTCGGATGAAGTGATTGGATTGAAAGGCTCGTTCATTTCAGTTCCGATCAGCTCCTTGAATCGATGCTACGGCGCATTGACAGTCGAGAGTGGGAATAAGTATCAGTTCTCGCCCGCCGAAGCGGAAACGCTGTATCGTCTGGTTGAGAATGCCGCGGAAATGCTTGAGGTGTTGTACATGAACGATCTGGTGAAAGAGTTCATCGCCGTCGATCAGATCACCGGCTCGCTCAACAAGAAACACTTCGGCAAGAAGCTTGAAGAAGAAGTGTCGCGTGCGGAAGATTTCGGAACGGAGTTGTCGCTCGTGTCCATGTCGATTGATGGAATGCAAGAGATGATCAACCGTCACGGCAAAGATGGATTTGACGGAATACTCAATCAGGTCGCAAAGCTGATTCGGGTGAACGTTCAGCCGTATGATGTAATCGGGCGGATCGATTCCAACACGCTGAGCGTTCTGCTGATCAGCACTACCGCGAACGATGCGTATCTCTGGGCTGAAAAAGTGCGGAAGCATATCGCCAGCAACATTATTTCCATTGCCGGCATGAACTGTTCGGTGACAGTCAGTGCGGGCGTCGCGGGTCTCAGCGACGGCATGAGCAAAGACGAGTTGGTGTCGTCAACCTCGCAGGTACTTCTGAAAGCAGTCGAGAGCGGCGGCAACTTAGTACGAGTGTATTGATGGATCTCCCCCGACAATCAGGGGGAGGCAAAGAGTTTTATCGAGAAAGGAACGAACAATGGCTAAACAACAATCCTTTGCTGACAAAGCAGCCAAAGCTGCGCAGATGAAGGGCGCCAAATGCCCGGTGTGCGGCACGATTTTCCAACCTCTGTTGACTGTCTCGTCTGAACCTTCAAAGACATCGGGAAGCGTGAAGTTCAATGAGCGTCGTGTGCAAGTCTGCAAGTGCAACGAGAAGGCAATCTATAACTAAGTCCTTGTCAATGCAGATCGCGAATGTTCCATCCTGTATCACACAGGACGGAGGATCTTGCCATTTCTAAACAGCGAAAAGTTGTACTCATAATTCTGGACGGCGTGGGAATCGGGGAGCTGCCTGATGCGCATGTGTACGCGGATGAGGGGAGCAACACTCTCGCGAACACCGCGCATGCCGTCGGCGGATTGTTATTGCCTAATCTGGAATCATTCGGACTGGGAAACATCGCGCCGATCAAAGGTGTGCAGCGCGTTGCTTCGCCGCGCGCGAGTTTCGGTAAGATGGCCGAAGTGTCGAAGGGAAAAGACAGCACCACCGGACACTGGGAACTCGCGGGTCTGATTCTCACAAAAGAGTTTCCAACTTTTCCCAACGGCTTCTCATCGGAACTGCTCCGAACATTCTGTGAGGCGACCGGCAGCAAGGGCTATCTCGGAAACAAGACTGCGTCGGGTACGGCGATTATTCAGGAGCTGGGCGCCGAGCATGTGCGAACCGGATTCCCTATCGTGTACACATCGGCGGACTCTGTGTTTCAGATCGCGGCTCACGAAGAAGTGATTCCGCTTCCCGCGTTGTATAAGATGTGCGAGCAGACGCGGACCGAAGTGTGTGTTGATGACGTTGCCGTGGGTCGCGTGATTGCCAGGCCGTTCGTTGGAACCGACGGTGCGTTCGTCCGTACAACGAACAGGCGCGATTTTTCGCTGAAGCCTTTGGGCACGACGCTGCTTGATGTGCTGAACGCCGCCGGAGTCGAAACGGTGAGCATCGGAAAAGTTGATGATCTTTTTGCAGGCCGCGGACTTCGCACGAAGCTGCACACGAAGACGAATGCCGAAGGCGTCGAGTGCATCATCAGCGAGTCGCGCCGCATGACGTCGGGGCTGATCTTCACGAATCTGGTGGATTTCGACACGTTGTGGGGACATCGGAATGACCCCGAAGGCATGGCCCGAGAGCTTGCGGCGTTCGACCGGGCGTTGCCGCGCATCGTGGAAACGCTTCGTGATGATGACGTGTTGATGATAACAGCGGATCACGGCAACGATCCGGTAACGCCAAGTACGGATCACTCGCGGGAGTACGTTCCTGTTCTTTGCTACAGCGCATCGAAGAAGGTCGGCGTCGATCTGGGCACGCGGGCGACATTTGCCGACCTTGGAAAGACGGTTGCCGAATATTTCGGCGTTGAGAATTCTCTCGCCGGTACAAGTTTTCTTTCACAGGTGAGTTGAACGGTGACCGCACACTCCCCGGCTTTCGAGTTTGAAGGGTACGTCGATGCGAACGGAGCGATCGCCGTGCCGACGGAGATGGTGGACGCGCTGTCAGGAAAGAAGCTTCACGTTCGAATCCAGCAGAACGAAATCGCATCATCGCTGCGGAAGAAGATGGTGACAGAAGACGAAATCGCCCGGATCGCGGCAACACAGCTTGAGCAACGCGATCAGGCGGTGAAGTTTCTACTGAGCGAGGGTTCGCTCAAAAGCAATCGGGCGTTTTCACGTCGCTCGAAAGGCAAGCACGGTTGAAAGTTCCGAAGCTCGTCGTCAATACGGATGTTATTCTTGATCATCTGATTGGAGAGAGAACTCCTTCGATACTGCGGATGGCGATGGGGAACTACTTCTGCTACACAACGGTGTTTCAGGCGATTGAGTTGTTCTCACTCGCAAAAACCGAAGAGGAGATGCAGGCCGTCGAAGATGCAATGGCGACGATGAAGGTGCTGGGATTGAATTCGAAGAACGCCCGGAAATACGGCGAGTTGCGATCATCAAAAAGCAAGATCAGCGCGTGGAATCTCTTGACTGCCGGCCTGTGTCTTGAATGCAAGCTTCCCATCCTCACAGATCGGAAGAGTCACTTTGCGGGAATCGCCGGCTTGATTGTGATTCCAACACGAATGATCAGCGTACAATCTAAACAAGTGAAACCATGATTCTCGGAAAAGTCATCGGCACGGTGTGGGCGACACGCAAGGATGAAGAGCTGGTCGGGATGAAATTTCAGATCGTCAAACATCTTGATCTTGACTACAAACTGAAAGAGACGTTTGTTGTTGCGGTCGATACCGTACAAGCCGGTGTTGGCGATGTCGTGTTGTTGTGCAGCGGCAGCTCAGCCCGTCAGACAACGTACACGAAGAACAAACCCGTCGACGCGGTGATTATGGCGGTGGTGGATAAGATTGATGTTGTTTCTTAACCCTGAGCTTTTTTTGCGAAGGGGTTCTCGTTGCGTGAGAAGTTGATGAGGTTCTTCCTGCCCGCCACAAAGTACAATAAGGCAGGCGGGCGCTTCGCTCAGAACTAAAGAAGGACGAAATGTTTTTCGCACAAGTCATAGGAACTGTGTGGGCCACGCGCAAGGATGAACACTTGCAGTCGTTCAAGCTGCAGTTCATTCAGCCGCTCAACGGAAAGCGCGAGAAAGCGGGCGACCCGATTGTTGCCGTCGATACAGTCGGAGCGGGCGTTGGTGAGACAGTCATGTACATCACCGCGCGTGAGGCAACAATTCCGCTGCCGGTTGACATGGCGCCTGTTGACGCGAGCATAGTGGGGATTGTTGATAGGATTGACCTTCATCCTATTCAACCCTGAGCGTTCTCTGTGAAGACGTAAAGCCCTGAGCGGAGCGAAGGGCATCTTTCGTATCTAAGTCTGATGATGTTCTTCCTGCCCGCCACAAAGTACAATAAGGCAGGCGGGCGCTGGGCTCAGAACTTTTAATTATCCCTGAGCGTTCTTTGCGAAGACGTAAAGCCCTGAGCGGAGTGAAGGGTAGTGAGTTTGATAATGTTCTTCCTGCCCGCCCGAGTGGTCATTGAGGCAGGCGGGCGCTACGCTCAGAACTGAGTAGAAAACCAAAGGAGACTAATGGGTAAAGCCGCAAAGCAGTACACAAATCGTGAAAGCCAGTCGCTTGACAAGTACCTTCAGGAAATTGGCAAAGTTGATTTGCTGAAGTCCGAAGAGGAGATCGAGCTTGCGCAGCGGATCAAGAAAGGCGATCAGCGAGCGCTCGAAAAGCTGACGAAGGCGAATCTGCGGTTTGTCGTAAGCGTCGCGAAGCAGTATCAGAACCAGGGCTTATCGCTCGGCGACCTGATCAACGAAGGAAACCTCGGACTCATCAAAGCCGCGAAGCGATTCGATGAGACGCGTGGGTTCAAATTTATTTCGTATGCCGTGTGGTGGATTCGTCAGTCGATCTTGCAGGCGCTTGCCGAACAATCGCGCATTGTTCGTCTGCCGCTCAACCGCGTTGGCGCGCTGAACAAGATCGGCAAGGCCTTCAGCACGCTTGAACAGGAATTCGAGCGCGAGCCGAGCGCCAGCGAATTGGCGGAAGAGCTGGACATGTCGCTCTTCGAAGTCTCCGACACGCTCAAGATTTCGGGCCGCCATCTTTCGATGGACGCTCCGTTTGCGCAAGGCGAAGATAACCGGTTGCTTGACGTTATCCAGGATGAGCGGCAGCCCGCGCCTGACTCAGAGCTGATGAAAGAATCGTTGAGCAAAGAAGTCGAGCGGGCGCTCTCCACGCTGAGCGAGCGCGAGGCCGAAGTCATTCGCCTTTACTTCGGACTTGGCCGCGAGCATTCGCTGACACTCGAAGAGATCGGCGAAAAGTTCAAGCTCACGCGCGAACGCGTTCGCCAGATCAAAGAAAAAGCAATCCGCCGCCTGCGGCATGCGTCGCGCAGCAAGCAGCTGCGTGCGTATCTTGGCTAATGGATCAAAGCCTCCTTCTCGGAGGCTTTGCCTTTTGGAGGAGTGAATGAGGCGATCCGACATCAAAGTGATGCCCGAATATTTCGACAGGTACATCAACCTTGTCGACGACATTGAGTTGTCCGATGCATTCCAGCGCAGCATCGACGCCATTGAGGCACTCGATCGTGAAGCGATGAGACGACTGGGCGATCGGGCATACGCACCGGGCAAGTGGACGATACGCGACATCTTCCAACATCTCATTGATACCGAGCGCATCTTCGCCTATCGGACGCTGCGCTTTGCGCGCAGAGACGACACGCCGCTTCCCGGCTTCGATGAAAATGAATTTGCTTTGCACGCCGGGGCAACGAGGAGGTCTCTCAGCGCGATCATCGACGAAATGAAAGCGCTCCGGACCTCAAGCGCTCTTTTGTTTGCCTCATTCGATGAGGAGATGCTGCAGCAGGTCGGAATCTGCTGGGACAAACAAATTTCCGTTCTGGCAATGGGCTTCAACGTGGTTGGACATCAGATTCATCATCTCAAGATTATCGAACACCGATATCTTCCACTCTTGTCAGACGACGCGAGGGTTTGATTTGAGTTTTGGTAGAAATGTTTTGCCCGGCAACCTGGATTCGCTCCTCATTCTTCTTGCGAGTCTCTCGGCATTTGTTCTCACTGGCTGCCCCGCTTCATCAACCGCCACCCGCGAACTCGAAGACAAGCCCACGGGCATCGTTCAGGAGGAGAACGAGTTCATCTATCTCTCCAAGATCAAAAAGGAAAAAGCGCTGGAAGATGACAAGAAGGTGGACGTCTCCGCCATGACGCGAGACTTGAGAACGCAATCAAGTCTCTCGGTGGCCGATACGGGCTTCTTCTCGTTGAATGGATTTCGGCGCGACTCGTTTCTGCTTGAAGTTGTGAACTATCTCGGCGTGCGCTACCGCTATGGCGGCTCAACAAAAAAGGGATTGGACTGCTCGGGCTTCACGTGTCAGGTGTACAAGACGGCGGCCGAAAAACTCCTGCCGCGTTCTACAACGGAGCAATTCAAGATCGGCGACAGAATTGCGAAGGATGAGCTGAAGTTCGGCGATCTCGTTTTCTTCAACACGACGGGCCGCTCGCCTTCTCACGTCGGCATCTACATCGAAGACGGCATCTTCGCTCACGCCAGCGTCGTGGAGGGCGTGACGCTCTCATCGCTCGAAAGCACCTACTACAAGAAG
>JACRFA010000179.1 GCA_016218065.1 Ignavibacteriota bacterium | reverse complement strand
CTTATCGACAAAGAGCTCGCGAATGAAGTCGTTCTCGTTGATGTTATCGAAGGCGTGCCGCAAGGCCAAGGCCTCGATATGTATGAAGCAACGCCGGTGGAAAAGACCGACGTGAAAGTGGTCGGGACAAACGGTTACGATGAAACCGCAAATTCCGACATCGTGATTATCACTGCGGGTATCGCGCGCAAGCCCGGCATGAGCCGCGACGATCTGATGAACACCAATAGCGCCATCGTCAAGAGCTGCACGGAGCAAGCAGTCGTCAAATCGCCCAACTCCATTCTGATCGTGGTGTCGAATCCGCTTGACGTGATGACGTACGTCGCGTGGAAAGTTTCCGGCTTCCCGAAGCATCGCGTCATGGGTATGGCGGGCGTGCTCGATGCGGCGCGATTCCGCAGCTTCATCGCGATGGAGTTGAACGTGTCTGTCGAAGACGTGAATGCGTTCGTGCTCGGCGGTCACGGCGATTCGATGGTGCCGCTGCCGCGCTACTCGACTGTTGCCGGCATTCCAATCACCGAGTTGCTCAGCAAGGAAGCGCTCGATCGACTCGTGACGCGCACACGCAACGGCGGCATTGAGATCGTCAACTTCCTCAAGACAGGAAGCGCCTACTACGCGCCTTCATCGTCGGCGGTGTTGATGGCTGAATCCATCGTGAAAGATAAGAAGCGCATTCTTCCGTGCGCAGCGTATCTGCAAGGCGAGTATGGCATCAATGATAATTTCGTCGGTGTGCCGGTGAAGTTGGGCAAGAAGGGCATCGAAGAGATTATTCAGATCAAACTGACGGCGGACGAACAAGCGGCGCTCAACAAGTCTGCGGAAGAAGTGAAGGCGCAGATTGGCAAAGTGAAATTGTAGAGTCCCGCTTCGGAACCTTGTGGTCGGTCAACGAGAAGTTTCTTACATTGATGTTGAGTTGATGATTGACGACAGACCGGTGTGAGGTTTTTGAAAATGCGTAATGGAAACAGCATAAGGAGAACCCTGAAATCTTCGGGCGTTCTCCTTTGCGTTCTTGCAACGCTCTTCCTTTCGTGCAGGGAGGAACTTCCGCTCGGAGGCTCTCAGACCACCGAGGTTCCGCCTTTCCGTTTTCTTTCCGGCGATTCCTTCACGTTCGACAACTGGCTTGTTGACTACACGGGACGCATTCCCTCATCGTATTTCAGAAACTCATGGACTGTTGTTGACACCGGGGCGACCGTGTTCGGACGGACACCCGTGACGATGGTTATCGACAGCACGTTTGAGACAAGCGGCAACCTGGCGCGGCGCGACACGCTCTACTTTCAGTTCACACCAAGCGGCGACATCTACCAGTACGGCTTTCTGAAGAATCTTATCGCGCAGCGCGAGACATTGACCATCGCGCCGCAGTGGGATCGGATCGCGGCGTTTTCGTTGCCGCGGGAGGAATCGTGGGTGATCGCCCGGTTCGATTCGTCGGTCGGCGCACGGACGCCGGAAACGGTGTACGGCAGAATTCTCGAGGCGCAAGAGTATGTCGGCGTGAAGTTGAACGACGTGCTGCAAGCGGTGCTTGCCTACCGGATAGAAATTCTCGGCCCACGACTCAACTACACGCTCTGGCTCGCGAGTTCACCGACAGCAATCGCAAAGGCATTCGACGACTCGAGCATTCTCCGGTACGCGACACTCAGAGAGCTGGCAAGCATGAGGAGGAGATAAAACAATCGCAGGTGCCGAGAGCTTTCACCGTGGGTTGGGGTCGTGCGAGTGCCGAAGGATTCCGTCGGGCTGTATCCTTTATCGGATTACGACGCATCCACTTCGTTTCCCTTCTCACTCACAGATATGCTCACACAGAGAGGGATATGTGTTGTACCCCGAACCGACGTAGTGTGCTCCGCCCGCCTCAGAGTTCACTGAGGCGGGCAGGCTTCACGACATGCACGGCGGTCTTGACGACCTACACATTATAGGAACTGAATGTCGCTGCTGATGCCGAGGCGAACTTGATGATAGGCGCTTTGCTTGCTGCTTGCTAAAACCCATCGGTCATAGAGATCAACGCGTAATGAGAGAGGCAGGTAATAACAAATCCCGATTGTTCCCGCGTAGCCCATGCGCGCCTCGATGAGCAACGACGTTCCGTCGATGTCGGCATACGGCATGGACGAGATCTCAGCAATGACGCCCAGCTGCTGCAACGGACGCGCTGCCGCACTCACCGACCAGTCGATTCCCAAGTTGGTGCGCTCCGCGAGAGGCGATACCCAACCAGTCGGCAGGTCATTACCTGTTCTATAGTGAGCCCATTTCTGCTTCCATACAATCTCCCGCACGCCAAGAGATGCATTGATTGAAAGTTCATCCAAGGGCATGGTCGAGAGGGAAACTCCCGCGACGGTCGTTCTTGCATCGTACGAAATTGTAGAAACACCACGAAAGTAAATCTCACGAAGCTCTGTAAAGAGATCGTTTCCGTACAGGGTTCTGGTCTCTTTGTCGGTCATGGTTTTCAAAAACACTGAGACACCTGGGAGCTGTTCTCGTTGCTGAACAATCTGAAGCTGCAGTGCGAGAAGATCGATCGGCTCCATTAAGCCCGTCGGCGCTCCGATTACTCCGTCGTGGGAGAACGAGGCTTTGAGCAAACCGGCAATGCTCAGCGAAAGATTTCCGTACGCAAAGTTCGTTTTTTTGTCGTACGGCGCGTATGCTACCGACCAATGAAGTGCATACCCTTCAGAAATGCTTGTGTGATGGTCGAGAAAAGGTGAAATGACGCCCGTGAACCTTCGCGTGTTGTCGGAACTTTCCTGAGCGAATGAGAAGTGAGCCGCCGCGAACAGTATGGCGGATAGAATTGCAGCTTTGCCTTGCATGAGAACCTCCACCGGATTGTGAGATGATTGTTAATTGGTCAAGGTTGCCGGATGGTGCGGCAAGCTGTAGCAGTTTGGCTTTGCGCGAATCTCCTCTGAAGGTGAACATGCGTTCCACGACGCGTTTCGTCAAATGCAATTCAGTCGGTGATGAATGGACGAAACAGTACGCGAAGGAACGATTGCGATGGTGGTTTGCGGCACGACGTGGAAGCTCTTGACCTGCCGCGAAAGAATATTGCAAGAAGCTTTCGCAATGTCAATGGGCGGCGAAAACTCCTTTGCTTTTGCCCATCGAAATAGAGAAATTCCTCTGGAGACTTTTGAATTGAATCCCAGTATCCCCGCGGCGCTTTGGCGGGCAGGCAACAATCCATGAATTCATCAATCCACTAAGCCTTACACTTGGACAAGTTTATCATTCACGGCGGCAGAAAACTCAATGGCACAGTTGCCATCAGCGGTGCGAAGAATGCTACGCTAGCGCTGATGCCGGCCGCGCTGCTTGCGAGCGGCACATTTAAGCTCGGCAACACGCCGCGGCTACGCGACGTAACGACGATGTCGAGTCTGCTGAAATCGATGGGCATGAAGATCGACTTCACGAACAACCTGCTCACGCTCGACACACGCGGCGTCAACAAACACGAAGCGCCGTATGAGCATGTGAAGAAGATGCGCGCATCCATTTACGTGTTGGGTCCCCTGATTGCGCGCTATGGCAGGGCGAAGGTCTCGCTGCCGGGCGGCTGCGCGTGGGGTCCGCGCCCCGTCAATCTGCACATCGACGGCATCAAGAAGCTGGGCGCGAACGTAGAGCTTGAGCACGGCTACATTGTTGCGCACGCGGAAAAACTCACGGGCGCGAGAATCCACTTCGATATTTCCAGCGTCGGCGCGACCGGCAACGTGATGATGGCAGCCGTGCTTGCCCGCGGTACAACACTCATCACCAATGCGGCGATCGAGCCGGAGATTACGGCGCTTGCAGAATTTCTGGTGAAGATGGGAGCGAAGATCGACGGCATCGGCACGAACAGATTGGAAATTGAAGGCGTCAGCGACCTTCATCCGTCGGACTGCGAAACCATTCCCGATAGAATAGAGGCGGGAACGTTCTTGGTCGCCGCCGCAATGACAGGCGGATCGATTACGTTGACGAATGTGAATCCCAATCACTTTTCGGCAGTGACCGCGAAGCTGGAAGATGCAGGATGTAAGACTGAGATTCTGGATTCTGGATTCTGGTTTCAAGCGCCGACGGAGTTGAAGCCGGTTGATGCAACGGCGGTGATCTATCCCGGCTTTCCGACGGACATGCAGGCGCAATGGATCGCGTTGATGTCGATCGCAACCGGCACATCGATTGTCACCGATACGATCTACACCGATCGCTTCAAGCATGTACCCGAGCTTGAACGCCTCGGCGCGGACATTGAGTTGAAGAAGAACGCGGCGGTTGTTCGCGGCGTTAAGAGCCTTACCGGCGCAAAAGTCATGTCCACCGATTTGCGCGCATCCGCCTCTCTCATTCTTGCCGGACTTGTCGCCGAAGGCGAGACTGAAGTGCTGCGTGTGTATCATCTCGACCGCGGGTATGAAGCTATCGAGAAGAAATTAAAAGCACTCGGCGCGGACATCGAGCGCGTGGCGGGAGAAGAATTTTGAGACACAAAACTCTGGAGAAAGTATGGACAAGATAACAACGCTGGAGCGAAAACTGAAAAGAGTGATGCGAGATGTTCATCAAATTCAAAAGGAGCTTCTTTTCGCGAAAGTGAGGTCAAGAAGGCGACCCACCAAGAACAGCACCTTCACTGCTGACTGGAAAGACCTCGGTCGTGAGGTTTCGGCAGCATGGAAAGGTCGTCCTGATGCAGTGGAAGAAATCCGTTGGCACCGCGAAAAACCATGAAGAGACGTCTCACAGTTGACAGCTCACTCATCGTCGCATCATTGGTGCAAGCGGATCCGAATCACAACCAAGCAGATCAGATCTGGACAGAAGTTACAGACGGAAAAACAGAAGCGATCATGCCAATGACTGTTCTCGTTGAAGTTGCTGGGGCGGTCCGGCGACGAACGGGTTCAACGGAAATTGCCGAGAGAGCGGTAGGAAAACTGCAACAATTGCCGAACGTCGAATTCGTCCCCGTCGATGAACTGATGGCGGCTAATGCTACTAGGATCGCCTCCAGCATTGGCATGCGGGGAATGGATGCTCTCGTTGTCGAAGTTGCAAAACGGTTCAATGCAGAGTTGGCTACTTTCGATAAGGAGATGCAGCGCCTCGCCCAAAAATTCCTTAGTAACGCATGACTTTCAGCTTGAACGGCTCGGCGCGGACATTGAGCTGAAGAAGAATTCTAGAAAGGAGATTCACAGGCTATCATCATTCATTCAAGCGGCGCTCAGGAGAGCGAAGTACGAAATACTGGAGAACAATCGGTACTATGCCGAGATACCCGAGCTTCAAGGTGTGTGGGTAGAAGCAGAAACACTTGAAGCATGCCGGAGTGAGTTGATAGAAGTGATTGAAGGCTGGTTGCTTCTCAAACTGCGAGATGGCGATGTCCTGCCCATTCTCGATGGAATTGATCTCAATCAGAAAGTCGCTGCTGATGCCTAATGCTTTCACTCGACGAGAGATGATCCGTACGCCGGTGGAAAGCATCAGTTTATGAGACGCGGGACCCCCAAGGTTCGAATTCCCAATCCTCATGAAGGCGACATTGATGTTTCGCTCGTTGCACGCATACTGCGACAGGCGGGAATTTCAGTTGAAGAGTGGGACAAAGCGTGAATCTTTTCCGTCGTATACAGAGAGCGAGATTCAACTTTTTCGGTCTTTTCTATCTCTCGGTTTCGCTCATCTGCACCCAACTCCCCCTCCTCAACTATCTCGGCTACGAATTCTCCACAGTTATTGCTCTGGTTGGAACATTCATTGCCGGTTTCGCGACGATCAAGTCAATCAGGGGATCACTCCAGAATCCCCAATCCCAAATCCCCGATCATGCATTGAGCGCTTTCAAGCAATCGCTCATCCTTAACTTCACCCTTCTCATCATTCCGCTCATCGTGATGCTCACGAACGCGTTCTTCGTCAAGAACTGTTCGCTGCTCGAAGGCATCGGGTTCTTCCTTCTCGTTCCTGTTGTGAGTGTCGTGTTTTCTTCGTCGCTTGGATTTTTCTGCGCCATTCACTATCGGCTTGCAAAGACAGTGTTTGTTGTGATTGTGCTCGCGACGTTTGCCGAAGTACTCGCGGTCGGCTATTTCACGCCGGCGATCTTTTCGTACAACTTCTTCTTCGGCTACTTTCCCGGATTGACGTATGACGAAGCTCTCGGCATCGGGCTTCCGTTGGTTGTGTTCAGACTCTTGACTCTGGTGCTTGCCGCGGCGTTGGTTTGGATGACATGGCTTCTCCTCACCAACACGAAACGAGAAGACAAAACTTGGGAGAAAGGTGTTGCCCTTCTCGGCGTGATGGTGCAGGGGAAAAACACATTCATCACCGCGGCTCTGGCGACACTGGTTATCGTTACGTGGTGGTTTCGCGGCGAGCTTGGATTTGATTCCACGAGCATGTTTATTCAGCGACAACTCGGCCAACGCCACGAGACCGAGCACTTCATCATCTACTACTCATCGCAGTCGTATAGTGCGAACGAGATGCATTGGATTGCAGCCGAGCATGAATTCCGACTCAAGCAAATCACCAACATCTTGAGTCTCAACTACAGAAGCAAGATCGAATCGTACATCTATCCGTCAAGCGAGGCGAAAAAGCGCTTGATGGGCGCGGGCAACACCAACATTGCCAAGCCCTGGAGCGGCCAGATTCACCTCACCAAGCAATCGCTTGACGGAACGCTGAAGCACGAACTGGTTCATGTCGTTGCAGCACCGTTCGGTGTTCCTATCGTCAATGCGAGCCTCAGCACCGGACTGGTCGAAGGGCTTGCCATGGCAATCGAGTGGGACTGGGGAAACCGGACGTTGCATCAATACGCGGCTGCCATGAAAAAGTTCGGCGTCGGACCCGACATCAGCTCGCTCATGACGATCACCGGCTTTGCTTCACAATCGTCGTCCATCAGCTACGTGCTTGCGGGATCGTTCTGCCGCTTCTTGATCGAAACGTATGGCATTCGCAACATGATGCTGGTGTATCGCTCAAGTGACTATGATGCCGTCTACGGAAAACCTCTCAAAGCGATCATCACGGAGTGGCGCGCCTTTCTTGTAACCGTTCCCGTCGCCGAGCAGGAGCGCGACGCCATCGATGTCCTGTTCCGTCGTCCCCCCATTTTTGAAAAAGTCTGTGCGCGAGTAGTCGCGGCCAGAAATATTCTTGCAGGAAAAAAGTTCGCGCACCACGAGTATGAAGCCGCTGCCGGGCTTTACCGGCAATCCTATGAAGATGGCCGGGGGTATGATGCGCTGAGCGGGTTTCTCACAAGCACATTACGCGCAGGACAATTTGCCGACGTCATCTCGACGTTTGATACCGCAACACGGGGGAGTCAGAATCCCTCACAGTACATTCCGCTTATGATCAACGTAGGCCTTGCACAATGGGGGAACGGACACCTTGACGCCGCCCGCGCATTGTTCCAACGCGTCGAGATTGCGGATCTGGGTGAAACGTTGACCGAATCGTCTGTGATCTGCAGGGTGGCAACTCGCGACTCAACAAATCGCGACGCGCTCCTGCGCTATTTTCTTTCTTCTCCATCTGATTCTCAACGCGTTGTTCTTCTGGATTCCATGGCGCAGAACGCGGTTGATCATTGGCTACCGATCTATCTGAAGGGAAGAGTGTTGATGCGATTGGAGCGATGGGAACAGGCTTTGCTTTCGTTACAACGGCTTGAACAGGGATTGCCGGAGCCGATTCTTGAAGCACAACGTCTGAAGACGGTGGGGTTTGTGTTGTTCCGTTTGAAACGATTCGAAGATGCAAAGAGAATGTACTGGCAATCGCTCAACTTCGTAAACTCTGAGGTCGCGCAGAACGAGGTGAATGACTGGGTAGAGCGTTGCGACTGGATAAAACGCTACTGATTCACCTTCATCTGATAATCCGATGGATTGATTTTCTTCTCGGTTTTGGCGTACTTGTAGCACAATTTTTCCATCCTACCAAACTTTCTACCATATTGAATTTCGAAACAAAGGAGAAACGATGAGCACGATCATTAGTGATATTCATGCACGAGAAATTCTTGATTCACGCGGCAACCCGACCATTGAAGTTGACGTCGAACTTGAAAACGGAATAATCGGCCGCGCCGCCGTACCCAGCGGGGCATCGACGGGTGAACACGAAGCAGTTGAGTTGCGGGACGGTGATAAATCACGCTATCTCGGCAAGGGCGTATTGAACGCAGTCGAACACGTGAACAACAGTATTGCCGAAGAACTGACCGGCCTCGACGCGACGGACCAGACGGGCGCCGACGAGACAATGATCAAGCTCGACGGTACGAAGAACAAATCCAAGCTTGGAGCAAATGCGATACTTGGCGTTTCGCTGGCTGTCGCGAAAGCCGCCGCCCAATCAGCGAAGCTCCCGTTGTACAAATATATCGGCGGAACGAATGCAAAAGTGTTGCCCGTGCCGATGATGAACATTCTGAACGGCGGCAAGCACGCTGACAACAACGTTGACCTGCAAGAGTTCATGATTGTTCCGACCGAAGCAGAGCGGTTCAGCGAAGCACTGCGGATGGGAGCAGAAGTTTTTCACGCGCTCAAGGGCGTTCTGCACAAGAAGGGCTACAACACCGCGGTTGGCGATGAAGGCGGATTTGCGCCAAGCCTGAAAAGCAACGACGAAGCAATCGAAGTCATTCTCGAAGCGATCACCAAAGCCGGATACCAGCCGGGCAAGGATATTTACCTCGCTCTCGATCCAGCATCGAGCGAAATGTGGGATGATGGAAAATACTTCTTCTACAAATCGACCAAGGAGAAGATCACACCGGAAGCGATGGTGAAGTTTTATGAGAACTGGGTGAACCAATATCCGATCATCTCGATTGAGGACGGCATGGCGGAAAACGATTGGGAAGGATGGAAGATCATGACGGATACACTGGGCAAGAAGATCCAACTGGTCGGCGATGATTTGTTTGTCACGAACACGGAATTTCTGAGCAAGGGAATCGACAAGGGCGTGGCCAATTCGATTCTCGTGAAGGTGAATCAGATTGGGACGTTGACGGAAACGCTTGACGCAATTGAGATGGCAAAGCGCGCAGGGTACACTGCAGTCATCAGTCACCGCAGCGGCGAAACGGAAGATTCGACGATTGCCGACATCGCAGTTGCAACGAACGCCGGACAAATCAAAACCGGCTCGGCAAGCCGCACCGATCGCATCGCAAAGTACAACCAACTGCTGCGCATCGAGGAAGAACTTGGCGATCAGGCGATCTATCCGGCGCTCGCGGCGTTCAAGCGGTAATGATGGATTTCATTCTCTATCGAGAGACGAATGAGCATCGAAGAAATGGTAAAACAGCTTCCGGCGGAACTCCGGCAAGAAGTGAATTGTTGGCTGCCTTCAACAAGAAATGAGGTTGCGGACGCGGTTGACCAGGATTCTCTGTCCGCGCAACGCAGGCTCGTTCGATTGAAACTGCATGATCATTTGAGTATTTTTTGGAAAAGTTTGGAGGGACGAAGAGCAATGACAACACTGAATACGATATGGGAAGAGATTCAACACGTGCCGGTGCACAGACTTGATGAAGTGTATCATTTCGTGCACTCACTTTCTCAAAAGCCCAAAAGGGTTGACGAGGCTCGTGTGAAAGAGATCATGTCCTACTCTGGCATCCTTAGTGACATGAGTGAGAAAGACTATCAGGATTATCTCAAGGAGACGCGTCGAGTCAGGAAACAACTGTTCAAACGAAAAGTCAAGATATGAAGCCAGCGTTGCTTGATACCGACACCGTTCTTGGTTCCTCAAACGGACATACGGACACCTTAATTGCGGGAATTGCTCTTGCTAACAACCTCGTCATCGTCACAAACAATACCGCTCACTTCACCAGGATCAAGAACTTAGAAGTTGAAAACTGGATGGCGTGACAACTTCCGCCGCCTCTAATCCGCAATCATTTCAGGAAGATCTAATTCATGTCTCAACCAATCAAATTCGGCACTGACGGCTGGCGCGCCGTCATCGGCGATGACTATACGTTTGCCAATCTCGACAAAGTCGCGCTGGCAACGGCGCGCCATTACAAGAAGCACAAGAAGATTCGTAATGGCATTGTCATCGGATATGACGCACGATTTATGTCGAAGGAGTTTGCCGAAGTCGTCGCCGCGACGTTCGCGAACAACGGCATCAAGGTGAAACTCTCCGACAGCATCGCAACTACTCCGGCGATTTCACTTCTGACGAAAATGGAGAAAGCCGCGGCCGGCATCGTGATCACGGCGAGTCACAATCCCTCCAAATGGAACGGCTTCGAGATCAAGGGCGAGTTTGGTGGACCGGCGTTTCCTGAAACTGTCGAGAAGGTGGAGAAGGAGCTTGCCAAAATTCTGAAGCTGAAGAAGCTTCCTCCGCAGAAGAAATCCTTCAAGCAGCTGCTCGAGAAAGGAACAATCTCCTACATCAGCATGAAGCAGCGGTATCTCGATGATCTGATGACGAAGCTGGATTTCAATCTCATAAAGAACTCGGGCATCAGAATTCTGTACGACGTTATGCACGGCGCAGGACAGGGTGTGCTGAATGATGTGCTGCCGAACGTTGCGCGGCTGCGCGACGAGTACAATCCATCGTTCGGCGGAACGAATCCCGAACCAATTGCACTCAACCTGCAAACCCTGATGCGTCGTGTGAAAGATGAGGGCTTCCACATCGGCATTGCTACGGATGGCGATGCGGACCGCATCGGTGCTGTTGATGAGTTCGGCAACTTCGTTGACTCGCAGCGCATCTTTGCCCTGTTGCTGAAATATCTTGTCGAGCAGAAAGGGCAAACGGGCGACGTCGTCAAGACGTTTTCCGTGACGACGATGGTGGACAAGCTCTGCGCGAAGTACGGATTGAAAATGCATGAAACGCCCATTGGCTTCAAGTATGTGTGCCGGTTGATGACCGAGCACGATGTGCTGATCGGCGGCGAGGAAAGCGGCGGACTTGGAACGAAGATTCATTTGCCGGAACGCGACGGAATCTTCCTCGGTTTGCTGCTCTGCGAGATGATGGCGACGCGACAGAAGAGCTTGAGCTACCTTGTGCAGGAACTGATGGATGAGTTCGGTCAGCACGAGTTCAAGCGCATTGACAAGCACATGACCGAGAAAGAAAAAGTCGCGATCATGAAGAAGTACAAAAAGGGCGTGAAGGAGATCGCGGGCTTCAGGGTTCTCGACCGCAAGAACCTGGACGGCTACAAGTTTTTCCTTGAAGGCGGCGGATGGGTTCTTGTGCGCGCATCAGGGACGGAGCCGTTGATTCGCTTCTACGCCGAGGCGGAGAGTCAGGAGAAATGCGATGCATTGCTTGAGGCGGTAACAGCAAAGCCCTGAGTGGAACGAAGGGCAGAAGCTGTTATTCGGGTTCGATAAGGCCAAATTCATTTCGAAAAAAGTCCAACGAATTTCGCAGTAACTGATGTTACGGGCGGCCAGAAATATTCGCCAGCCTCCCATAACGTCAGTTTGTAGGATATCCTTCCTGCCCGCCTTGTTGGTGCAGTGAGTCAGGCGGGCGCTGCGCTCAGGATTAATAGAGAGAGACTATGGAACTGAGAGTTTACTACACCATCATGCCTGATGGTACCGTGAAGCAGGTGAATCCGTTCACGGGCACGGAAGTGTGGGCGGTTTCGGGGCGACGCAGCAAGCCGATCACGAACGAACAACTGCAGGATGCGGAGAAGCTTGAGAAGCACTCGCCGGAGGATTACTGCAGCTTCTGCCAGACACGCTACTATGAAACAGCGCCGGAGAAAGCCCGCCTCATCAAACACTCCGACGGCCGATGGGAACACATCAAACATCCGACGCCCGAAAGCTATCTTGACGCTCCCGCGGAATTCCGTCGCGTCGGCAATATGTTCGAGATTGTGACGCTCGATTACTGGCGGAAGAACTATGCGTACAAAATGACGGGCGTGCAAGCGCGGTGGAAAGAGGAGTATCTCGCGAACTCCGTCGGACTGAAACACATCACCGATATCATCAACTATAAGCTCCAGCGCGAAGGCAAGACGGAAGAGCAGATGGAGAAGATGACGATGGCCGACCGGCTTACGGTTGCCGACGCGTTTTTTGCCGGCTGCCATGAAATGGTCATTGCCCGCCGGCATTTCAAGGATGATGCGACGCATAAGCCGGATCTCTACTCGTCGGGAGAGATGACGCTCGATGAACACTTCCATTATTTCCGGTTCACGATTGACGCCATGCGCGATGTTGTCGCGTCGAACAGGTACGTGCGCTACATCAGCGTTTTTCAGAACTGGCTCCGTTCGGCAGGAGCGTCGTTCGATCATTTGCACAAACAGCTCGTGGCGCTGGATGAGTGGGGATCATCGATTGAGAATCAAACCAAGATGATTCGCGAAGACCCGAACGTCTATAATCAGTTCGGCGCGAACTTCGCAGCGCACCACAACCTGGTCTTTGCCGAGAACGATTACGCAATTGCGTACGCGGGCATCGGGCATCGCTATCCGACGATTGAGGTGTACTCCAAAGCGCAAGCCGGTCGGCCCTATGAACATTCCGATGAAGAAATCCGAGGCATGAGTAACCTTGTGCAAGCGATGCATGCGGCCATGGGGAGTCAGATCTCCTGCAACGAGGAGTGGTACTACACACCCATCGACGCCGTGTACAAAATGCCGTGGCACATCTTGATCAAATGGCGCGTCACTGTGCCTGCCGGCTTCGAGGGCGGGACAGGCATCTTCATCAATCCGATGACGCCGATTGAAGTGCGCGACCGGATGGTGCCGCGTTTGTACAAGCTGCGCGACGAGGGGCGCATCGACCGGCTGCGCATCGCCGAAGAGTGCCGCGTCGATCCGAATCCATTAAAGTACTATCTGCGATAGCAGAAATGGTTCTTGATGTTATTGAAAACTCCAAACGCTACGTTACTCTCCATCCCCATTTCAGGTCTGTGTTGGAAACATTGAGTTTGATGAAGACTGTTGGATCTGAGAACTTGGTAATTGATGGTGAGATGGTGTACATCATCTTTTCTCAGCAGGTGGGAAAGCGTCGAGAAGAAGTCTTCCTCGAAGCTCACAAAAAGTATATTGACATCCACTTCTGCTTTGAAGGTGAGGAGGAAATCGGCTGGAGGGCAGTTCAGCACTGCATCTCTCCCGACAAGCCATATGACGAAGAGAAAGACTTCATGACATTCACCGACAAACCTGAGAGTTGGTTATCGCTCTCGCCTGGCTCGTTTGCAATTTTCTTTCCTGAAGATGCCCACGCTCTGATGGTGAGTGATGGGCTTGTGAAGAAGGCGGTGGTAAAAGTGGCGGTGTAGTTTTCTCCCAATAGTGAATCTCCCAACACATCTCGACGTTTTCACCCCGCAGGCTACCTTCAAGAAAGAACTCCGGAAGGAACAGATTGGGCTATGGGCTAAGAAGGATTTGCCATGTGTTCGCATTACGGATAAGTGCGGATGCGAGAATATTCGTGTCAACGATCAGTTGCATAGCGTTTGGCGAGTCCGGCTTTGATGAGCCTATCAAGTGTAGGGCGGGAATACCAGTCCGAAAAGAATCTCCACTAAGAGAGAGATATAGTGTCGGATCTCTTCCAAGATCGAGAAAATCTCCGTCCGAGATGTCCTGAAGCGAAGCCGACTCCATATCTGCGAAGCCGACATCGTCTGTGTGTTCTTCCTTCAACACTGTGACGAGGAGTTTATCCGATGTTTGCAACTTCAACGGATCTTCGAGTCGGACGTTTTTACGCGCGGGCAGTTGCGTCTGCCCTCCCATTCCGGTTTGAGTCACCCTGTAACAACCGACAAAGCGGGTGACCGAAAAGCAAACGGTTATGAGCATACAAAAAAGCCCACCCCGATTTCGGAATGGGCTTTGAGATTCTGCCGGACAGGGTTAGCGGAGCAGAATCAGCTTTTTCGTTGAGACAAAATTCTGTGCTGAGCCTGTCGAAGCATCGCCTGCTTGCAAACGATAAAAGTATACGCCGCTTGGCAAACCTGATGCATCAAAGTTCTCCGTGTAGTAGCCCGCCGACCTTGTTTCGTTCACGAGTGCAGTGACGCGCTGACTGAGTGTGTTGAAGATTTCTAACTTGACATGCGATTGCTTCGGAAGCGCGAACTCAATCGAATCCGTAGATATAGATTGGTTCCGGAAACAATTGATACGGGCAAAGGGCAACTAAATCTGAAAAAATCAAGGTAAGAATCACCGCTTAAAAAAGAGTAGCGACTATTGAAATTAACTTTGGAAGTCGCCGACCTCAAATTCTCTTGTTACGTTAATTGGAATGTTTCACATAAATCAAGCTATCTCAGTTTCTTTTTCGTAGGTTCAATCCCGTTGTTCGCTGCCAATGCGAAGGACTCTTAGCTCTCCTCCGTTGGCAGGATCAACCTTGACAAAACATAACTCCCCATGCCTTTTGCAGATACCCTTCACCACTACAAGACTTTTCCCTTTGATATTCAAATCGCCCTCATAGATTGTAAGAATCGTATGACCATTAGCATCCGCTAGAGAGAACACTGTCGCCCGTTGATTCCTATCGAATGATACATCAATAACGAGCCCCTCCACCGTGACGGTTTGGTCAACGTATTTGTTGGGATCACGCAGAATCTCTTCTACCTTTGTTGATTTGGAGCATCCACAAAAGGCTGCAACCAAACAAAGAGAACTTAAAAAGCATGTAAGTCTGCCCACCTGAACACTTGGCGCCATGACATTTTCTCCTAAATCTTCCTAAATCCATTAATTGACAATTTTGCACCGCTATTGGGAAACTTCTGCTTCTTTCCTTTGCAGGATCTCTATACTGCCCCCTTCTTTACGATCAACGACAACTCCTATTTCGATCGTTGGCCAGTAGTTGAACTGATAGTGCAGTCGCAAACGTCCAACGACCCTCACCTTATCGCCGTTGTAAACCTTCGGGAATTCCTCTGGCTCTTGCAACGGGAGGACAAGAATCATTGCTTTGCCGTCGGTGATGTCGAAGTAGCGTATTGATGTGTCCCCATGGACCTCGATTGCATTTCCTATAACTTCAATGACCTTATCCGCGTACTGAAGTCGATTGTCATAAAAATCAGAAACGGTCCTTTTGCCACACCCCAGGATGCCAATGGCAGCGAAAAACAGTAGAATAATTACTGAATGTTTCACAATTTACCTCCACTGATTTCATGAATTCAAAGATTATCGGTAACCAATGATGTGTCGAGCAATAATGCATTACTAATTACACACTGTTAGCAATATTGTTGGGTGCCTTAATCAGTTGCGCTGAATCAAGTGACGATTCTTAATGGTAGGTTGATGACTCGTTTCATTGCTATCTACCCTAACCACTTAGGTTCGAATCGGGTGACGTGTTTGACAAGCTCAAGCAAGACCTTTTCATTCGACACGCAGCAATTCAATCGAATAGAGATTGTCTTCAGGCCAGTGGATTCCATCTGCTGGAATGAAAATTTCTCGCAACCCACCTGTTCTCATAGAACGCATGCCCTGTTGAATCTCTTTTGGCCAAGTGTCAGAACCGTATACTTTCTCGACTCTCACTACTGTAAGTCTACTACGATCCAACAACCTGATCTGGCCCATTGAGAGAGTTAGCGTTTTTCCTTCCTGCGGAGATTTGCCATCACCAATTCTTCGGTCTACGTAGAGTATGTCTTTGGGGGTCTTGTACACATCCAAGCCTTCCTCTGCCCAAGGATTAGGCCCCAGACTTTCTTTCTCGAGTCCAGGATTTTGTTTGTCAGAGCCAGTTACGGTTTTTCTGTCGCTGATATCAGAATCTCGTATGCTTGCCCTGTTATTACTTCCCGACATCATTGAACCGGAACTCTCGATGCTGCCTGATTGAAGTTGACCTAACGTGGCAGAATAGTGACTCTCGAGTTCCCGAAGGTTCTCAACGAACATGCTTGTAGCGGCAACCGATTGGTGCCATTGATTAAATGGTCTGTACGCTAGCGAAATGATCTCATTGGCAGCATTCGACATTCGAAACACAAGATCTCTTGCTCTAGCATTTGGTATCTGAGCAGCGATGGAATTCAATTGGCTTATCGCTTGCTTCCCTTCATCCAACCTGCTTGTGATTGGATCAAATGCGTCATTTTTGGATTCAAAGTAAGAACTCACCTGAGGAGCTGTCTCGCAGATGCCTCGCAAGTGCTCTCGGGACCTGGTTCTGCGAAAACGCTCGGAAGCATCCAATAGCGGTTGTGTTGCCTGAAGAATGCCTTCGACCTCACCATGTGCTGTGGCAATACCTTCACAAATATCTTTGATAAGCCCGATAAGCTGTCCTGTTGACGGGTCAATGGTCGAAATAAGACTCATCGCCGACAGCGATCCGCCTGAAGAATTACCGAGGAGAAAACCTACGGCATCAAACGCGCTTTCATTGATAAGTGGCTTTTCAAGTTCATCAATCATTTCTCTCAACGGCGCGGTCTTTTCAGATGCCACAGACGTAACCGGGTAAAAACTCTGGGCAAGAGAATTACCGGCGAGTGCCGTTCCAACCCCGCTGCTGAGAAGTCGGCTCACTTGTGATTTGTAGTCACTCAAAGTGCGGTCAGCAATAACAAGAGCCTTCTGCCGCAATATCGTCGAGTTAAACTCCCTCGTTAGCATACTTGAAAATTGACTAAGGACACTTCGTCGCATTGATTCCGTCTGGCCGGCAAATGATGCCGTTTTCTTCAAACTCATGATTCTTGATTCCATGGCCTTGAGCGGCCTCGACAGTTGTGACATCGCATTCGACATCGCTCTGAAATTCTGAGAATCACTTCTATTGTTCAGGGTCGCTCTGGCACAGTCCACTTCAGTGGAACACTTCTTTTGAAGTTCCACAGCCTGAATATTCGTAGCCGATAAATCAGTCAAAACTTGTTGGCAACAAGCGTAGAGAGAGTCTTCGTCCCGAACGAACATTTCGATTCGCTTGCTAGTCTCTTCTCTTGCGTTGGGAAACCAAAAGGCCATGCCGCTTCTATTCTTCAACTCATCACTAAGACGAAGCAACTCATCCTTCCTGTTCTTGTACGTGTTGGAGTATGCGACAAGATCGCCGTACCGGATTTCGGATTTTGGTGAACCGGATTCAAGGAACGCAGTACGGAGAACCCCGATTTGTGAACGCAATTCTTGGAACTTACTCTCGTGTTGCTTCAATGTGTTTGATGCGAGGTAGTACCAGATGGCAACTGTCAATACCACTATGCTAATGGCTATCCCAATTATTTTTGTCTTCATTGTCCTCACCTGAAAGAGCGTTATACTATTCCTAAAAACCTCATGCGTTCCGACGAACTGTCACTTGTCCAAATCAAACTCCAGTGACTCGATAAGGAGTCGGCTTCCATCCCCGAATCGAAATGCCTGCTTTATTTTTTCACCTGTGAGTTCATCGTCGATCCATACGGCAATATCGAAGAGAGTCACTGGGGCTTGAAAAGTTACGCCAGTCTTTGTTGTTACTTCGACTGCACCACGCACCCAGCTAGTTTGATTTTCCAACCGGTTTCGTAGACCCTTCAGAACGAATGGAACGGCCAAACTCTGAGATGTTAGCCGAAAACCAACGAGCAGAGTTTGTGGCATCTTCATTCAGGCGGGTAGCGCGGTGAACTATCGCCATCGTTCTTCAAAACCTTTCAGGCGATGTTGGGCTCGTTTGCCCACTTGCGTTTCCAAAGCGCAGGCTACATTTTCCCGTTCCACCTGCTCCTTTGGAAACTCAAATTGGCAGAACCGACAAACTTGCGCATCAACTCTGATCTCCTCAGCACATTTAGGACACTTTTTCATTTGGGTCGGGACGACAAAGGGAAGAGCCAACTTCGACGAGAAGCCTGCTATTTTTGCCCAGTAGATTATGAAACATATCAAGCCAATAATGCTCGCGAAAAGACTGATGAATGGAATCCATCCACACAAACCAAGGATGCAAAATGTTATACCGATTGCTTTGCCGGGGTTGGGCTCTGTTGGAATACTCCTGAGCCTGAACTCGTCCTCCAATGAAGAGGCTATTCTGGAGACAAGTATGAACTGAAAAACGATATTGAAAAGAGGAATTAGCATGAGCCAAACGGAGCCTGGTGATATCTTGCGGCTCTGAGGTGAGCAGCGATCAAGGGCCTTTTGCAACGTTAGCAAATAGAAGACTGCGATCAAAAACATGATTCCGCCCGCGAGCAGGAGAATGATGAGCAGTTCTTCAAGGCCGATGTTTCTGAACATTACTATGTTCCTTTCGTAAGTGATGACTCTGATTGTTGTATCGCTGGCGCCCAACAATGAAGATCGCGAATCTACCTTATCTTGTATTGCACCCTGTTATCCCTGCCGAAAACCTCAAACAAAAGATCCCGCCCCTCCCAAATAATTGGGACGAGGCGGGAGGTACAATATTCTGAAAACTTCTTACTCCTTTCATTGTATCACGAGATTTTCTATATTTTCTCGTGATACAACATCCTGGGTGTGCGAAATGAAAGAAAATCTACGAGATGCGATTGTTTCCCAAAGACGTGAGTTTGAAAGAGCCGCGGCTGAGCCATTCGTCGTAAGAAGGGTTGACAATCGGGCGCTTCAAAGTCCGCTGGTCAAAGTGATCATCGGGCCCAGGCGTGCGGGCAAATCGTTTTACGCTCAACACGCGCTGCAGGGCAAAGCGAATTTCGCGTACGTCAATTTCGATGACGAGCGACTTGCGACAACTGACAATTGTGACGACATCCTCGCCGCTCTTCGCTTAGTGTACGGCGAGACGCGAAGTATTCTGATGGATGAAATTCAGAATCTCCCGCGGTGGGAACTATTCGTCAATCGGTTGCATCGAGAGGGTTACAACGTAGTAATCACGGGAAGCAATGCGAAATTACTGAGCCGCGAATTGGCGACGCATCTCACGGGGCGACACATCCCGATCTCTATCTTTCCATTTTCGTTTAGCGAATTCATCGCCGCGGCTGGGCGGGAATTTACCGCGTCCGAAATGGCTGAACAGTTTACGCGGTATGTCGAGTCAACCGGTTATCCCGAACCTGTTGTAAAACGTTTGGATGCACGTGCATACTTGTCCACGCTGTTCGAGTCCATTTTGTACAAAGACATCGTGAAGCGGCATGCTATTCGGTTTTCCACGGCGATTGACGACTTGGGAACATACGTGCTTTCGAATGTTGCGAAAGAATATTCATTCAAGACTCTTGCCGTAGTAAGCGGCGCCAAGAGCGACCAGACAGTGAAGAACTACCTTTCCTATCTCGAGGAAGCATTTTTGATTTTTTCCATCAATCGCTTTTCCTTCAAAGTGAAAGAGCAAGTTGCGTCCAACAAAAAACTTTACTGCATTGACAACGGCTTCATTCATGCGCGGGCGTTCAAGACAAGCCCCGACTATGGGCGATTGTGCGAAAACGTCGTGGCGATTGAACTGCGACGGCGCGAGTTGAACGGCGAGTTTCGATTCACGTTCTGGAAAAACGCGCAACAAGAAGAAGTTGATTTCGTCTTGCGCGAAGGGACGCAAACGCGGCAACTCATTCAAGTATGCACGAACATCGACGCAGCCTCGACGCGTGTGCGCGAGTTGCGATCATTGCTCAAAGCAAGCAAAGAACTGAAGTGCGACGATCTTCTCGTCTTGACAGGAAGCTACGAAGCGACTGAAACGACGGACTGGTTTGGAATACATCGTGTCGTGAAGTTCACGCCAATCTGGAAGTGGCTTCTGGAGAACTGAAAACGATCATTGGTCAACGTCCGATGTTCAATTGTCAACTGGCAATTGTCCATTGACCATTGACAATTCCTGTCCATGTCGTATCTTCACCGCCTCCTTCACCCACTCCGTTCCATCCCAATACCGCACGCCTTTTTTCAAATCATCCAGATACTTCTGGTCGAGTTTGCCGGTGAGCTTTCCCTGCTTCACGAGCTTCTCATACACGGCGGGGCCGGCATCGTCAGACTTCACCTGAACAACCTTCATGTCTCGTGAGAATGTGTACTCAAAGCTGACCCTTGACTCAGTTTCTTCGAAGTCACTTGAAGTGGTAAAGGTGAGGAGACTGTCGGATAGATTGAAAAGACGAAATACACCGTCAGTTTTGAGCAGTGCCTTACTCATGGACGACGTTGGCAGTTTCACGTAATACAGTTCAGCGTCTGAGAGAGGCAGATGAAACGCCTGGGCTGCGACTGATTTTTTCGCTCCCACAATTCGGCTCGGATCGAGCACAACAATTGCCGGGAATTCATTGCCGGAAGAGTCCTCAGTGTCATTACGTCCCATGAGAACCAGCTCTTGCTTTCCATCTCGACCGAGGTCAACAAGAGACATTGCCATCGGAGCTCCCATGTGCCAGTACTGTCCCAACTCCTTTGCATCCGCATCTAACCGGGTAATAACGGACGGAGACCGCTCGCATCGCCAAGTGATAAGAATATCCTTCCGCTCGATGCTTGAAATATTTCCAGCCACGATGTTGCTCGGTGTCCAGCTATAGGGATAATTCCTTTGAGCATAACTGATCGGGGCGGTAAAATGAAACTCGTGGAGAAGTTCCTTTTCTGAACTAAAAACTCGAAACGGCTGATTCTTTCCAATAGCGGGGTCGCCGGGCAGCCACATTGATGTGAGGACTTCGTTGATGCCATCCCCGTTCAGACTGGTGACGACCGTTTGTGTGTCCCAATTTCTCACCTCGGCAGCCAATCCGCGCGTTGGGAGCGTCCAAAGAATTTGTCGCGATTTGTTAAGGATCTCGACTTCCTGCGATTGGGGATTGTTGTGACTCGTAACCGGGTTTTGATCTCTCAAGGATGGCGTCTTGAATGCAAGATTGCCTAGAAGCGCGAGTCCGGCAAGCGCAAGGAACGAGCCGCTTCCTACAACAACGGGATGTTGGCGAACAAAGTACTGCATGTTTTGAAAGCGTGTCACCGGGCGATACGAAACCGCGGGTGACTTCGGTTGAGCGAATTCAACTGACTTCGTGCGCAATCGTTCAAGAGCCTGCGAAGAAGAGGAAGCACTTGCCTCCAATTTCTTGAACTGCTCCTCGACACTCCGATACGATGCGGTCATTTGCTCAACCAGAGAGCGGCAGCCTGCGCATTGCGTGAGATGTTCCTGAATCTCATAACGTCGCGATTGCACCGCATCGGAATTCAGAACGTACAATTCAAGGCTATGTTCATCGATATGCTGCATCATACCTCATCTGAGTGACATTCTTGCTCTCTCGCTGAAAGTCCGACAAAAAAACTGAGAGAAAACCCTGCCTACCCTGCCTACCGGCAGGCAGGCGGCAGGCAGGCACGAAGAACAAAGGCACGAATAAAGAAAAGGACTTACGCCAATCACCTTCAAACAACTCCTTCATGTCTTCGCAACTTCGTGGTTGTCTTCATTCCCAAACGGTTCACACAACTGATTTCAGTTTCTTAATCGCGAGTTTGTGCGCGAGCGCTCCAAGATATTCCAGTTTCGCCCGGTGTTGCTTCTTGTACTCTTCGGGCGTCAGATCCGGGATTCTCGTTTTGAGTAACTCAAGATATGATTGGTCATCTCCATCCTGCATAACGAAGCGTGCGATCATATTCGCTTCGATGACTTCGAAGTAGGTATCGTAGTTTTGTTCACTAACTTTGTTCTTCCCGACATATGCTGCCATCATTTCCCTTTTGACGCTTCGGCAGACGGACTTGATTGTTGCTGCCGTGTCGTTCGTAATCATGTCCGTTTCCACAGACGGCTCGGCAAGCAACGGTCGGTTCATGATCGCATACACCGATTGAAAGACATTTGCAACCGTCATCATGGAGATAATCCGAGAGTTGCTTTCCTGTTGTCTGAGGAAGAAGGCAAGCCTCCCAAGCATCTGGGGAATATTTTCTGTTCCGATACACGCAGAGCAGAGATGTTGTTTGATCAGATCGGGTTCGAGTGCTGGCAGATGTTCTAACGTATCGCAGAGTACGGGCACGAGGTAGTTTTCCCCAAATCTGTCGATTTCATCAAACTGCTTCATCGCCTGAAGAGCGAGTTTGAGATTGCGAAGAATTTTGGAAAAGAGAGGATCAACCTCGTGGTACATTCGGAAGAGCGCCTGATTGACTCTGGAGTAAACAAGCCTGCGGAGATAGACGAGAAGTTCTTCATCAGACACCGCAACCATGTCGAAGCTCGACAAATATGCTTCCAGCTGAACGAAGCTTCCTTTCGCATCGCGTTGAAACAGATCGGCAATGGAGTCAAAAGCCAAGTCGTGTTCGCTTAGCCCTTGTTGTGAGGAAAGTCTGCTGCTGCTCATCCTTTTTCTGCTCAATAACTCCATCGCCAATGAGAGACACACATTGACGATGGTATTGAGTTGTTGAGGCGAACATTGTCCGCCAAGAACAGCGCGAAGATTTTCCCGAAGCCTGCAGGTGAGAACTGAGTGCGCGTGCATACGTAAAGCAAGCTACACAAAAGTGATTTGCATAGCAACGCGGAGTGGCCAGGCCATTGCATTGACCTTCTGTCGCTCACGAGAATTTCGTATATTGGTTGCCATGATTTCTGCAGTCAACATACAACTCTCCTTCGGGGGTCGCGAACTTTTCAAAGACGTCTCGTTCCGCGTCGGAACGCATGACCGGATCGGGCTTGTCGGGTCCAACGGCGCGGGGAAATCCACACTCCTCAAGCTTCTCCTCGGCGAAGCATCCTCAGACAAAGGTGAAGTGGCAAAAGCTAAGTACGTCACCGTCGGGTACCTGCCGCAAGAAGGAATGCACGTCGAAGGGAGGACGCTGTATAAGGAAGTCGAGACCGCTTTTGGCGATGTGCTTGAAGCGCAATCGCGACTTGAAGAAGTTCACGAACGCATGGGCATGGTGTCGCACGAAGATGATGAGTTCACGGAACTGCTCGAACTCTACGGCGAGTTGCAGCACAAGCTCGAAGACAGCGATGCGTTCCGGATGAAAGCGAAGATCGAGAAAGTGCTTCTCGGTCTCGGCTTTTCCGTCGATGACATGGATCGGCAAACCGATGAGTTCAGCGGCGGCTGGCAGATGCGTATTGCACTGGCCAAGCTTCTTCTCATCCAACCATCACTATTGCTTCTCGACGAACCGACAAACCATCTCGATCTCGACTCATTGCAGTGGCTTGAGGAATATCTGCAATCGTATGAAGGCGCGGTGATTGTTGTCTCGCATGACCGGCGCTTTCTCGATAACATGACGACCAAGACGTATGAGCTGAGTCTCGGCAAACTCACGGAGTACAGCGGCAACTACAGCTATTTTGTTGTGGAGAAAGAAGAGCGCAAACAACTGACGCTTGCGGCGTTCCGCAATCAGCAACAGCAAATCAAACAGACTGAACAGTTTGTCGAGCGATTTCGGTATAAGGCAACAAAAGCCCGACAGGTGCAAAGCCGCATTAAGCAGCTTGAGAAAATGGAGATGGTGGAGATCGAGGATGAAGAAAGCGGCATCCGGTTCAACTTTCCGCCGGCGCCGCCAAGCGGGCGCGTGGCAATGGAGCTGAAAGACATTCACAAAAGCTATGGCGAGAAGCACATCTTCAATGGCATCGACTTCGACATCGACCGCGGCGACCGGATTGCATTTGTTGGTGTGAACGGCGCGGGCAAGTCAACCCTGTCGAAGATCATTGCCGGCGTCGAGCCGTTCGAGTCGGGCGAACGCAAGGTCGGGCACAACGTTATCGTCTCCTACTTCGCCCAGCATCAGGCAGATGAACTGAACCCGAGGAATGATGTGCTGGGAACAGTTGATGAGGTGGCCACGGGAGAAATCCGCAGGACGCTTCGCAATCTCCTCGGCTGCTTCCTTTTCAGCGGCGACGATGTGTTCAAGAAAGTTGGCGTCCTTTCGGGCGGCGAGAAAAGCCGTCTCGCGTTGGCGAAGATGCTCTTGCAGCCGTGCAACCTCATCGTGATGGATGAGCCGACGAACCATCTCGACATGCGTTCCAAAGCCGTGATGCAGCAGGCGCTGATGAACTTTGAAGGAAGCTACGTGATCGTTTCGCACGACCGTGACTTCCTCGATCCGATTGTGAACAAAGTTGTTGAGTTCAGAAAAGGCCGGATCAAAACCTATCTCGGCAACGTCAGTGAATACATTTACGCGAAGCAGAAGGAACAGAACTCCGCGCAAGCAGCAAGCGTTGCCGCGCAGCAAGAACAGAAAAAGAAAATCAACGACTCCCGGCAAATCGGATCATCGGCGACTCATCGGGAAGAACCAAAGCTCTCCGACAAGGATCGCAAACGCATTGAAGCCGAGCAACGCCAGAAGCGTTCACACCTGACGAAACCCGTTCAGCAAAAAATCTACAAGCTCGAACGGGAAATCGAAGCGAAGGAAAAACAGAAAGCTGACTTCGAAGAACTGATGGGCCATGCCGACTTCTACAAGGATGGCGAGAAGGTGAAGCATGTGACCGCGCAATACAAAGCGCTGGAAGCCGAGCTAGCGGACATCTACTTCAAGTGGGGTGAAGTGACGAAGGAGTTGGAGAAAATTAGTGCGGGGTTTAGAGATTGACTCGGTGCAATAGCATTCTGCAACTTTGAGTAGTTTCAATCGTCCCATCTAATGTGGCAGGGCATACTCTTCGGCTTTCAATCTGCTGATCGCCAACTAAACGTCACGCCCGTTCTTTCCTTTCAATAATCACCACGGAAACACAACTTAACCCGGAGGTTCGTGTGAGAACAATTCTCTGTGTTCTGGCGCTGTTCATTGGATTTTCATTTGCTGCATCACAAGACCTTTTCGAGACAGGCACCATCGACATCAACGACGGCGAAATCAACGACTTCTACTTGGAGCGAAACACCGACAATAACCAATACTACTTGCTTGTATTACTGCGCAAGGGCGGCTTGAAGGTCTTCAATGCCAAGCGCGAATTGGTGTTTCAAAGGGTGGGTGTTCGGAGCTTCGTGTACTGGGGCGACACGTATTTGCACAACAACATCCTGTATTTCTTTGAAACGCAAGAATTATACGGGCTGAACTTCGATGATTTCAAAACTGCAAAGGCTCCTTCACAGAGATTGCCGCACGATCTCTATACACATTATCGTGCATACAAAGATAAAACGTCCGAACTTCTTGTGGCAGAAAATGACACCATTGTGGATGTGTATCAATTCCCTGACCTCGACAGCATAGCTCGGCTTAAGAGACAAACGGGTGAATACAGTTACTACGTTGACGGTCTGGTAGTTTACAATGCCCGGAGACGCGATCTCTTCGCGTTCAACCTCAACGAAAAGAAAATGCAGTGGAAGATAGATGCGGGAGAAAGAAAAGCGAAGTTCATGGGAATTTCTCTCGGTGTTTTTCCTGGGTGGTGGATGCGGCCTTACTGGAACCCAGACGATAATCTTGTTTACGCGAGGACATCCAGCGGTGATCTCTACAAGATCAAGCCCAAATCGGGAGAAGTGGTTTTGAAGAAGGAGCAATTCCGCGGCGACGCGAACAATGCAGGATTGCTGACACGAATGTATTTCAAAGACATGAATGGCGATGGAAAGAACGAAATTGTTTCTCCGTCGGTTGATGAGAACATTTACTGCATCGACCCGAAGGACTTCACGGTGAAGTGGGTGTACGAGGCAGAGAATGAAAACCAAATGCCTCTCGCGTTCTACGACATTACCGGAGATGGCATTCCTGAGGTCTTCAGTGTATGCGACTATGACTTGATGCTCTCCATCCTTGATGGCTCAAGTGGAAAATTGATAATGGATTTCGAGTTGAAAAAGGAACACAAGAAGTTCAATCAAACATACGTTGTTGTCGCGGATATTGATGGGAACGGCTACCTGGATATCATAACGCAGAGTAGCCGCCAGAAAATCAGATTTCTGGAATTGAAGACTCCGAAGCTTCCGACGTCCGGAAGCAAACGACCATGAACGAACTGAGGTTTGATTCTCTAACAAAACGATTCGACGAAAGAGTTGTGCTTGAAAACGTCTCAGGCCGAATTCAAACCGGCATCATCGGCGTTCTCGGTACAAATGGTGCGGGTAAGACAACGCTGATTCGGATTCTAGCCGGACTGCTTCCGCCTCAGCGCGGGGAGTTTCTCTTCAATGGAGAGAAACTGAATCTCGAGTCCCAATTCTGGCGCGAGAACATTGGCTACTTGCCACAATCGCCCGGACTCTACGAGCGGATGACGGTGGGCGAGTACCTGGATTACATGCTGCTACTTTCGGGTTGGAAGCGACGAAGCGCGCGCGGCGAACGGATTGAAGAAGTGACTGCAAACCTCAATCTGCAATCATACAAGAACACACCAATTGGTCATCTCTCCGGCGGAACGAAACAACGCGCCGCAATCGCGCAGGCAGTTATCCACAAGCCTACCGTTCTCTTTCTCGACGAGCCGACAAATAATTTGGATTCTGAAGAACGACATCGCTTTCATGACTATTTACTGAAGAGGGCCGATGAGGGCATCGTCTTGTTCATCGGGCATATCGTGAATGAATTGGCAGGGCTATGCTCAACGCTGATGATTGTGGGGGATGAGAAGATTCAATTCCAGGGAACACCTGCTGAGCTTATCGCATCAGCACAACAGTGTGTGAAGGAAGTGAGAATGCAGAGGCAGGAGTTTACTGATGAGCTTAAACAGAAGCTAAGAATATTGAACATCGCACAGGATGGGAAAGAACTCCTCGTTCGATTTGATGGAAGATTTTCCGACATCCATGGAAGCAATCATGTTGAGCCAACATTGGAGGAAGCCTATCGGGTGTTCGGAAACTCAGGTAGCAACGCAAAGCAATGACGCCTTTCATTCGACATAGCCTCACGTCTCTCATCACGCCAACTCACCTAATCGTCATCACGCTGTACTATTCAGTTGCATGGCTCATGGCTGAACCGGAGTTCGACCCCGCGGCTATCTACAGTAGCAACAGGCTCACGTCGGTCTATGATGTGGTCTTGATGTCGATTGTCTTTTTGAACTTTCTCTTTTTCATCGTCTCACATTTCAGAAGCGAATTGAAACTTGGTCGGCGTGAGATTCTCGCCTCACGACTGACAAACGAAAAACTCTTCTGGGGACTGGTAGTCAGTTACCTGTTGTACTTTCTGCTGGGCTTCGCGCTTCCCGCGTATGCAACTGCGCTTGTGCAACAGCTCCTGTACGCTCCGGCGAACGTGCGTCCAGCAGTGTTTGGATTGAAAGCCCTTTGTGGAGTCTTCGGGTACATACTCTTTTGGATTGTTGCAACAGTAAGTGTGTTCACGCGTCTGCGCAACGAGTTTGGCACTCTCGTCATTGTTGCGTTCCTGTATGGAGTGTCGCAGTTTGCAAATATCTTCTTTCAAGGCCAAGTGTTCAATCAGTTCTGGATTCTCACTGAGCGTGATTCGCCGCAGGCATACATTACCTGGCTCTGTTGTATATTTGCGGCAATTCTTGTTGGTCAACATGAGGCAAGAAAAATACTTCACGTTGAATTGACCGAACCTTTTGGCAAAGGTATTCTCGCACGAATTGCCGAGCGGATGGGCGCAGACATTTCCATGCATCACTTCAAGATGATGGGGCTTTCGAGCCGGAAAATTCTCGGGTTCTTCAGCTTCGTTGGACTACTGCTTCTCATTCCACTGTTTGGCCGCAAGGATGCGAACCTCCTTCCGCTTGCAAAAATATATTTTGGTGCGCTCCTGCCATGCCTCTTCTCATTCAATCAATACCACCTTATCAGAATCGATTGGGACGCGGGGATGATGCATAATAACTTTCTCAGGAGCATTCCGTATTCCCACATCATTATGAACCGCTGGCTTCTCATGCTTCTCCCGCAGTTGTTGGCGACGTTCACCTATATCGTGCTGTTCGGTTTTTTTGTTCAAACGTTTCCGGCAGAGTTCACACTGTATCTGCTCGCGCTGAACGTGTTTTTCAGCATCATAAATTTGTGCTTCGCAGTGATCAGTCAGACATCCGGCGTCGCGAATCTGATTCTCCTGTTCTTCGTCTATATCCAACTCCGTGACGACGTTCAAACCTTCTTTGCAAGCCGAACCTGGCTGACGGAGCTAAACATCCTATCGGCGCTGACGAATGAAACCAACGGAGTTTTGATTTCACATTGGTTGATCACGATCGTTGGAATTGCGATTTGTCTGTTGGCAATGCGAGCGCGATTGCGTACACTTCGCTACGCTGACGTTGGATTGAGTTCTTGAAGCAACAAAGCCCAACGCGTTCACCGCGCCGGGCTTCGCACCTTCATCCTTCAACAATCATCTCATCAACAGCAGTTTGGTTGACTGTGTGAAAGCGCCTGCTTGCATTCGGCAAATGTACGTTCCACTTGCGCAATTCTGCGCGTCCCAACGAAGTGAGTATTTCCCCGGCTGATGAACACCTCTGACGAGCGTTCCGATTTCTCTTCCGAGCATGTCGAACAGTTTTATGCTGATGTCATTTGTCGAAGGCACATCGTACGAAATGCGCGTCGATGGATTGAACGGATTGGGATAATTTGGATTGAGTGCATACTTGTTCGGAAGCGCGCGTTCGAGGTTCACGCCAACGGAAGGATCTGCTGTTAACGAAACCGGTAGTCGCACGGGATTCTGGATCCCTGTCGCGGTGTGATAGATTCGCAGCGTGTCGCGGAAACTTCCGGCCACAACGGGGATTGCTGAAACGATAATCGTATCGTTCTCCAAAGGACCAAGCATCCGTCCATGCATGTTAGCGCCAACGTGAAACAGCGATGTGCCACAGACGATGCTATCTACACTCACCCTTGTTGAGCTGAGATTGAGAAACTCAACCCCGATGGTTCCAACAGCGCCAACGTTGCAGCGTATGGAAGGGCTGGTGTTCGACAGATAGAAATCAAACACATTCAGCAACGGGAGGACCTTCGCAAACGAACCGCCAAACGCTCCGACATCATTTCGTCGCGTGCCGCGCGAGGGAAACAATGCGCTCGATGGATTCGCAGGATCGGGTGCATCAAGGCAGGAGGTGTTGGTATCTCCTCGATCGACACACGCAGAGTTTGATTGAAGCAGGAATGAACCTTCCTCGAACGATGGAGGAAGAGAGAAATTTGATCCGCTTGAATAATCTTCAACGTCGCAATACGCGACGTATCCCGGCATCGTCACCTGTCCGCCGATTGTTTGCCTGTTTCCCCACACAAGAGTGTTCTTCACGAGTGGAACGCCAATACCGGTGAGCGCGATAGAAATTCCTCCGGCATCCCGCGCCGAGATGTTGCCGACGATTGTGTTGTTCTCGACAAACGCGGAGTTTGCCGGCACTTTCCAAATCATAATGCCGCCAGCTCCGTAACTCTCCCCGCCGATGTTGTGGTAGATGATGTTGTTCTTCACGTACGCACCCGACCAGTTCAGCACCATTCCGGCGGCGTACCTCGCTTTGTTCGACACGATGAGATTATTGTAAATGCGCGGCTGGCCATACATCGTTGCAATCCCGCCCCCGCCGCCGCTGTTTGTGGGCGGCACACCAACGACACTGTTGTTGATGATGATGTTGTTCCGAATTGTTGCTCTGCTGCTGTCGAGAATAATTCCGCCGCCCTCTTGAACGATATTTGCCCCGAACTGGTAGCGCGTTCCACGTCCACCCGTGAGCGTGAAACCGTCAAGCACCGCAGACGAATCTTCGTTGTTCAGAAAAGCCGCAACGCTGGCAGAATCTCCATTCGTAAAGTGGCTTCCGTCAATCACCGTGTTCACAATTGTCTGCACGTTTCGGGTAAAGATGTAATTGCTTGCCACCACAATGTTCTTTCCCCGATAGTTGATGTTTTCGAAATACGTTCCTTCAGCAACCAGCACAGTGTCGGAATTGCGCGCGGCATGTATTGCGCCTTGAATGGTTGAGTATTCACTTGGCACGCGCAGTATTCCTGCAAACAGGGGATGAGTTGTTATCATCAACAGCATAATCGTCAGCGTCAGCTTTTTCATCAGTCGTTCCTTCATTGGGATGATTGTCATGGGCCTTTGTCTGAGGTCGGCTCATGTTTTTTTTCCAGAGAAGATACGCTGCTTGTTCGGTGAAATCGTCCGACTTTATATATCAGGACGTTTTTCGAGAAGAGGCGGAGGGGAATCACTACGCCGCGGCGGCGGTGAAGGCCTGTTTGCGGTACTCTTTGGGGGTAATGCCTGTGTGTTTCTTGAAGGCGCTGTTAAACGCGGATTTGGAATTGAAGCCAACCTCGCAAGCAATGCCGAGGATGTTGAGAAACTGACCTTGCTGTATCAAAAGATTCTTGCTTTCATCGATACGGTATCTGTTCACGAAATCGCGGAAACTGACCTTCATCGATTCATTGATGATTTGGGAAAGATGGCACGGAGCGATGTCAAGCTTTTGCGCGAGCATGGAAAGAGTCAACGCAGAATTGCGATAGACTTTCTCACCGATCATAAGCGTCAACAGTTCGCCGCGATACCGTTCCTTATCTGCCAACTTCAGCACCGACGTTTTGTATTTTTGTTGTTGATGAAACAACGCTGGCTTTCGCAATGCGATATACACCATTCCGTTGAAAAAGAGAAATGCAGCAACAAAGTACTGACTCGTCGCGTACGGACACCACGTTGGATGCTTGAGCACATCCCACCCAATGAAGAGTTGAAGTTGGATGAGCCACAACACGATGTACCCGCCGATGAAGAACCGCACCCACGCCAACCGGTCATTGTCGATGTACGGGAGGAACGACTTCAGCGGCACGCCGTGCGCTCGAAGCTCCCTGAACGATAGGGCGCAGTAAACAAAGCTCTGTATCAACAACCCGGAACTGATAACAATTCGACCGGGGTATTGCCAAACGCGAAAGCTATCGCCTGGTATGAAGATGAGGGAGAGCGCCATTGCTCCCAGCATGGGAAGGGCGTGAAGCCAATCCGTCCCGCCGAAAGGACGACTCAAATCCAGGAGTGAACGAATGTAGAAGAATAAAAGCGGACCGACGAGGAACGCGAGATTGCTCAGAACAAATACCATCTTCTGGATCGGCGGCTGAAGTCCGGGCGCGAAGACATTCAGCGTCAGCGTGCATCCGTTGACCACGGCAAAAACAACGAGCATAACTGCGAGTGTGTAGTTGCTGGTCCGCGAACTCTTCTTGTTTCGTAGGAAAGCAATAGCCATCAGCACAGCTTGCGTGATGGCAACCATGCTTGACGCTTGAAGAAGTGAACTGATCATAAGAATACAGGATTTCGACCGACCCGCGATGAGAGACACCGATAGCGCGCTGCACGCGCAAGGAAATTTATCAAGAAGGCGCGGGAGAAGCAACACACGTTGTCGTTGTTTGCGAGTTGGAGAGTGAAGCCCGGAGAACAACAAAGCCCGGCGCTTATGCTGGGCTTTGTCGTCTCACGATCAACGGTTTATTCGCCGTTAGGACAGGTCGCTCATTTCATCACAACCATCTTACGAGTCGAAACCTCGTTGCCCGCCTTGAGCCGATAGTAATACACGCCGCTCGGAATTCCCGACGCAGTGAATTCAACATCATGATAACCGGCGCCCTGTTTTCCATCGACCAGCGTTGCAACCCGCTGACCCAGGGTGTTGTACACTTCCAGCAATACGTCCGTAACTGCCGGCAATGCGTAACGAATCTTCGTTGTCGGGTTGAACGGATTGGGATAGTTCTGCGCGAGTCCGAATTCTTCCGGAGGTTGTTGCGCTGCAACTCCAGTCAGGGTGTTGATCTCAACCGGCTCGGAAAAGTGCACTGAGCCGTCCAGGTCTCTCTGTCTTAGCCGGTAGAACCATGTCCGCGGTTCCGCCGTCGTATCAACGTAACTGTAGTCGTGAGGAATCGACGTCGTGCCGTGACCCGCAATGAAGCTGCCAGGGATTGTGTAGTACGGGCCGCGTCGCTCCAGCGCACGCTCACTTTCGAAACCATAGTTGTTCACCTCGCTCAGCGTTCTCCACGAAAGAAGAACATCGTTCTGGTGGTACATCGTCGCCGTGAAGGAAGCCAGCTGCACGGGCAGCGGCGCTCCGCTGATTTCCCAGATGCCGCGTCCGTGCGTCGCCACCCGAAGCGCACGCGTCACGGGATGAATTGCCATATCGAACACCGCGGCCACGGGCAGGCCTGTACCAAACGGAAGCCACGACGCGCCAGCATCCGTCGAAACATACACGCCGATGTCGGTGCCCGCGAAGAGATTGTTGGAGTTTGTCGGATCGACAACGAACGCGTTGACAGGAACATCCGGAATTCCTGTTGCCGATGCTGACCACGTTGGCGGCGCGCCATTCAAGTTTGTAGTTTTCCAGATATGTTGTCCCGCGGCGACGCCGAACCCGCCGAATGTCGCGTAGGCAGTGTTGACGTCGTTGGGATCAACCGCAACCCGGGCGACAAAGCGCGCGGGAAATGATGCGCTTGATATGTTCGTAAGCGGCGAAGCACCGGTCGTCGTGGCGTACACTTTGCCATTCCGCAAGCCGACCAAACGGACGTTGTCATTCTGCGGTGAGATGCCGATGGAACTGATAGCGATGCCAGAAGTAATCGGTTCCTGACTGACTTTCGTCATTGTGACGCCAAGATTCGGCGAGCGATAAAGAACGTCGGAACCGAAGTACACGGTGTTGGGATTGCCGGGACCAAGCGCCATCGGTGCGTAAAAAAGAATTGCCGTTGCGCTACACGTCATGCCGTTGGGAATGGCGCCCAGAAAACCGCAGCCGTAGAAGCCCCAGAGATCGTCGCTGGCATTCAGCGTGGTGAGGACTTGTGCGTATCCCATCGCGTTTGTTTGGTTGAAGTACGTGTGATACATGGTAACGTTCACATCATCCGGAGCGTTCTGGTCGATCAGTGCATAGCCACCGTCGCCATAATCAGCTCTCGTCCACGATCCGTCGGGCTTTCTCCATTCGGTCCCGTTGTCCTGCGTTCCGCCAATCGTGAACAGCGAGTTTGTCGGATGAAGCGCGATACTTTGAAATTGCGTTGCGCTGAAGCCAGTGCTGTTGAGACTCGTCCACGTTGTTCCGCCATTGACGGATTTGTAAATGCCTCCATCGGTTCCCATGTAGAGCACCGATGCATCGGAGGGAGCGTAGCGAACCACATGATTATCGGCATGCACTCCCGTTGCAACGTTGACGAACGTTGTGCCGCCGTCAGTTGATTTGGCAATAAGGCGCGTCGATGCGCCCGTAACATTCCCACCAATCATAACATTGTTTGCATTGGTGGGATCGACTGCTATCGCGATGTTGTAAAAGCACTGGCCGCCGCAGTACCCATTTGCAGCAGTGAGCACGGCAGACCACGTTGCCCCGCCGTCAGCTGACCGTCGCAGTCGGCCGCTTGATTCGCCCGATGCAACATACGCCGTGACAACTCCACCAGAGCTGTGCAACGCCAACTCCGCGCGGACACTTGTCAGGCTTTGGGTCTGCGTGAAGGTGGGAATGGATGCCATCGCATTTGTCGAAAGGTACACTCCGCCCGGGCTGCCATTGACTGTACACAGCACACGATTGGGATTATTGGGATCCATCGCAACGTCAACGTGACTTGCGTTTGTTCCGCTCGTGGTCATTTGGGTGAACGTGCAAGTCGTCAGCGCGTTGGACGACCGATAGAGTCCTCGCGTGGGAAGACTGGCAGATGCTTCGCATCCAATGCCGCCAATGCCGGACGTTGTGCTAACAAAGATTGTATCCGCATTTGTGGGGTGCACGACAATGTTGCCAATGGCGCGGCCGGTCATTACATCGCTCACGCCGTTGGAATTGAACGGACCGGAAAGCGTCGGGCTTCCGCTTTCCGCATTCGTAATGCGATAAACGCCGACCCCGAAGAAACTGTCGCACGAACCTTGCGGCTCGCCGGTACCAACATAGACGGTTGTTGTGCTCGAAGGTGCAATGGTTATCGCGCCTATTGCCAACGACAGTGCATCATCAAAGATTGCAGTCCATGTTGCGCCGCCATCAAGCGATCGATAGACTCCGCCTTGCGCCGTGCCGACATAAATGATGTTGGGGTTTGTGGGGTGAATGGCAATTGCTGTTGTGCGTCCGCTGACTGCAGTCGTCGTTCCCTCTGTTTGTCCGTTCGGTATTGGCGCGGGACCAAGAGAAGTCCACGCTGCTGCATTGATGGACTGCCGGAAGTCTGCGCGTTGCCGCTGCATCTCGAGAATCGCTTTGACGCGCGGGTTGTAGGCGGTCTCATACGGCACACCGCGAAGCATATCAATGTACGCGCCGCGCTGTCGAAGATATTCGGCTTTGTCAATTCCGCGTGCGAATGGAGGAACATCCGGGTCGTTTTCTTCGCCCGTCTGGCGCGCAGATGTTTGGGCGTTTGCGTGAGGAGTGAAGATCAGAAATGCAGAAATGAGCCAGGCCAAAACGCGCCTGGTAGAATGCAACGGTAGAGTGAGCATAGTGGATGCCTCCTTATGATGGAAATGTGATGTAAATGGAATTGATGTCTCGTTTTCATCGTCAGAGGCAAAACCACAAAGAACAGTTCACAGACGCTTCATAGCGTGCGCAAAGATACACTTAATGTGCGTGTTCAGTCAAGACACCAAAGAAAAAAATCTGCTGCTGACAAGTCTGTAGCAAGTCATCTTGGAATTCATGGCAGAGTCCCGTACTTTGATCAGAGAAAACTTCAGGCGAGATCGAACAAAAGGAAAGAATGAAGAAATTCGAAGAGCATGTTGTCGCACTTGAGTCGTTCGCGTTCGAGGGAAAATCGATTGCACGCGTTGACGGGTTCGTGGTGTTCGTTGATGGCGGAGTACCAGGCGATGAAGTTCGCGTGCGCATCAACAAAGTGAAGAAGCAGCATGCGGAGGCAAGTGTTGTTGAAGTCGTGAAGTCATCGCCGTTGCGAGCCGTGCCGCCGTGCGCGCATTTCGGCACATGCGGCGGATGCAAGTGGCAGCATGTGGACTATCAGGCGCAGCTCGATTTCAAGCGGCAACACGTGATCGACGCGCTGGAACGCATCGGGGGATTCACGGGCGTGCAAGTCAACCCGACCATCGGCTCGGAGGATGTGTACTTCTATCGCAACAAGATGGAGTTTTCGTTTGGTACTAAATGGATAACAAGAGAAGAACTGAACGAGAGAAACCTGAACCCTGAACCGAGAACCGAGCGGGAAACATTCGCTCTGGGCATGCACATCCCGCAACGCTTCGACAAGATCGTCGACATCAACGAATGCCATCTGCAATCTCACGTCAGCAATCAGATTCTGAATCTCGTCCGCCAGTTCTGTCTCGACCGACAGCTTTCCATCTACTCAACATTCACACATACCGGCTATCTCCGTAACCTCGTCATTCGCCAGAGCGCGCATACGAACGAGCTGATGGTGAATCTCGTGACCTCTGAGGATACTCCCGAGTTGCTCGTGGCTCTCAGCTCTACGCTCTTCGCTGCTTTTCCTTCCATCACTACCATCGTCAACAACATCACCCAACGTAAGTCGCAAGTTGCCATCGGCGATTACGAAAAGGTGTATCACGGTCCCGGCTTCGTCACGGAGAAGATTGGGAAACGTACGTACCGCATCTCGGCGAACTCCTTCTTTCAGACGAACACGAAGCAAGCGGAGCGTCTGTACGACGTTGCAACGCGCATGGCGCAGCTCTCGCCCGACGATGTTGTCTTTGATCTTTATTCGGGAACTGGGACGATCGCGCTGCATATTGCGGATTCAGTGAAGGAAGTTGTCGGAGTGGAAAATGTCGAGGCTGCTGTCGAAGATGCGAAGAAGAACGCCGAGGCAAACTGCGTTACCAATTGCACATTCATTCTCGGCGACCTGAAAGATCGACTCACGAAAGACACTGCATGGCTCGGCAACCATCCGAAACCCAATGTGATGATCATTGACCCGCCGCGGGCAGGCATGCACGAGAAAGTTGTGCGAGAAGTTGTCGAGATGCGTCCCGAGCGTATTGTGTACGTCAGTTGCAATCCCGCGACGCAAGCACGCGATCTCAAGTTGATATGCAACGAAACCGGATACGAACTCGTTGAAGTGCAGCCCGTGGACATGTTCCCTCACACCTACCACATCGAGAACGTCGTGTCGCTCAAGCTCCGACCCTGACCCAGCACGTACTTCCAGTTTCGAATTCTCTCCTTCGGAACGTCATTCAGCTTCGGCTTCTTTGTTGTCCCGCATCAGCGTCTTGTCGGGGAAGATCGTCGAGGCTTTGCGATTATGGGAAGCGCCGGTTGATTGCAGCGGCATCCTGCGCCGCCAACGAATCGAGTGTGTGCAGTGTTTGCTGCACGACGGTTTTGTCGGGGAATTGCATGTGGAGATTTCTGTAGATGCTGTCGAGCGTCTTGCGTTCCTCGGCCGAGCGCATCAGGTCCAGCAAACGCTGCGACGTCGGGTTCAGATGCAAGGCCGTGTTGCCTCGCAGGTCGGCGTCGAGAAGTCCGAGCAACGCCTGCCGTTCGCCGACCGTATCGTTGAGTCGGGCGTGACTTCTCGCAAGCACGAAGAACGCATCAGGGTGATCGCGCAGACGAATTTCTGCACGCGCGGCATCAATTGCCTCATGATAGCGACGGAGGGAGAATGCCGCGATTGCTTCCTGAAAATTTGATTTAGGGTAGATTGGGATTTGGCGCTGCAACTGCTCAGTGTAGTTCAGCGCCTGTTCATAGTTGCCAATCTTAACAAGCACGGCAATGAGCCGCGAAAGTTTTTGCGCATCGTGTGGCGCGAGCTGCACTGCGGCTTCATACTCCCGTATTCTGGCGGGAAGGTTGTGTTCGTACTTCGAAAGCATTCCTTCAATCTCATGCTGACTCGAGCGAATGAGATTCAGTTGGTCAGGCGTGTACCAAACTGCAAAAAGTATCCATGCGACTGCGGCAATCCATTCCCAGCCGACTGACTTGCGGAGAACAGGCGCCGCGCCTTTCTCCTCTTTCGGCCACGAAGAAGCAAGTAGTCCCAGCAGAAACCACGCGAGCGCTCCCACGGGCGCGGTCCGCAAGGAGATACTCGCAAGTCCGTCGATCGCGATTCCCAGCAGCGAGCAAACAATCCCCCACACAAAAAGACGCTCGCGGTGTCGCAACGATTTCAGTGAACGCAATCCCTTTCGCACGGCATACACAACCAGAACGCCGTACGCAAGAAATCCGATGATGCCAGTCTCAGCCAGCACTTCAATGAATTCATTGTGCGCGTGCTGCGTTACGTCTTCGCCGCTGGAAATCCAATAATCGGACGGACGATAACTGAGCATGGTGGTTTCATAACTGCCGATGCCGTGACCGACGAGCGGCGCGTCGGCGAATGCTTTCCATCCTGCTTCCCAAAATTGTACGCGGCGAAGAAGCGTTGAATTCGAAGCCAGCGAATCGGCAAAACGTTCGCCGAGCTTTGGAAAGGCAACCAAGCCAATCCCGAGAAGAAAAACGAGTGCCATTGCCGAGAAGATTGTGATCTTGCGGGATCGCTCGCCCACTCTGGCGAAGAACACAACCAGCGAGAGAACAAGAGCAACAAGGCTCGTGCGAGTTGCAGTCAGAATGAGCAGCAACAATAAGACGGCGACAAGCACGCCGCTTGACACACGCAACCATCGCGCTGAGCCGGAGTGCATGACGGCCGCAAGGAAGAGTGGAACGACGAGAACGATGTAGCTGCTGAAGAATGTCGCGTTGCCAAATGTTGATATGATCCTTTGTTCGGCCCCAATGAAAAAATCGAGCCGCATCTCGCCGGTGAACGCATATTGGATGACAGCGACGAGACTCGCAGCCGCGCTGACGATGAGCAGCACACGAAGAAAGAACTGCACATCGCGCCGGGTTTGAACGACATGAGCGCCGGCAATGAAGCAGATGATGAATGACAACCAGAGGAGAAGCGCCTGCACAGCGGCGTACGGGAATCTCTG
>JACRFA010000177.1 GCA_016218065.1 Ignavibacteriota bacterium | reverse complement strand
TGAAGCCGGAACGCTTCGTTCCTTGTTGAACAGCGAGATCCGCAACCATGGAGTCGGTAAAGGATACAGACAATTCATGGCGAAGATATTTGTACCGGGCTACAAAAACATAATTCAAAGCTTCGTGCTTGTCGGCGCGGGTCTCTTGATTATTGCCGTGGGGCTTCGCACGCTGACGACCCTGCCGCTCGAAGCGGTCTATGCTGCTCTCGGGCTTGAATATACGCTCTTGCTCATGTGGGCGGTGACAGTGTACTACACGGATGATTCTGAGATGCAAACGGCATCAGCAACTGGAGCGGCCGAGGCACGGAGCGCAACAACTGAGGTTCTCATTCATTCGATGGAGCAACTTACATTCTCCGTGGCGCTTCTTGAAAACCGATTACGGACGACGGAAGGTCGCTTCGACAAATTCAGCAAGCTCGATTCATCACTGGAGAACCTTGCGTCGGAGCTTGAACTCCTTACCACTGAGCAAATCGGCGTACGTGTACGGCAGGAGTTTGAGCGAATGATTGCCGAGGTCAGCACACGGGTACTGAATAAGAACGGAGACGGCGAGGCCACGCTGAGTCGACTGAAGGGAGGAAGCTCCTTGGGCAGAGCGTCAGCTTCATCATGGTAGCGAAAGGTTCGAACATCCCTTTCTACTTTGTCCTGTACCTCGTTGCGGTCGTGACGGTGTTCGGCATAACACATGAGCGCGATCAGTTGATGGCGCAACGCGCAAAGGACATGGCACGGCTCGTGAATATGTACCTTAAGCCGCTGCAAGTTTCTCCCTACATCGACACGTCGAGATACTTCATCGGCCCGGCGGCAACAGCGCTCAACGAGCCGGTTCAACTCCGAACGAAGATCGATGGACCGGTTGACAAGAGCGACGTACAGTTTTCGCTTGTGAGCGCGCGGCGTCACACTTCCGAACGGTCAGAGTCTTTTGATGCGGGCAAGGCAAAATTGTTGAACGAGAATGGCGACGGCGTACTCGTGGCTTCCTCCTTGCCGGCAGGGTTGTACGCATTCACCGTTGCGGCTTACAAGCCGCGCGTTCTTGTTGAAGGGAATCTCGCCAAAGTGTTGGTGATGGATTCGACCTACGTGATACCGTTCTCGAATGAGTTGGAGAATGTTGACCGCGACACGACTGTCGTGTACGCGCTGATCGAAAAGAGCGGCGTGATTCCCAATCAACTCACACTCAACGTTCAAGAGCCGAGCGACAACTGGGTGGTCGGTACACCATACAGGAAGAAAATATTTATGGGCGGAGTGACAGACCTGATGCGAATCCGATTCACGGCAAATGGCGGCACGATTGAGCGAAGCCCGCATGATCAACAGTTCGTCACATTCGTATGGGAAACTCCGACTGTTGGCAAGAAATCGTTCTCCGTTTCTGCGAACGCCAACCGTGGATTTGGAGGCATCGACAACGCGACAACATCCTTCGTGGTCGATGTTGTTCCGCCTGCATTCGTGGCGCGTCCTTCTTCGAAGGCCTTCTGGGGTATTCCGTACGAGTTCGATGGACAGATTTCCGGCTTAAATCCGCTTGATCTTTCCGTCGAGACGCTGCACGATGGTCAGTCACTGGGATCAAAGCCGGCGGTACCCAAGCAAGCAATCATTGCTGAGAGAAACTGGAAGAGACTCGGCTTCCGTGTCTTGTACAAAGGCTCGGCGGTAAAGGAGCACACAGTCACTCTTGAAAATCCACCACCGCCTCAGGTACGCTGGGTGCAACAACGCCTCGATAAATCAAACAATACATTTGTCGTCGTGGCGACCTCGACGGACCCAACAGGTGGGCCAGTGAGAGTGTCGCTGCAAACTCAGCCATCCGGCATTGCGCGCATCGACAAAATCCAAGGCACCGAGTTCACGATCACCGTCAACCTTGCTGAGAAGCCTTCCGCCGTCTTCATGAAAGTTGTGGTCACCGACAAATATGGGGGCCAGTCGGTCTCAACCAAACAGTTTAATATCCCGAGTTGACCCGATTGCCGTTACAACGCCTCATCAGCAATGGTGAGGCGTTGTTCTTGTAGCGCACCGCTGAATCCCGCGCAACGTAAACTCTGCCGAGCGAGGAGGCCTGCCTGAGGGCGCCGATGCCCTATTATCATCAGAGCAAAGATGCGCCTAAGCGATTCAGCGTGCACGATGGTGCGATCATCAGCCAAGAAATCCTAAATTGCGTACGACCCAGCGGATGTTACCTTTGTGTTTAATCCTTTTTTTTTACATTATGATGTGGTTTTTCTTTGTCCAACTTAAGTCGATGTTGCATTGATACGAATACAACGCAGTTCTCCCCCTGCATTTTTTCTCGTACTCGCTTTTCTCTTCGCTACCTCGTCGATCGTCGGCTTTGCACAAACACGTGAGCAGATCAAGGCGCAGGCTGAGTCGAGACTTCGGGAAATGACGCCCGAAGAGATCGATCGGAAGTTGAAAGAGTACGGGCTTACGCGTGAAGAGGCGATTCGCCGGGCGAAAGAGTTGAATATCAGCCTGGATGAGTTTCTGCAAAAGCCGCTCGGCGGCACCGCGTCTGATCAGCCAGTGAATTTGCCTCCGACAGGTACGACGACAGTTGCGCCGGCGCTGCGCGTGCAGCAGAGTGTTCCTGATTCGCCACGAGTCAAGACCCGCATGCCTGTACCGGGATTCTCGAATCGACACGGCGCTGATACGCTCGCGGCGTTCGGGTTTGAGATTTTCCAATATCCGCCTTCGGCGAGTGAAGCAGTGCTGAATCTGGCGTCGCCGCCTTCGTACTTGCTGGGCCCTGGCGACGAAGTGATCGTCACCGTTTGGGGCGAAACAAGAATGAACTATCAGCTTCAGGTGAATCGCGAGGGGAACGTGATCGTTCCCGAAGTCGGACCGGTGAGCGCAAATGGAACAACGCTCGCGGAGTTCAGATCGCGATTGCTCCGACGCATGGAATCCATCTATTCAGGGCTGGACAATCGGCGCGGAAACGCGAATACGTTTCTTGACGTTTCGCTCGGCAAGCTTCGCACGCTGCAAGTGTTTGTGCTCGGTCAGGTGACCAAGCCGGGCGGTTACGCGATCTCATCGTTCGGTACGGCGTTCAATGCGTTGTACCTCGCCGGCGGCCCGACGTCTGATGGTACGATGCGAGAAGTGCACGTGCGTCGCAAAGGCGCGAACCTGAGTCCCATCGATCTGTACGACTACGTGCTGCGCGGCGACAACTCGCAGGATCATCGTCTTCAGGATGGCGATGTTGTGTTTGTGAAACCGGCAGGGAAGCGTGTGGCAATTCTCGGTAGCGTGCTGCGACCTGCCATCTACGAGTTGAAGGAAAGCGAGTCATTGGGTGATTTGATTTCGATGGCGGGCGGACTTCGATTCGACGCGTACTTTGATCGGATACACATCGAGCGCGTGGTTCCGTTTGCAGCCCGCGCCGAGAACGCAAAAGATCTTATCGATATCGATCTTCGGTTCAGTTCATTGCAGGAGTTGGGCCGAAGCAAACACTCGCTTGCCGATGGCGACGTTGTGTCCGTTTTCCGGATTACGAATTTCCTCCAGAACAGAGTGAGCATCAGCGGCAACGTGAACAAGCCCGGACAGTTTGAGCTTGTGGCCGGAATGCGGATACGCGACGTGATTCTCGCAGCTGACAGCTTTCAACGAAACACATTCAGCGAGCGCGGCACACTCTTTCGGATGCTTGAGAATCTCCGTCGTGAGGTCTATCCGTTCAATCCGCGGCTTGCGTTGAGTGGAGACGAGCAGCACAACCTTCTTCTCCGAAACGAAGACAGCATCGTCGTGTATCCCGAGAGCCAGTTCTTTCCGCAACAAACAGTTACAATTGCGGGAGCTGTGCGCGCGCCCGGAACGTATCCGCGCAATGAGAATATGACCGTCGCAGATCTTGTTGTGCTTGCGGGAGGCTTGCGTGAAGGAGCATCGCTGCAGAACTGGGAAATCTCCACCATCGATACGACTACGCTTGGGGTGTACAGCAAGCTCACGCGCATCAATGCGTCGGAGGACTACTGGAATGCGACAGATGGTCAACAGCATAAGCTGTATGACTTCGACTATGTGTTTGTGCCGTTCGATCCGCGGTTTACGCAGAACAAGCTCATCCAGATCACCGGCTACGTTATGAACCCCGGCGTGTACGCGCTGCGATATGAAGGTGAGCGATTGGCTGAAGTGATTGCGCGCGCCGGAGAGCCGCGCCCCCGCGCATATCTCGAAGGCTCACGCTTCGTCAGGCGCACAAACAATGTTGGCACAATTCCTCTCGACTTCCGGCGAGCGCTTGAAGATCAGGAATCACGCGATAATATTGTCCTGAAAGAGGGCGACTCTATTCACATCGCATTTCATGACGACGTCGTGACCGTCTCGGGGGAAGTGTTCGCGCCGTCGGCTATTCTCTACAAGAAAGGGGAGAATGTCGATTACTACATTCGTCAGGCCGGCGGGTTCAAGCAGGAGGCTGACGAATCGCGCGTTGTTGCGTTTTTGCCGAGCGGAAAGAAATGGGAGGCCGGCTGGTTTTTCTTCGCCGATCCCGAGCTGCCTCCGGGAAGCACGGTGATCGTGCCGAAGGAAGTCGAAAAAGAGGACAAGACGCTGCCCCTCATACGCGACTTTGCCACAATCGTGGCGAGCCTGGCAGCCCTCACGGTGGCGCTTGTGCAGGTTACGAAGTAGAAAAGCTATGTGATTCCGAACGGAGTGAGGAATCTGAGTGCGTCGGACGATTGCCAGAAATCAGAGTTCGGGCGACGGATGAAGTTGCAGAAGGAAAGAATTCTCCCGGCGATTCACACGGCGCTTGAAGCTCGAAGAGAGATTCAGTTTGCGTATCTGTTCGGATCATTCGCAGAAGGGGAGAAGTTTCGAGATCTTGATGTGGCGGTGTACATCAGCGATCCTGAACTCGTCAAGAAGGACATCGACTACTCAATTCCACTGAGCGTCGAGTTAGAGTTGCTGACAGGATATCCCGTGGATGTTATCCTGATGAACTCGGCGCCCGATCATCTCATTCACTCAATCTCCAAAGGGATGGTGTTGGTGGATCGGGATGAAGACTATCGGG
>JACRFA010000018.1 GCA_016218065.1 Ignavibacteriota bacterium | reverse complement strand
GGCGGAATCAGTCACACGCACAGCACGTACGCGACGATGTTTGCGCAAGCATGCAAGGAGATTCCTTGTTTCGGCACAACGCACGCCGACCATTTTCACGGCACGATTCCCGTGACGCGCTTTCTCACAAGCGAGGAAGTCGAAGCAGATTACGAGGGAAACACGGGCAGCATTGTCGTCGAGCGGTTTGCCGGAATGGATCCGTTGAGTATGCCGGGAATTCTGGTGGCAGGCCACGCGCCGTTTGCGTTCGGCCTGACCGCGAGCGAGTCCGCGACAAACGCGCTGGTGCTTGAGAGAGTGGCTCAGATGGCGCTCGGCTCGTTGCAGCTCAATCCAACGTTGAGCGAATTGCCGGTTCACATTCTCTCCAAACATTTTCATCGAAAACACGGACCGAACGCGTACTACGGTCAGAAAAAGTAATCTCTCTCGAAGAAAGCAGAACCCCATGATTGATCTCAAACAATACGAAATCTGGTTCCTCACCGGCAGTCAACATCTCTACGGACCCGACACGCTGAGAAGCGTTGCCGAGCATTCGGAATTGATCGTCAAGGAATTGGCGCAGTCGGAGCAGATCCCTGTGCGCGTTGTTTTCAAACCCGTCTTGACGACGCCCGATGCAATCTTCACAGTGTGTCTCGAAGCGAACAACACACACTCATGCGTCGGTGTCGTTGCCTGGATGCATACGTTCTCTCCCGCAAAGATGTGGATCGGCGGACTGAAGGCGCTCAACAAGCCGTTGCTGGATTTGCACACGCAGTTCGGCCGCGATATTCCGTGGGGAGAAATCGATATGGATTTTATGAACCTGAACCAGACTGCACACGGCGGACGGGAGTTTGGCTTCATCACTGCGCGCATGAAGAAACCGCGCAAGGTTGTTGTCGGGTTTTGGCAGGATGTGAAGGTGCAGCAGAAGATCGGTCTGTGGGCGCGGGCGGCCGCGGCATGGGCCGACGGCCAAGGGATGAAGGTTGCGCGCTTCGGCGATAACATGCGAAACGTTGCCGTGACCGAAGGCGACAAAGTCGAAGCGGAGTTGCGATTTGGTTACGCGGTGAACGGCTACGGTGTCGGCGATCTGGTCGCCGTGATGAGAACTGTGACTGACGCTGAGATCGATTCTCTTCTTTCAGAATACGAAAACAGGTACGAGCTTGTCGCAACGCTGCGCGTTGGCGGTGCGAAGCGCCAGTCGTTGCGCGATGCTGCGCGTATTGAGCTTGGCATTCGAGCGTTTCTGAAAAACGGCAACTGCAAGGCGTTCACGACAACGTTTGAAGACCTGCACGGACTTGAGCAGCTTCCCGGACTCTCCGTTCAGCGATTGATGGCGGACGGATATGGTTTTGGCGCCGAGGGAGACTGGAAAACAGCTGCATTGTTGCGCGCCGTGAAAGTCATGGCATCGGGACTTTATGGCGGAACGTCATTCATGGAAGACTATACGTACCATCTTGATCCTGCGGGCGCGCTCGTCCTCGGCGCTCACATGCTGGAGATTTGTGAGTCGATAGCTGCGACGAAACCGCGATTGGAAATTCATCCGCTCTCGATTGGCGGCAAAGCCGATCCGCCGCGGTTGGTCTTCGATGTTGCTGCGGGCAATGCAATCAATGCAACTCTTGTCGATATGGGAAACCGGTTCCGGCTCATCGTGAATGAAGTTGCAACCGTCGCGCCGCCGGAGCCGCTTCCGAAACTTCCCGTCGCGCGCGCTCTCTGGATTCCGAAACCTGATTTCGACACAGCAGTCGCCGCCTGGATTCTCGCGGGCGGCGCACACCACACGGTGTTCAGTCAATCCGTCCCCACAGAATGTCTGGAAGACTACGCAGAGATCGCGGGAGTTGAATTGCTTGTCATCGACGATCGCACGTCGCTTGCGGAGTTCAAGAAGGAACTGCGATGGAATGACGCGTGCTTTCGCGTGTAGTCATTTCAATACCGAGACAAACCAGCTTGCGGGTAGGCGGGGCGACACTCGTTGCGCCGACGCAGGCTGTTCCGCCTGCCTAACGGAGGAACACCGGTTGAAAGCCCATACCAACAAGTCCATTCAATGTCAAACCAATAGAAAACTCGCTGTCCAAACCCGCGCGCGCGCCATTGACATTCCTTCCTCAATCTGCTACATTGACGCAGCGTTCTTTGCAGATGGATTGCTCCGGGGTCGCAGTGGAGTCATTCACCTACCACAATCAGAACGAGACTAGTGTCCAACTTGCCTCAAATTCGAAATCGCACGGTCAACGGACCGAGGGGAGAAAAACACAATGACATACCGAACGCCGAACTCATCTTCATGAAGTACGATGCCATCAACGCCATACGTGCGACCGATGGTCTTTTTGGGGTCGGTACATCCGTCGCACCCGACAGTCTGATCTCCTCTTCGCGATTAGCCCACTCTTTGACAATGGATGAGCAAACCTGAAAGCAGTCCGCTGCTGAATTCGTTCTCATCCCGGTTCTTCGCTATTCTATTCTAATAGCATGCGAGGGCAGTTTGCATAGTAGATCTCATATCGATACAAAATCACTCCTTCAAATCTTCGTGAAGGTAGTGAGTGCTCTCACGATCACCATTGGGATCGTTGTCTTGGTTGGATGGGCGCTCGAGATTCCTTTTCTGAAAAGCGGAATCCCCGGCTCCGTGTCGATGAAGGCAAACACGGCGGTATGTTTTCTTCTCGTCGGCGTGGCCCTTGGGCTGCTTCGAAGCGTGCAACTTCGGACCACGAAGAGACAAGTCACTCAGATTCTCGCCGCACTTGTTTTTACAATCGGCTTGTTGTCAGCGATCCAGTATGTTGGCGGATGGAATTTTGGGATAGATGAAATTCTCTTTCGTGATGAGACGACTCACCTGACATCGCATCCGGGCAGAATGGCCCCCGTGACGGGCGTCGCGTTCATTCTACTGGCGGCTGGGATTGTCCTTATCGCGAAACCGGCTGGGCAATATCTGTTCACCGCCGCATATTTTCTCTCACTGCTCGCATTCATCGGCAACCTGTTTGGTTTTGGTTTGCTCTATCGCTTTGCCGGTTACACTGCAGTCGCGTTTCCAACTTCAATTCTCTTCATCCTTCTCTCGTTGGGTTTTCTTGCCGCTCGACCAACAGGCGCGATCACGAGCTTACTCATGTCGGCGTTGCCGGGCGGAAGGACAATACGGTTGGCGACGGTTCTCACAACGGTTGTTATCATCGTCCTCGGATGGCTGATTGACTTGTGTGTCGATAGAGGAATCGTCGGCACACACGCGGGTCTGGTGGTCCTCATTACATTGCTCGTGGTCTTCTTCTCGGTTGCGATCTACTTCGGCGCGAGAATGCTTTTGCGCGCGGAGGAGCAGGAGGCAATCGCCGTTCGATTGTACGCAATGCTGAGTCAGGTCAATCAGGCGATTGTCCGCGTGAAGACGCCCGCTGAACTCTATCAGGCTATCTGCGATGTGTCGACAAAGTTCGGCGGTCTGGCGTGCGCATGGATCGGATTGGTTGAAACGACCGATGTCCGCTCCGTCGCATTCGCCGGCGTGAAACCGGAGAAGTGCGGGTTGCTGCCATTCAACATCGATCCAGAGTCGCAGATCAAGGCGCTCATCGCCGAAAGCATCCGCACATCGAATGTCGTTACGTGCATCGATCTCCAGGTCGAAGAGCGGAACACCACCATTCGAGAATTGTTCCAGAGCTGCGATTGCCGCGCGTTTGCTGCGATTCCCTTCCGCCTGCGGGGGAAAGCTGTTGGCGTTCTGAGCTTGATCTCGCCCGCAGCCGGCATGTTTCAAGCGGCCGCCGAGATTCGCTTGCTCGAAGAAATGGGGACCGACATTTCCTTTGCGTTGGATTCGATGGACACCGAAGCGGAGCGCGTGAAGGCGGAAGAGAATTTCTCAAAGGCCTTTCACTCTAATCCCGGCGCAATGAAAATCACGCGAGCGAGCGATGGCAGATACCTTGAGTTGAATGAGGCATACACTCAACTCGTCGGGTATCAGCGCGATGAATTGCTCGGGCATCCAACCTCGGACTTCCACCTCTACCTCCACCCCGACCAACGGGCTGAACTCGTACAGCGGCTGCATGCAACAGGCTCGATACGAAATTATGAGGCGATCATCCAGACAAAACCCGGGGACACGCGAACGGTGATTGCCTCGCTGGAGTTGGTTCTCTTCAACAACGAAGCGGCGATTCTCTCAACGTTCATCGATATCACCGATCGCAAAAACGCAGAGCGAGAAATCCAGAAGCTGAATGCCGAACTTGAAGAGCGTGTTCGTGAGCGCACTGCAGAACTTGAAGGTATGAACGACGAGTTGGAGTCGTTCAGCTATTCGGTATCGCACGACTTGCGCGCGCCCGTGCGACATATCTCCGGCTTCGTCGAACTGCTGAACAAGAGTGCTTCCGGGCTGGATGAAAAGAGCCGTCATTATCTTACCACCATAGCGAATGCGGCTCGACAAATGGGAACGCTCATCGATGAGCTGCTTGCGTTCTCCAGAATGGGACGTGCAGCGCTTCAGAAGACCGAAGTTCATATTGACCAACTCGTGCAACAGGTGATGGCAGATCTGCATGTGGATACCACGGGGCGCAACATCGACTGGCGCATTGGTTTTCTCCCTCCGGTATTTGCCGATCGCACGTTGTTGAAATCGGTTGTGACGAACCTAATCTCGAATGCGGTTAAATTCACAAGCACGCGGCCAACGGCAGTCATCGAAATCTCGGCGCATCAGCCGGACGCTCACGAGGTGGTTTATGCTGTCAGAGATAATGGCGTAGGGTTCGACATGCAATACGTGGAAAAACTCTTCGGACTCTTTCAACGACTCCACGGAACACATGAATTTGAAGGAACAGGAGTCGGCTTAGCGAACGTTCGCCGGATCATTCATCGTCATGGCGGAAGAGCATGGGCCGAAGGTGTTCCTGATGGGGGCGCGGCATTCTACTTTTCACTCCCCCTCCGGGAGACAAGCACATGCCAGGTATGAAGACGCAACACTCTAGCGTAAGGTAATGGGACTCAAAAACACATCACACATTCGCATCCTCCATCTTGAGGATGACGCTGTCGATGCAGAGTTGCAGGATGAGCTTCTGTGCAAGGAGGGCTTTGATGTCGAATCGATTCGAGTAGAGACACGCGCGGATTTTGTTGCGGCGATACAGCGAAGCGGGTTCAGCGTTATTCTCGCAGATTACTCGTTGCCCGGCTTTGACGGTTTCTCTGCGTTGCAGATTGCACGAGAGCAAGCTCCCGACATTCCATTTATTTTCGTCTCAGCCAAGCTCGGCGAAGAGCTTGCGATTGAAATGCTCAAAAGCGGTGCAACGGACTATGTTGTGAAGCAACGGCTGGCTCGTCTTGCGCCGGTCATCAGCCGGGCGCTGCGAGAAGCTGAGGAGCGAAAGGGATACGAGCGTGAAGCTGCCGAGCGGAAGCGGGCAGAGCAAGAAGAGAGCAGATTGCTGGAAGTGCTTGAGAGAATTCTCAATGAGATCTACATCTTCGACGCGAGCACTCTCCGGTTCAAGTACATGAACGCCGGCGCACTGCGAAACCTCGGGTACACGGAAGATGAAATCAGGGAGCTGACGCCACTTGACCTGAAGCCGCGGTTCACGGAGACGTCTTTCCGCTCGTTTGTCCAGCCGTTGTTGACGCACGAGACCGAACGACTGGTCTTTCAGACCGAGCACCGACGGCGCGACGGCAGTTTGTACCCTGTTGAAGTGTTTCTGCAGATGATCCAGACGGGTGAGGAGAATGTGTTCCTCGCCGTGATCAACGATATCACCGAACGCAAGCGAGTCGAAGATGCGGTCGCAACATCGAGAGAGCAACTGCGGGCGTTAACCGGACACCTGCAGCAAGTACGCGAAGAGGAGCGGAAGAATATTGCACGCGAGATTCACGATGAGCTGGGGCAGCAGTTGACTGTGTTGATGATGGATCTCGTGTGGTTGCAGAAACGTCTCCAGTCGTCCTACGAACAGGCCGAGAAGATTGCCTCCATGATCAACTACATGACCAGCGCCGTGAAGACCGTGCGCAGAATTGCCACGCAACTTCGGCCGGGCATACTCGACGATCTCGGTCTTGTCGCAGCGCTTGACTGGCAAGCGAAAGAATTTCAGCGGCGCACCGGCATTGAGTGTACATTCTTGTCAAATATCGATCACCTCCCGCTCGACGGCGTGGGAACCGCCGCGATCTTCAGAATCTTTCAGGAATCGCTCACCAACGTCGCGCGGCACTCGGGCGCTTCACGCGTCGAGGCCACACTGCATCGCGCCGGAAGAGAGCTGACCCTGGAAGTAAGCGATAACGGCAGAGGAATGAATCCCGACGTTACTGCACAACGATCGCTGGGATTGCTCGGCATGCGGGAGCGTGCATCGTTTCTGGGAGGTGAGCTGGAGTTTTTGGAGACGGCGGGGGGCGGAGCGACAATTCAATTGACAATCCCCATCGATTCTGAACCGGACACAAATGACGATGCTTAACATACTCATCGCTGATGACCACGCTATCGTGCGTCAAGGACTCAAGCAGATCATTGCCGAGCAGACCGATATGCATGTCATAGCCGAAACAAGCAAAGGCCGTGAGGTGCTGGCATTGCTCTCTTCGCAGAAGTGTGACCTCGTCATACTCGACGTGACCATGCCCGACAGGAATGGGCTGGACGTTCTGAAAGATATCAAGCTGCACTATCCTGCGATCTCCGTGCTTATGTTGAGCATGCATCCGGAAGATCAATACGCGCTGCGTGCGTTCCGCGCCGGTGCATCCGGCTACATCATGAAGGACTCCGCTCCGGTGGAACTCGTGAACGCCATACGCAAAGTAATTCGCGGCCACAAGTACATGAGCGAGTCCGTTGCGGATATGGTTGCGAGCGAAATGACGAGTCCGGCGAACAAACTCCCGCACGAGCTTCTGTCGGATCGGGAGTTTGAGGTGCTGCGGTTCATCGCGTCAGGCAAGAACCTCACCGAGATCGGAGAAATCCTGTCGCTGAGCGTAAAAACGATCAGTACCTATCGTGCACGCATCTTGATCAAGATGAATCTGAAGAACAACACCGATCTCATTCATTATGGAATTGAACATAGCCTGACGACGTGAGTACGAACAGACATTCAATGAGGAAGAGATGGAAGAACCGAAACGCATTCTGATGGCCGAAGATGATCCACGCGACGTGGAGTTGACACTCTCTGCGCTTCAGGAGAACAATATAGTGAACGAAGTTGTCGTGGTACCCGATGGCGCCGAGGCGCTCGCGTTCTTGCGGCGCGAAGGAGCCTACAAGCATCGAGCGGAGGGGAATCCGGGACTCGTGCTGCTGGATTTGAAAATGCCGAAAGTCGATGGCTTACAGGTGCTGCGGGAGGTTCGAAAAGACCCTGCGCTCAAATTGATTCCCGTCGTGATACTCACATCTTCACGTGAGGAACGCGATTTGGTTGAAGGCTATAACCTCGGAGTGAATGCGTACGTGGTGAAGCCGGTGAATTTTCATGAGTTTGTTTCTGCAGTCAAACAGATTGGTTTGTTCTGGGCAGTCGTGAACGAGCCTCCGCCAGGAACCATCCGGAAACAATCATAGTCAGGAGCGGATTCCGTGACCGCCACACCATTGCGTATTCTGCACCTCGAAGACGATCCTCTCGACGCCGAACTGCAGGATGAACTGCTTGCGTCGGAAGGATTCCATGTCAGCTCCGTCCGCGTCGATTCCCGCGCTGACTTCATTACAGCGCTGCAGCAGGGAAACTGGAGCGTGATACTCACCGACTACTCGATGCCGGGCTTTGACGGACTCGCAGCCTTGAGGTTTGCCCGCGAGCTTGCGCCCGATATTCCTTTCATCTTTGTGTCGGGTACGTTGGGCGAAGAGGTTGCAATCGAATCGCTGAAGAACGGCGCGACAGATTACGTGCTCAAACACCGTCTGGCGGGAACTTCGTGGACAATGATTGACCATTGATTCTCCGTTTGCAAATGTCCCGTCGCTTTAGTATCGTACACTCGTTCTGCCGAATGTTCCTTCCAATTCACCGATGCCATTCTCAATTTCCCAACCATCAGGAAATGCAGTAAGAGAAAACCAATGAGCCGTGTACTCATTGCGTGGCATGCTTGTGTTTTGAAATGCTCATGAAACCGGATTCAACGATGCAACGCGCGACTGCTGTATTGACGATTGACCATAGAACGCCGGCATTAGTAGGCAATTGGCCATTAGTCATTGATGATTCACCGCGACGTGACGCGGCTATGATTGGAGTTTTCCTCGAAGCTGGACGAAGAACAATCAAAGATCGCGTCTCTCGAACGTGACAATTGGTCTCCGTGGGTCATCGATTACCTCACGATCCCGGCAGATAAGGCGATGAAGATGGAGGATGTGAAAAGGTTGATGGAGGATTCCAAGAATCAATAATAGATAACGTAGCATTGCAGCATACAACATTTCATAATCTGGAGGTTTCATGAAAACAGTAATACTACTTTTCGTGCTCGGTTCACTTCTTCTTTCATGCAATCGCGATTCGCCTGAACCAGTAAAAGCAACATCCGCAGAAGCAAAGTTCGTTCTGCCGTATCCTGTTGGAAAGGCTTATACATGTTCACAGGGCTTCAACTCATCGTTTTCTCACTATGGCACCTTCAGTTACTCCGTTGATTTCGACATGTCCATCGGAACTCTCGTCACTGCGGCTCGCAGTGGTCGTGTCGTCTATGTCGTCGAAAATTATTCGGACGATGATCATGCGGCAGGGCATGAAAATGTTGTTATCGTGATGCATGAGGATTCCACATACGCCCGATACGTTCATTTGACAATCAATGGAGCGCTCGTCGCCGGAAACCAACTGCTGATGCCGGGTGATACTCTGGGATTAAGCGGCAATTCTGGACACAGCAATCATCCGCATTTGCATTTTGATGTTGCAGGAACATTTACAGGCAGAAGCGACCAGACAATTCCATTCGATATCAAGAACACCAGTCCGCATCCGTTCGGATTCGAAAGCGGCGTTGTCTATGTAGCGTTACCATACTGACGGCGCTTCGACTACTGGTGCGACGAACAATGACAGGAGGTTGTAATTGCCATGAGACAAGTCCTTGAGGCATTTGGTCGGATTGCTCTTTTCGTCCTCGTTCTGTTTCTCTGGTCGTGGGCGATCGGTCAAGAGCTTTCACACATCATCGACACTGCAATCATTGCTGGAGGAGTTCTGCTGATATTCCCAATCGCTTGGGTTGGGAGAAATATGCTTGACAGGAATCCAACGACGAGCCGTGCCGTCTGGGTCACTACGATTGTTCACTATGCCGTGGTGATTCTTGGAGGCGTAGCCATCATCCGAGCAATAGAGACTCATCAACAGTGGTCTGGCTGGTTACTTCCCATACCAACTAAGCTCGGGTTCGTGCTTGTCATTCTCACCGGTGCTGCCTCTCTGCTGAGCGTGATAAATCTTGCGTTAAAAGGACTCGGTGCACCTTTTGCTGTCGCGCTCAGTCGGAAGTTGGCGGTGGATTGGTTGTACGCGTGGACGCGTAATCCGATGGTGCTTGCAGTCCTGGCGTTGGGAGTCTCAATGGGGATTTGGTTTCAATCGCTCATGTTTCTGCTCTGGGTGCTCATTCTGTTTGCACCGGCGTTGCTTACGTACGTGAAGGTGTTCGAAGAACGTGAGCTGGAGATTCGGTTTGGCGCGTCATACCTGGAGTACAAATCCAGAACGCCGATGTTGTTTCCACGAAGACCGAGGGGGTAAAGGTCGGGCTGGCGCTGTGGCGTATCATCAAAGGCGCAGCCCAAAAACAGAGTTGACATCGGGCTTCGCACGTGCTTATAATGTGGCAAGAACCATTCCGTTGCCATCTACTTTGGTGGCTCATGCTTGTCATAGAGAACGAAACGTATGACCTTAAATGAAGAATTGGCTGGCAGAGTGAGAGCTGCACTTGCTCGTGTTCGGCATGTCGAGGAAAAGAAAATGTTCGGCAGCATTGCATTCATGGTGAACAAAAAGATGTGCGTCACCGTGGGTCATGATCGGCTGATGTGTCGGATTGATCCCGAACTGCACGACGCCGCATTGCAACGCCCGGGCGCCCGGACTGTGAAGATGAAGGGTCGGGCGTACAAGGGGTTCGTCTATGTGAGCGGGGAGAGTCTAAAATCCAAGAGTGATCTTGACTACTGGCTGAAGCTCGCGCGTGCTTTCAACAAGCGGGCAAAAAGCTCAGGACAACGGACGAGGCGTGACCCTCGCACATCGCTTTGACTTTTTGCGGGTTGTTGAAAAATTCTTAGTCTTTATCCACGAAGGTCACGCCTGCGTGCCGGGGCAAAGCGGCGGGCAGCAGGCGTGGTCTTCGTGAATCATTTCCTTTCTTTTTCAACATCCTGTTAGATCTTTGGTTGGCGGGGAGAGGTTGACATTCACGCAAACCTTTCCCATCTTTCAACCGGCGCACAGAATACTTGTTCCTTTCATATCGTCATGCGCGGCCCGCGTTGTCTTCCCTAGTATCACTATCAACCTTGAAGTTGCGTTTGAATGATGTGAAGTGCGATGCCATGTTGATGGCAAGACATCCTCTCTTTCTGCCACAAGCGTCTCATTGAAAGGCTACAACAAAGTGAACATACGACAATTCTCAACGCTCGTCTCAGTGCTCGTGATGGGCGTCTGTCAATCATATGCAACTGCAAGTGATACCCTTCGCTCGCGGGTAGAGTACCAGGGTGATGGACTCAATATCATAGGAGCACTTATTGATGATAGGGAGTTCTTCGATGAGTGGCAGAAGCCGCAAATGCCCCGCATCGAATCTGTAGATACATTCAGACGCGGCGATGAAGTAATCCCGATAATCATTTTCGCGACGTCCGCGAAAGATCAGAACGGCAATGCTGACCTCACGTACGATATTACTATCAGAAAGCCGGACGGCTCGGTCTATGGTCATCATGACAAGTTGGTGATTTGGAAAGACGCTCCGGCGCCCATGATGCACTTAGTGAAGCAGCCGGTCGTCATTCGTCTGGAGAAAACTGATCCTTTAGGAATCTATACGATCCACGCAACCGTTTTCGAGAATGTCCGAAACCAAACTGTGCCGATTGATTTTTCATTTCGGGTGATTGAGGATAGTATTCTTTCGGCTGAAGCAATGAACCGTCAGCTTACGTTTTATTATCGCAAACCGAATCCGCTCGTACTTCCTGCTCTGATGCGAACGATCGAGAAGGCAGGAACTCTCGACAAGCAAAGCGCTCAATCACCCATTATCGGCTTCTTCACTCTGGCGATGGCAGCAGCGCCGGGTGATAGTGATTATTTCGCGGGCACAATCAACACACTTGGCGAGAGCAAAGCCTTTTTTTCGTATTGCTACTCCCTCTCACGCAACAAAGACACCGTGCTGCATTGGAACAGTCATCATCCATCGGTGAACGATATGCTATGGGGAGCATTCTTTGCCTCCGGTGACCGACGCTTAATTGAAAGGCTTGTTTCTGAGATGCGATTCTGCGATGAGAAAGAATCGATTCCTCTCTACTTGACGGGTGCTTCGGCACGATGGTCATTGTGTTCCAATGCGCGACAACATCCGAAAGTGAAAGACTTTCTGGAGGAGATGAAAAGCACCGTGCCGACCGAATTGAAAGCCCACTTGGATGAAGCGTTGCACGCGGATCCAGGAGAACTGCGCGAACAAATGATGAAAGATATCGAGAGATTCAAGAACAAGAAGTGACTCACTGGCGGAAAAATTATCCCATGAAAACTTCTCCACCAATGAAAACGAGCCTCTTTGTCTTGCTCTTACTTCTGCTCACTACAAATGTGCGAGCGCAATCGCATGATCCCGACTATCAGCTTCTTGCAGAGTATTCTATTCTCTCCTACGCGCTGGAACAGATCTATTGGCTCGAATACATAATTGGTCAAGACACATTCTTCGTTAAGGAGTCGCTCCGTATCCGGGACCGCCTTTGAGGAATAGACCGACGATCGCCACCGGCTTTGATCCACAAATGGCGTCACTCAAACGAGAACGCTGATCCTCTTGCGCTAGGGACGTGGACGAAAAGTAGCATTCTCAAAACTAAGCCGTCGTTCTCGTTTCAATTACTGCGCAGTGAAATGGAAAAGACAACTTCTCGTCAACGTCCCTGGAGATTCAGTCGCAAGGAGCGCGCTTGCTCCAAGCCGCGAGTGTTTTGTATCTTCTCTCAAGATCAAATCACTTGTCTTTTCATCGGTACGCACGCTCATGCTTGAACTTCTGCGGGCACATATCGAGAAGAGAGTTCATCTTGGAGAAGAGGAGTTCGCACGCTGCGCGACGTTCTTCACTCCGCGCAGAGTGAGAAGACGACAGTTTCTTCTGCAGGAGGGAGACGTCTGCAAATATCTCGCGTTCGTCAACTCCGGCTGTCTTCGAGCGTATTCCGTCGACCACAAAGGCGAAGAGCACGTATTGCAGTTCGCCATTGCGGATTGGTGGATTTCGGATTTGCAGAGTTTTCTTTGTGGCGCTGCTTCCACACACTTCATCGACGCGGTGCACGATTCCGAAGTGTTGCTTCTTGAACGAGGAGCTAGAGAACAGCTGCTTGAGAGTGTGCCGAAGATGGAGCGCTTCTTTCGTTTGTTGTTAGAGGCAAACTACATTGCTACGCATCGACGCCTCACCGAATCGCTCACAACTTCGGCAGAAGATCGATACCTCACATTCATGAAGACGTATCCTGCGCTCGTCGAGCAAGTCCCGCAGAACCAGATTGCCTCCTATCTGGGCATCACGCCGCAGTCGCTCAGCCGCATTCGCAAGGAGCTTTCGCAGAAGTAGTCCTCTCCCTGCGCCCGGATCGTATCCCGCCATGTAGTTATCATACGTTCATCACTCTTTTTACCAGATGTGAATGCGCCGGGTTTGGGGTGATGCTATATTGGTGCAGTCAGTTAACCAATATCATTATCAAACACAAAGGAACTACCTATGACACGCTGGACAATCGACCCGACACATTCCGAAGTCAACTTCAAGGTGAAGCATCTCGTCGTTTCGACAGTGACGGGACATTTTGATTCGTATTCCGCAACGATCGAAGGTGAGAGCGATGATTTCACCGATGCGAAAATTGTGTTCGAGGCGGACGCCAACAGCATCAACACGAAGAACGGACAGCGCGACGCGCATCTGAAGTCGGCTGATTTCTTCGATGCGGCGCAATACCCGATGCTCGCGTTCACTTCAACATCCGTCAAGAAACTCTCAGACCACGAGCTTCAAGTTGACGGCATCATGACGATCCGTGGCGTCTCACGGGAGGTTACGCTCGACGTCATCTACAACGGAACGGTTGCAGGATTCGGAGGCAGCAAGGTTGCCGGCTTCGAAATCAGGGCGAAGATCAATCGCTTCGACTTCGGACTGCAATGGAATGCCATGACGGAGGCGGGCGGCGTAGTCGTCAGCAACGAAGTGAAGATCGAGATCCTTGCCGAGTTCACCAAGGCGCAGGTTGTTCACAAAGCAGCATAACTTCAAAGCGACGTAAATATTGAAAGCCCGTTCGGCAGTGATGCTGTGCGGGCTTTCCGCTGTTGCACCTTCGACCTCTGTCAAGCAGAGGCCTGATCTCTCTCCCCAAAAAACTTCTTGACATTAAGTCACCCATCATTGTATCTTGCTCTCCCACGTTAGAACGTTGTTGTGGACAGCAGCACGCGTCTGTGTACGCGACGCTTTTCTCGATCTCGAAGAAGATGTTGACCTTACATTGTGAGAGGAACCATGAGTATCGAAGTCTCCAACATCACCCCACATCGAAACGACTAATCAAGCCATGCCATTACGAGTAGATTTCTTTTCGTTGCTGTCAAACTCGGCAGAACATTTCTGGGAGAAAATGTAGCGGATTGTCTCGCACTTGAGTTGTAGTGAAAGCATTTGTCGACGAGAATCTGTTTCCTGAACTCTTAAACTTCTAAATCGGGAAAGCTCATGTTCTTTGATAAACGATGGGAACCTTCGGGTCTCGATTCACTCTCGACGACCTGGCGGATGATACTCTCTATACTAATCACCGGCATCGTCGGCTTTGCGCTCGAATATGTCGGCATCGAAGTGCTGGATGTGTTTGAGAATGCCAGCCCCATGACGATCTATGCTGTCATCGGGATTTGGGCGTTCGGTCTCGGACCGCTGCTGGTACTTCTGCGCAAGTCCGCTCTTTGGGTGCCAATGGCGATTGTCGGCGGCGCGTTTGCATTTCTTGTGTTGTTCAATCACTACTTCTTCATGACGTGGGAATTCGGAGCAGGAGGGTTTCACAGCACGGGAAAACTTTGGGCGCCGCGCATCTGGGAATTTCGCGAAGGAGCAATCTTCGGTTTGCAACATCCTCTTTTGATAGCAATCGTCGCGGGCGTGATCGAAACGATTGTTGTTCCTGTCTCCGTCTTACTGCAGCAGCTCATCGTGAGGCGCTGGAAGAAGCCAGCCGCGTTTTCTCTCGAAGAAGAAACAGCATTGTTCCGCGACTCAGTCGTTGGCGTGAACACGATGAAGCCCCGACGTGACTTCGGCTTCTACTTCATGCGGTTCATCTTCTTCGCGTACGGAACCTACTTCGTGTACATGCTGATCGGGTTGATGGTGAACGGAAGAGATCTGCCTGTCGTCGGAATGTTCTTCATCAATCCGCCGGAGACGATCAACACGATCATGAAGATCACGCTGATGGTGTCGCTCGCGAACCTTGCGGCGTTCAATGCGGGGGTCAGGCGCGAAGCGGCGCTCCTTCTGACTATCGGGCATCTGATTTCCGTGGGCGCATCTCTCGGGTTGTACTTTGCGTATCCCGTCAATCCTCTGTTTCCCGATGAGCAGAGTTTCCTTCTCTCGAGTGTAATTGGTGATGGCGCGCTGCTTGTCGTTCTCGTGTACTATCTCATCGCGCCTTCACAAGACCGGAGTCTGGAGGAGACTGTCGATGCGGAAGTTCGTTCGCCCGCTTCTTCGTTCTATCGATTATACTTTCTTGCCTTTGCCTCTCTCTTTTCATTCTTCACAGCCGCGATTCTGTATTTTAGAATTGCCGGCGCGCCGGAGTCGGGACTTGGCGCTGTCTTCGGCGGACCTGATCCGCTGGTCAGCAACAGTCTCACCAAGTACGGCACGTTGGCGGCGTTCGGCTGGTTTCTGTACAAGCGCGACGACATGCGGCGCTACATGGCGCCGACGCTCGTCATCGCGTTTTCGTTCAGCCTTCTCGCCACGATCATCTACGGACTGCAAGGCAGCACCGTTCTCTTCAGCCGAAATGGCGTTCCGGTGACTCTGCCGTGGTTCATGGTGAATCATCTGATTGTTGATGGCGGCGGACTTGCGTTGTTGCTCGCGCTGCGGAGGCTTCAGTACCATGTCGATCTACAGATCACAGCGCTCAAGCCCGGCTCGGCTGAATGCGTCGTCGCTCTTCATCAAGCGCTCCGCGAGTCTTCGCAAGCGCCTGAGTTGTCTGCGAAGGAAGTTGTGCGACGCATTGACGAGTACATTGTTGGGATCAGAGGACGCCGCCGCGGACTTCTGGCCTTTCCGTTCTGGTTGGTCGAACATGTTTTCCCTGTGCTTCTGTTTCTGCGTCCTGCGTTTTCGGTGATGTCGCGCGACGAGCAACGATGGATGCTGCGGCGCTACATGCTTCGTGCGCGGCATGAGCGTGTGAAGGCTGCGCTTCCCGCGCTCGCTGAGTTTCTCTATCAGATAGGGGACATTTGTCATGCGTTGGTGACGCTGTCGTACTTCACAACTCAACGCTCGTGGCGCCAGGTAGGATACGTTGAGCCGGATGCGCGGGAGCGCTTGCAGGGCGAGATGGCTGCCAGCCGTCCGCCGCTTGGAGTTGACGCTGCGCCACTTCCCGACGGCCCGACGGGCGGAACGCGCCCCAGCAATCGTAACGGCGAGCGGCTCCTCTCGCCGCGCACGACTGCTGTTCAAAGCGCATCGCGCATTCCATCGGAGGTCGACTATTGCATCATTGGCTCCGGCGCGGCAGGCGGATTGCTTGCGTATCGCCTTGGACTCGCCAAAGGAAACAAGGACTCCATCTGCGTTCTCGAACGCGGAGGCTACTACAGCCCTCAGCGGGATTTTTCCGATGATGAGATGAAGGTCTTCCGCACGCTCTACACCGATGGCGGCCTGCAAGTCTCGCGCAGCTTCGACTTTACGGTTCTTCAGGGAGAATGCGTTGGCGGAACGACAGTGATCAACAACGCGGTCTGCTTTCAGATGCCGGAGATTGCACGGGGAGAGTGGGGCGCATTTGGCTTCGATGCAGACGATCTCGGGCCGCATTACCAACGCGTCGCAGATGAAATCAACATCGGCGTCGTTGCCGACAACGCGGTGAATGCTCGTGTCGAGCAGCTCTTCACCGAAGGAGTGAAGAGATACAACGATGTGCTTGAGGGACTCGGTCCCCTTCAGCCTGCGCAACGGAACAGCGGAAACTTCCTCAATTGTACGGGCTGCGGTCTCTGCAACTGCGGCTGCAAGTACATGCGAAAGCTTTCCGTTCTCGAGACGTACATTCCCTGGGCAATCTCGCACGGTGTGTCCATAGTTTCATCCGTGAGCGCTGTGCGGTGCGAAGTGGAGAAGAATGGCGGCACACAGAAGGCGAAGTCGGTCATCGTTCGCACGGAGAACGGCGGCTTTGCCAGAATCAAGGTCCGCAAAGCAGTGATTGTCGCGGCGGGCGCGATTGCTAGCAGTCGCTTTCTGATGAGAAGCGAACTCGGCGGAAGCGGAGTCGGTCAGGGACTCTCGTGCAATTATGCCGTTCCTCCTGTTGTCATCTTCGATGAGCCGGTCAATGCGTTCGACGGATTGCAGATGGCGATGTACGCGCGGCCCGAATCGCAGGAGGCTGTTTTCGAGACGACGTTTTTTCCGCCCGGCTCGTACGCGATTTCCTTCCCCCAATATTTCGAACACCATGCGCAGCTCATGAGTGCTTATCCGAGAGCTGTAAACTTCACGGCTCTGGTTGGAAGCGATCCGGCGGGATCGGTGTCGCGTGAACGCGATGTCTTGTTCGGGCGTGCGATTCAGTGGTCGCCGACCGCGTCCGACTTGAATCGCATGAGAAAATCACTCATCACGATCATACAGATCGCGCAAGCATCTGGCGCAAAAGAGATTCTCCTTCCCACGCATCCTGTCCTTCGTCTCCATCTCGACAAAAATATCGGAGACGTTGTGCGGATGATGGAAAAGATTTTCGTCGAGAAACGCTTCTTCAATTTTGTGACAGCTCATCCGCAAGGTGGGAATATGATGGCGAGCGATTCCATTGCCGAGCGTGTTGTTGAGCTTGATTTTCGTGTGAGGGATTGTGCGAACGTCTATGTTTGTGACGCGAGCGTCTTCCCGCGCGGCATTCGCGTCAATCCGCAGTGGACGATCATGGCGCTGGCGTCGCTCGCGAGCGAGCGGATTGCGGCGGGGGAATAGCGATTAAGCAGGCAGGCGGTCACTAGTCAAAGTTAATTGTGAGAAAGGAACGAACAGCATGCAACGCTTTTGTCAAATTCTTGGCTGGGGATTGTTGTCGGTGCTTCTTGTGAGCGGCGGAGGAATGTCGTATCTGATCATCACGCAAAATCCGTTCTGGACGGAGAGTCCGATTCGGCAGCATCTCATTCCGATGGGACACGCACACGCTGCGGGTCTGGGAATCGTGACACTTTTGTTCGGCCTCTACCTCGACAAGGTAAATCTCTCGGAACAAGTCCGAAAGTGGGCGGCGATTATTTTTGTTACGGGAGTTCTGCTGTTGCCCGGAGGATTTATTCTCGGCGTGATTCAAAGCGGCGCAACATCCGCCGGCAAAGAGTTCATTCTCGTGCCGATTGGCGGCGTGCTCATCGGCATCGGTTTCGTGACGATGTTCATCGGCATGATCAAGAAACCCAAAGTGCAGTGAACGTGCAGGAGGCAGCATGGTGGTTGTGCGGATTCTCTTTCTCTCGCTTCTCATAGTTCTGGCATCGGCGATCTATCGAGGCTGCGGCCAACCCTCGGGACGCGATTGGGGTGATTACGATGTACTGAACTCTCCACCTGAACGAGCGTCGCGTCCGGTGTATCGCGACACGATTCCCGAAAGCGTGCACCGCCAGATGATCTCTCTCGGCGAGCAATGGTTCAGAGCGGAAACATTCGGCAACGAGCGAGTCTTCACGGACATTGTTGGTTTGATGAACGGAACCGTGCAGGTGAGAAAGGGAAACGTTGTTCAGAATCTTTCCGTACTCCAGGTGTTTCTGCAAGCTCTTGACGCGCTCGACGGCGTTCGCGGCAATCTGTTTCTCGGCAACGGCGACGCGTACACGAGCGATCTTGTTCTCTCGTTTCCTCCCAATACGTTTCTTAGCTCAACCATTCCAGTTCCCGAAAAACTTCATACGGGTCTAGACGTGGAAGCCGGCTCGCCGCTGCCGCTTGGAATAGTTCCGGTCCACGTCTCCTCCAGCGAGAAGTCGTTGCCCTACGTCATCAATCCCGCAAAGTTCTCGAACATCCCTCAAGGCATTGGTCCGTTTGCGGGGAGAGAAAAATTTCGTCTCGGCGTGAGTTGCGCATTGTGTCACTACTCTCTCGATGTCGATTGGGATGGCAAGCCCGACCTCAAGTCTGCAAAGCTGAGCGAGCCGACGGAAGGAAGTCCGTACAAACCGCAGCACGCGTGGGCAATCGGCAATCAGGATGTGCATCTCGGTTGGATTTTCGCGCTGTCGGCGAACGATATTGCGGGATTCGAAAACTCCGGCATTCCCGAACAATCAAGGCCGAGCGCCGCAAGAGAGTGGGCGCAGCGGATTCTCAAGACGTATAAAACCAACCCCGACACGATCGCAAAGGAAGTGAACCGCGGACTTGTGATGATGCCGCGGGGATTCGCCGACGACACTCCCGATGGATTGCACAATCCGTTGCAGTTTCCTTCGTTGTTCACTCATCTCAACTGGCCATTCAACATCGATGGCGTCATGCTGAATGCGTCGGACCGCAACAATAATGTATGGACGACGGGACTCGATCTTACGCAGCTCGTCGCGCTCTGTAATGATCGCGGAGGCAAAACCGCGAAGATCATCTTCTGGGAAGAACAAGGCTTGTACTCCGCGCTCTCGGCCGCAGAGTACGCCGACATTGTTGTTTCGCGTTCGCCCGCGGTGATGCATAACGGCAGCATGCGGAAGAAACTTGTTGATGACATCCTGGGCGTATCGGATGGAGTTCCGGGTTTGCTCGATCCCGAAGCGATGGTGTTGATCAAAGGCGTTCCCGGCGCGATTCCGGATGAGATTGTGGATCGTCCGGGCAATGCTCATCGGCTCCGATCGCCCGGTGATTTTGGTGATGATGGAAAGCAGCGCGGTCCGTTGGTCGGACTGCTTGGTACTCGAGTGGTCACGCCGCCTCTCTACAGAACTGCATACAACCTCGATGATCTTGAGCAGCGCTACGGACTGAGCAAAGATGAGTTCGTCACGGAGGCCGTGAGTGTGATGCTCGACTGGGTGCAGCCGCCTCCGAACCGGACTGCGCTCCTCTCGAATGCGCGTACGCGTGGCTTGATCGAGAAAGGGTATGAAGTCTTCAAGAGTAATGGTTGCGCCGATTGTCATGCGGGACCGATACTGACCGACAATAGAATTGTGCCGAGGGAAGAAATTGGGACGAACATTGCACGAACAAAAGCGACTGAACTTCTGCAGGCGCTCGCGCCTCCGTACCAACCGGGTTCGGGCAAAGCAACGGTCGGCGGATTCGCGGGCTTCGTCTCGAATATTTTTGGCGGAAAGAAGCCCGGCTACAAAACATCAACGCTCCGGTACCTCTGGGGTTCTGCGCCGTATTTGCATGATGGCGGCGTTGCGGTTGCATTGAAGCCCGAAGCCGGCGGCGAAAGAGATGATCTGATTGCGCTCTTGAAGCGACCTGACAACGACAAGATGTATGGTGTGGCGCAAATTCTTACCCGACGCGAAGCGGAAACGGAAACGTATCTTCGCGCAAACGCAGCATTGAGTTTGCAGGCGCTGCTGTTGCAGGATGAGCGGGCGAAAGTCATCACCGCGAATCAACAGAAGATCTATCCTGTTCCCGGCTCGTCACGGAAAGTCGCTATTACCTCGTTGCAGATTGAAGGCATCGGGCACGAGTACTGGATTGACGATACGCCGGGCGGCGAGGAAATCTCAGCGCTTGTCGCGTTCTTGCTCGCGCTCGATGACGAACCGGGGAAGTGAATACATCTCAATTATCCCATGAATACCGAAACAGCAGCGATAATACTTCTCAACTGCGAGAGCAGCGGCGCCGCATCTGCTTACGCAGATTCATCGAGCGACCCGGTGACGATCAGTTCTCACGGCAGAGAAGTTATTGTCATCAGCGATCTGCATATTGCGGCAGGGAAGCGGAAGGATGGCGTGTTCAGCGGGACGGAGAATTTTCTTGCCGATGCATCTTTCAGGCGTTTTGTTGAAATCGGTTTGTTGAAAGAGCCGAAGAAGAAGGCACTGCTGATCATCAACGGGGACTTCATCGACTTCATCCGCATTGTCCGCGTCCCTGCGAGTGAAGCGGAGTTACTGGCGTGGCAACACATTCTTTCCAGCCTTGGCGTGAACAAGACTATCGACGAGCTGCGTGCGAGTGTTTCTAAAAAGGAGATTGAATACGGACTGAAGACCGATGATTACAAGTCGGTGTGGAAACTCTCGGCTTCAGTTGCCGGGCATCCTGAAATCTTTCAGTCGCTTGCGAAGTGGATTGATTCAGGCCATTCTCTGATCATCACGAAAGGAAATCATGATCTCGAATGGTATTGGCTGCTGGTGCGGAATTACCTGCGCCTCGTTCTTGCCGAACACATTGCCGAGTCCCGCGCATTGCCGGTCGAACAGATTCTGGCGGAAGTCGTCTTACCCGCGGTGACGTTCGTTGACAAATCATTGTTGATCGACGGCGACTGTTACGTCGAGCACGGACATTGCTTCGACAAGTTCTCCAGTGTCGTGGGCGCCATTCTGCTCAAGAAACGGAGTGAGTTGAATATTCCGTTCGGCTCGTTTTTCAATCGTTATCTCATCAACAAGATCGAGCTTTCCTATCCCTACATCGACAATGTCCGTCCGCAGCAGAGCATGCTCTCGTTTCTCGTGCGGGAACATTTTCCGCTCGCGCTGAAGCTTCTCTTCTATCATCTTCCGTTCGGATTGAAGATGATCAGGAAGCGATACTTCGCGTTCATGTTCGGCATGCCCGCGCTGTTTGTTCTTGCGATTGGCGTACCGGTTCTCGTTGTCGCGATCCAACTGTTCGACATCGTGAGTCCGCTGCTGAGCAGTTCTTCGTCAGAGACATCGACAGCGGGAACGCCGGTGTCGGGGTTCGTGTTGCGACAGGGGATCGGCGTGTTGAGAGATCTCGGCGGCATCGTCGGCTCAGGAATTGTTTCGTACTGGCTTGGGCGCTTTGTGGCGTGGTTCCGATTGCGTGAACCAAACTCCCTCGCCGAAGATGCGAAATCGCTTCTCATGAACCATTCGGAGTATAGGATTGTCACGTTCGGGCACACACACAATCCGGAACAGTTGGAAGAGAACGGGCGCTGGTACTTCAACACCGGCACATGGATTCCGATTCTCGAAGCATCGAGCGCGGAGATACGTCATGACAAGACATACACATTTCTCCGGCTAGCGCCTGATGAGCGCGGGCGGCTTCAACCGACATCGTTGCAGCGATGGAATGACGACGCCGAACGCATGGAGCCGCTCTCACTTGTCGAACGTATAACGATCTGACCATGAACGGAGTGCTTCGATATTTCGCCCGTGTCGGGCATGTCTGGATCGAGAATCCGCTGAGTCTGCTGACGTTTTCGGTGCGATTCGGCGAAGCAACGTTGCTCGCGATTTCGCGATTGGTCACGCCGAAGCGGCTCCAGGTTCTCAGCAAAAGCATGCGGCAGACAGTCAAAGCGTTTATGCGCGGCATTGTTGTAATTGTGGGCGTCGGCGCGTTTGCTGGATTTGGATTGGGAGTTGTGACGGCGGCGCTTGGCGAAATATTGCGTCCGCATTTTGAAGCAGTCATCATGCCCGTTGTGTTGCGCGATGTGTTGCCGCTTTTGCTCGCGCTTGTTCTCACTGCGCGTACCGGCGCAACCATCGCCGCAAAGTTTGCGTCGTCAGCAACACGCGGCTCGACGGAGACCCTGACATTCGGAGCGCATGCCATTGAGTTGGAAGTGTTGCCGCAAATTGTCGCGACGGTGATCACCTCAGGAGCGTTCTTTCTTATTCTTGTTGCCTGTGTCGGCACGGGTTACTTTTCGGGCGGCAATCAGATTTCATTTTCTCCGGCGGATATTCAGGACTTTCTCTCCAACGAGACATTTTCTCAAGCCGTTGTTTCAGGACTGTGGAAGTCGATTCTCTATGGCGCTATCGTCGCGTACACTGCCTGCGCATTTGGGATTCAAGCCGCCGAGCGTTTCATCTCCAGACGCGAGGAAACGTATGATCTCCACTACGCCGTGTGGGAAAGCAGCGTCACGTCCATCACGATGTGCGTTGTGCTGACGATTCTATTGTGGAAGGAGATATGAGATGGCATCGCACTCTTCGGTCATACCTCCCGAAACACCCGTTCAGGTCAAAGACGAAATCGATTGGAAGAATGTTGTCGGGGGAGTTGCTGTGCTCGGCGCGTTCATTGCGATTGTCTTTGCGGTGATTCCGTTCGTGTGCAGAACGATGTCGGATGAAACGAAGCCGGCGTTTGTCGTGTACTATCCGGGCAACGTGGACGTCGATGAACGGACGCAAGTGCTTTTGCATCGTGTGAAAGTAGGAACGATACGCGAGATTCGGCCAGCACTGCTCGGTCTGCAACTTCGCGTTGTGCAGCCGGGACTTGTTGTGCGATCGGAAGTTGCGACTCTCTTCCCGCCCGATTCAATCATATTCGACAACGGAAAGACGACACTCACTCTCATGTCGCTCACGCAAGCAGTTCTGCGTCATGCACCGACAACATTCCAACTCTCCAGAGCACAACGAGGCGCTTGGCTCCTGACGCCCGAAGCGCAGTCAGGCGTGCTCATGATCAACGATGAGCAGGTTACGCTCAGAGCTGGCGAGTCGGCTTTTCTGCGCGACGGAGATGTTGTTGGATTTGGCGGGATGAAGTTGGAGTGGCGCGACATCGAATCGTTCACACGCATTCGTGTGGAAGTGGACAGCAATGAAGTCGTGAGTGCAGGCGGGTTCCCTGATTCGTTGCGCCCGACGTTTGCGCATCTGACGGGCTACGGCTCGGAAGTGCGTGTTGCGACGTTGTTTGGAATTGCCAAGCCATCGATTCAACTGCTGCCGTCATACTCAACCGTGTCGTTGATTGAGCATCGACGATCCAGCGTCAAAGAATTTGCGCCACAATTGGATCTGGATGTCCAGGGTTTAGTGGAAAACGCAGGGGCATTCTTGTTCTCGCGATCCAAAATCAACGCGTCGCCGGCAAACCGCTACGAGCGTGCAGTTGCCGACATCAACGAACTTCTGCGGAACGTTTCCTCAGTTAGTTCGAAGGAAGAGGGGAACGGAATGCTGTCGCGCTTCTTGCTGGAACGGAACACCTTGGCAGAGATGAACGACATGATCGGAGATTTGCGCGCGGCAACATCGAGCGCCCGCGCAGTTCTCGAAGAAGATGGCGGCAATGGATTGGCAACACGACTGCTCTTCAAAAGTCCGGAGGCGGTAGAAAGGATCAATGCTCTGCCGACACACGTTGATTCAGTTCTTCTGGCAGGAGTACCCGAGTTGCTGCTCCGCATGAATCTGACGCTCATCCGTGCAGAAGAAGTGCTGGACGACATTCAACAAACAAGCAGAGAGGGAAGAAAGAAAGTTCGTACGCTGCTTGACAATCCAGGCCAGGTTCTTCGCACACCCAAAAAATGAACTCCATGAAAATGCTGCTTTGGCTTTCGGTCGTGATGGCGCTTGCGGGTTGCGGTGAATCGAGCGTCATGTACTATCGACTTCAATCCCGACCCTTGGCGCAACCCGCAAGCGCTCCGCTCTGCGGCTCGGTGCGCATCAAGCCATTCACGATTGCAAGTGCATACGAGACGGAGTACATCCTCACAACGGATAGCACCAATGCCATCAACACACACTACTATGATCGGTGGATTCAGGAACCGCACGAGCTTGTCACCGATTTCTTCATCGACAATTTTCAGACACGACGATTGTTTTGCGAGATCACTGACCAGACGTCTTCTGCCTTACAAGCCGATTACGCGCTTGAAGGAAGAGTCCTCGACATGCTCGGCAGCGATAACGGCAACATCCAGTTCAGACTCGCCCTGAGCCTCACCACGAACGCGTTGATTGCCGATGAGCCGAAAGTGCTGCTGCACAAAGTGTACTCAGCTTCTGCACCACGATGGACGAATGAGAACTTTGCCTCGCTTGCTTCAGCGATGGAGCAGGCGGTCGCAGCGATTGCCGATTCCGTGGCGGTTGATATTCGACGTACTTGCAATAACGAAACGCTCGTCCGCAGAACGTCATGTGAAGGCTGCATGAATGCAGCTCAGGATGCAAGCGAGCGTCCAATCAGGTAAGCAACGCGAGTATCAGTACGCGGCTCCAACGGATCGTCCTCATTTCATCAACACCATTCTCTTCGTTGAAACAAAGTCGCCTGCCTGCAGGCGGTAGAGGTAGATGCCGCTCGCGAGATTGCCGGCGTCAAACGTCGCGTCATAAGTTCCTGGCTGCATCTCTTCGTTCACCAAGGTTGCCACTTCTTTTCCCAACACGTCAAACACACGTAGGGACAGGGCATGCCCTGTCCCCACCTTGGCAGGAACCGCGAATCGAATCGTTGTCGTCGGGTTAAACGGATTGGGATAGTTCTGCAAAAGCTCGAACTGTTGAGGAAGAGTGGATGAAGTGAGTTGCACGCTTGTTATTTCAGAGACGGGTCTCTTCCAGACGCCGAGGAGAAACGAGCCGGCGAACACCATTGTGCCCGATGTAAACGGAACTGCAGTCAGTGTGTTGAATGTCGGAAAAATGAGGTTGAAGACGTTGGGCAGACCCGCGTTCACCGGCGCCCAGTTTGCGCCGCTATTGGTTGAGACGGAGAGGCCGAATCCTGCGCCGGCAATGAGATTTGTTCCGAAGGATGTAAGCGATTGAACGTTCGTGCTTGTCAGTCCGGTATTCACAGCAGTCCAGCTCGTGCCGGTGTTTGTCGAGCGGAAAACGCCGTTCTGCGTTCCGGCAAAAATACCCGAGCCGATGAACGCAACTGCTCTGATGCTGGTGCTCGTGATTCCTGCTCCTATCGAAGTCCAGGAGGCGCCTTCGTTGGTCGATACATACATTCCGTTTCCTGCTGCATAGAGATTCGTTCCTGAAGTCGCAAGTACTCGCGCTGCAGCTGTTCCCAATCCCGTGTTCATCAGCGTCCAACTCTCGCCGTTGTTCGTTGAGCGATGAACGCCAGCGGAGGATCCGACAAAAATATTCGAGCCGAGGGTGGCGAACGTTTGCATGGTAGTCACTGCCGGAAGGCCGGCGCTGCGCGCAGACCAACTTGCGCCGTTGTTGCTTGAGAAATACACGCCCGAGAATCCGCCCGCGAAAAGATTTGCGCCGCCGATGTAGCCGAGCGCTTCCACGCCTGCGTTGGAGAGTCCGTTGTTGACCGGCGTCCAGATCGTGCCGTTGTCTAACGAACGATAGACGCCGTTTTCATTTGTGCCTGCGAAAAGATCAAATCCTCCTGTTCCGTTGGGCTTGGCCAGGAACGATCTGATCTGCGTCGCCGCAACGCCGAGGTTCGACTCACTCCATGACGATCCGTTGTTGGTCGAAATATACACCCCGGCAAAATATGCGGCGCCGCCGGCGATGAGAGTTGATCCGTTGGCTGTGAGACAGAAGATGATCGAGCTTGTCAATCCTGTATTGATCGGCGACCAGTTTCCTCCGTTGTCTGTCGAAACGAGCGCTCCGCTGCCGCCCGCGTATACCGCTGATCCGCTCACTGCAAGAGCAGTCGTGACCAGCGCATTGACGCTGCTCCAGCTTGTTCCGTTGTTTGTCGATCGGAAGATTCCCGTGCCGGCGCCGGCGAAAAGTGTTGTACCGTTCGCTGCGAGCGCGTTGATGATAGTTGTGAGTCCGGAGTTTGCAGGCGACCAATCTGTACCGTTGTTGGTTGAGATGAAGACGCCGGTTTGGGTTCCTGCAAACACATTCGAGCCTATCACTGCAAGTGCGCGCACGCTTATGTTTGACAATCCGGTGTTGATCGCGGTCCAGTTCGCTCCATCATTGATCGAGCGGAACATGCCTCCAGCCGTACCTGCAAAGATCGTGCTTCCGCTGACGAGAACAGCAGTGACGCCTGTGTTCGTCAGACCGGTGTTCCGTGCCGTCCACGTTGAGCCGTTGTCGGGAGAGAAGAATACTCCGCTGCTTGTCCCGCAGAACATGGCTGTACCTTTTGCCGCGAATGCCGTTGCGCCAAAATACGTCCCCCCGAATCCAAGTCCGTTGTTCACTGCAGTCCATGATGCACCGTTGTTCGTCGAGCGGAAATTCCCACCGCCGAGCGTTCCAACGAAGAGTGTTGTTCCGCCGGGCGCCGCGGTGTTGATGCCGGCGGCGACTATAAGTCCTCCGTAAGGTCCATTAGCCTGAAGCCACTGTCCGGTTGCATGCTGTACGAATGCTGCAAACACCACACACCAAAGCATTGGGGTCTTCATAGTCACCTCCATTATGGAAAGGAACAGAATATTTTGTGCCGCTGACAACTCTTCGACGGAATAGCAATCGAGCTTGCCGAAGTGGAGTCCAATCTATGTTTCGTAATCGAGAGACGCAAGAGTGAAAGGGTGGATATTCCCCATCGAACGATCAATACCAGAGACGGAGGTAGATCAGTCGTTGCACGCCTGTGCGGGCGAGATACTCGCGTGTCGGTCGGAGAATTTCGTAGTCCGACGGAAAGCAGTAGCACGCAAGCCATCCGGGACGCGTAGTCGAAATTTCGAATGTCACTTCGAGACAGTTGTCGCACTTGGAATACATCGATGTTGTGTCAACTTCAATCCGCTCAACAAAACCATCGGGATGCGCGGCGAATATGGAAAAGGTAGGATCCTGCCAAAAGTGTTCATCTTCGATCATGAACCCAATCGTAACACGAAAGATGTGGCCAACTATGTGCTCACGGACGATCGAGATTATATAATCTTCTTCCTTTTCCACAACATCTTGCCAATGTTCGGCATTCGCAGACGTGACAACCAGTGGAAGATCATGCGTGCCTTGTCCCCTTACGATCGCAGTGGAGAGGAGGGTCATGATGATGAGGGTCGTTGCCTGAGTTGATTTCATGTCAGGGTCAGTCGAAGTTTCGTTCAACAGGCATCAAGGAGAACCGAATTCTCCTTGCACCAATTCTTGTGCCGGAGTGACAACTCATTTTCCAGAGCAGAATTGTCGGCGAGAGGGATTGTCTGTTCACAGAAATGGCCACGAGGTGTCGAGGAGAGTACAATCACCAGTCGGTTGTTTCTTGGTAGATTGTTCGGGATAGTGAAAAATTTTTTATCAAGATTGATTTTTAACTTGCTTTTTGAAGTTGGCGTTTGTATAATTGAACCGGTTCAACGATGCTTGAATCGTAGTAATCCTAAATGAAATCCGTTCTTGTTGAGTAAGCAGCTTTTTGGAGGGTGACGGTTTCCAGCGTTAGTTACATCGTGTTTTGACCTCCTCACCGCGAAACGTCACCCGCCTTTATCCTGCCCTGGGATTTCAATCCTCTCTTATAGGCTTCGAAATGTCTGAGAAAACATCTCCAATCGATCAAGTTGTCGAAGATGAATCGCCCGACTTCAAAAGTCCCGGTCTTTCCGTTGATGATCGGGTTCGCGATCTGTTGAGTCGCATGACCATTGAGGAGAAAGTCGGCCAGATGATGTGCATCTGGGGGCAGAAGAAGACTCTGCTTTTCAACGAGAAGCACGAGTTCGATCTGACCCATCTTCGTCAGCAGTTCCCGCATGGCATCGGGCAGATTGCTCGACTAAGCGACACGGGAAAAGGACTGACGGCAAAAGAAACCGCTGAACTTGCGAATACGCTTCAGCGGTTTTTTCTTGAAGAGACCCGTCTTGGTATTCCGGTTATTTTTCACGAGGAGTGTTTGCACGGTCTCGCCGCAAAAGAATCGACCAGCTATCCGCAACCGATTGGGCTTGCGTCAACATTCAATCCCGGACTTGTGCAGGCAATCTACTCGGCGATTGCTGCCACTGCACGCTCGCGCGGAACTCATCAGGCGCTGACTCCCGTCGTCGATGTTGCGCGCGATCCGCGCTGGGGAAGAGTCGAAGAAACATTTGGCGAGGACCCGCATCTGGTTGCCGCGATGGGAAACGCAGCCGTGAATGGCTTCCAGGGAGACAGAACATACACCGACAAGAAGCATGTGCTCGCGACGCTGAAGCATTTTGCCGCGCACGGACAACCGGAGTCGGGGATGAACTGCGGCCCGGTGAATGTCTCTGAACGCGTATTGCGCGATGTGTTTCTCCATCCGTTCCTCGAAGTCATCCGCGACGCAAAGGCAGCGAGCGTCATGGCTTCGTACAATGAGATCGACGGCGTTCCTTCACACGCGAATGCATGGCTGCTGAAAGATGTGTTGCGCACAGAGTGGGGGTTTGATGGAACTGTCGTGTCGGATTATTATGCGATTACCGAGCTGAACAAACGCGACGAAGCAACAAGCCATGCGCTGGCGTCGGATAAGGCCGAAGCGGCCGCGCTCGCAGTGAATGCCGGTGTAAATCTTGAAACGCCTGATCCTGACTGCTACCCATTTCTTGTTCGCCTTGTTCACGAGGGAGTCGTCAGCGAATCTGCGATTGACGAGTTGGTCGGTCCGCTGCTGCGGCAAAAATTCCAACTCGGGCTTTTCGAAGATCCCTACGTCGATGCAGAATCAATCCACATTGACGTCGAGTTAGAGCGTGAGAGAGAGTTGGCGCTGAGAGCGGCCCGCGAAACGATCGTCCTGCTGAAGAACAAGAACAACGCCTTGCCTCTTGCGCGTTCAAAGAAAACGATTGCAGTCATTGGACCGAATGCCGATCGCGAACTGCTTGGCGGTTACAGCGGCAAGCCAAAGTACTACACCTCCGTCTTGCGGGGAATCCGGGAGAAAGTTGGCTCTGATGTCAACGTCCTGTACAGTGAAGGGTGCAGAATAACCATCGGCGGATCGTGGAACGAAGACCCGGTCCATCTGCCGGACCACAATGAGGACAAGAAACTCATTGAGCAGGCCGTCGCGACGGCTCGTCAAGCAGAGACGGTGATTCTCGTGCTTGGAGGGAACGAACAAACTTCGCGTGAAGCGTGGAGCCGAGTTCACATGGGCGACAGACCGAGTCTCGATTTGCTTGGCATGCAGAATGAATTGGCGCAGCAGATCATTGCACTCGGAAAACCGGTGATCGTGCTGTTGTTCAACGGACGACCCAAGTCAATCACCTATCTGGACGAACACGCCGACGCGATCCTGGAGTGCTGGTATTTAGGACAAGAAACCGGACACGCGGTGGCGGATGTACTCTTCGGCGAGTACAATCCTTCAGGAAAACTGCCGATGACATTCCCGCGATCGGTGGGACATGTTCCGGCGTATTACAATTACAAACCATCCGCGCGACGGGGATATTTGTTCGACGATGTGACCCCGTTATATCCGTTTGGTTTTGGTCTCAGCTATACGACATTCTCGTTGAGTGATTTGAACATCAAACAGCCGGTCATCCGCAAAGGTGAGCCGGCTGTTGTGTCAGTACGGGTACAGAACACAGGCAAATGCTACGGTGAAGAAGTTGTGCAGTTGTATGTCCGCGATCTGGTCGGTTCGGTAACCAGGCCTGTCAAGGAGCTTAGGGGCTTTCGCAAGATTGCGCTGAACCCCGGCGAGTCGGCAACGGCGACGTTTGAGATCCGACCCGAGCATCTGGCGTTCACGAACATCGAGAAGCAATTCGTAGTCGAGCCGGGCGAGTTCGAGATCATGGTCGGGAGTTCTTCGCGCGATCGTGATCTCATGAAGACAAACCTGCAGGTTATTTGATGAGTCGAGAGCGACGCACCGCTCGCTGAAACAACCCAGGACGTACTCTAATCCACTAACCTTCTTCATCGAACACCTACTGATTTGGAGTAGCGATACAGATGAGCACTGAAACGCAAATCATCGGGCAGACGACACAGGCATCGTTGAAATCATCCACCGAAAAGCTGTCGATACGCGAGAAGGTCGGCTACGCTCTCGGCGATACGGCCGCCAATTTTATTTTCCAAACGATGGTGATGTTCCAGCTCGCGTTCTATACGGACACGTTTGGCATCACTGCGGCTGCGGCAGGAACGCTGCTGGTAGTCGTGCGCGTATGGGACGCGATCTTCGACCCGATCATGGGCATCGTTGCCGACAAGACCAATACGCGCTGGGGAAAATTCCGGCCGTGGGTGCTTGGGACCGCGCTGCCGTTCGGCATCATGGGGTTTTTGGCGTTCATGACTCCCGATTTCAGCGTGGACGGAAAGCTCATCTACGCGTACGTGACCTATATCGTGTTGATGATGATCTACTCGGCAAACAACCTTCCGTACTCGGCGCTGAGCGGCGTGATGACGGGAGATCTCGGAGACCGCACGAGCCTTTCATCGTACAGATTTGTATTTGCAATGCTCGCGCAGCTCGTCATTCAGGGTCTAGCCTTGCCGATGGTGAGTTATTTTGGTGAAGGAAATAGTGCAGTCGGCTATCAATACACGATGGGAATCTTCTCGTCGCTGGCAGTGGTACTCTTTGTTGTTACATTCCTCTCGACGAAAGAGCGTATTCACCCCGATCCGGCGCAAAAGGGAACGATCAAAGACCACTTTGCAGATTTGCTAAAGAATGGTCCTTGGGGCGTTATGTTTATTCTGACCCTGATTCTGTTCATCACATTAGCGATGCGCGGGAGCGTGGTCTTCTACTACTTCCGCTATTTCGTAGCCACGGAAAATTACGCGACCACCTTCAGTTTCTTCAATGTCTTCGGAACGGTTGCCACGATCATCGGCATCTTTTTCTCCAAAGGGCTCGCGATGAAATTTGGCAAACGCAACGTGTTCATCGGAGGCCTGGCGGGCACTGCACTGTTCTGTGCACTCTTTTTCTTTCTGCCCCCGACTGCCATTGAACTGATGTTCGCCACTGAAATGCTGCGGCAGTTTGTCTATGGCTTCACGATTCCGTTGTTGTGGGCAATGATGGCGGATGTTGCGGATTATTCCGAGTGGAAGAACAAGCGGCGCGCAACCGGCATCGTGTTCTCCGCAATCGTCTTTGCGCTCAAGGCCGGGCTTGGCTTCGGCGGAGCAATTACAGGATACATTCTCTCGGCGTATGGATATGTTCCCAACGCCGCGCAAAATGGAGACGCCTTGTCGGGTATCGTCATGACCATGAGCATCTACCCGGCGATTACATTTGCGCTCTGTGCAGTCTGCTTGTTCTTCTACAGCATCGACAAGCAAGCGGAGATCCAGATTACCACGGAGTTGGCGGAACGACGCAAGCTCTTCGCGTCCTGATGGTGTTTGAGTGGCGGTTCTCGCCACGCCATGAGTTCTATGCAACACACCGGCGGCTACGCCGGAGCTTTCAGCAAGTCTTGAGTTGTTCGGAACAACGAAATAATCACCCAGGAGGTCACAATGTCTCTTCGTTACTCAGCCGGAAGAATTTTCCTGGCATGTTTTCTACTCTCCTTCGTCACGCTGCAACTGACTTACGCGCAGACCGGGACCGTCAAAGGCAAAGTCATAGACAAGACAACGAAAGAAGAGTTGCCGGGCGCCAACATTGTTGTGAAAGGAACGAGCCTCGGCGCCGTGAGCAGTCCGTCCGGAGTCTTCAACCTCTACAAAGTGCCCGCGGGCGACCAGACTCTTCTTGTCTCGTACATCGGATACATCTCCACCAGTGTTGTCGTCAACGTGAATGAAGGCGAGACGACCGTTCGCGACATTGCGCTGACAGCGACCACACTGGAAGGCGAAGAAGTCGTCGTCACGGCGCAAGCGCGCGGACAGATGCAGGCGATCAACCAGCAACTCGCGTCGAACAAGATTGCAAACATCGTCTCCGAAGCAAGGATTCAAGAGTTGCCCGACTTCAACGCTGCGCAAGCGATATCACGACTGCCGGGCGTCTCCACGCTATCGAGTTCAGGAGAAGCGAACAAGGTTGTCATCCGCGGTCTGGCTCCGCAGTTCAACATCATTTCAATAAGCAACATTTCTCTATCTCCGACGGGTAGCACACAGATTGGATTCACCTCACTCAGCGGCGGATCGATCAATCAGGACCGAAGTGTTGACCTTACCATGGTTACGCCGTACATGATCAAATCCATTGCAGTGTATAAGACATTGACTCCTGACATGAACGCAAACGCTATTGGCGGTCTTGTGAATATGGAGTTGAGAGAGGCGCCGCCAGGATTTCACACAGAGCTTATGTGGCAGTCAGGCTATACAAACAAAACGAAGGAGTATGGAAACTATCGAGCAATCCTCTCTGCGAGTGATCGCTTCCTTGATGGACTACTCGGCGTGTATGTGTTGGGGAACGCTGAACAATACGATCGCGCCTCCGACAATATGAACGGTAACTACGAACCTAACGGCACGGTAATTGGCTCCAATGGTTATGTGCCTGCGCGAATAGTGGATGTTGCTCTCCAACGTCACATCGAAACAAGAAAACGTTACGGGGTAAACGCAATCCTTGACTATGCTCTCCCGCACGGTATGCTTCGTTCGATCAACATGTTTAGTCGGTTGAACTCCAACGTTAACGACTATCAGACATCGCTAAATTACAAGTCCGGAAATATCGATTTCTCTTTCAGGCGCTCAAAGACGGAAACAGACCTCGCGATCAACATCTTGGAGTTTGAAAACGATTTTGACTTCATGCTGCTCAATCTCAAGGTTGCCAATACATATTCAAGGAACCACCTCCCAAGTTCGCAGTACTATCAATTTCGTGAGACGAACGGAATTAGCACAACTGGGGTGAATTATGATAACGTTCTGCCCGAAGACATGCTCTGGAGCATCAAGCATACCCGAGATCGCGATATCTACCTGAATACGATCTCCCTATTTGAAGCCGACTACAAAGCGAATGATCAGGTTTACAAAGCTGACCTCAAGTTTCCGCTTGCATTGGGGTCAGATTTTTCAGGTTTCATAAAGGTTGGAGGAGAATACCGATATAACAATCGCGAAAACGATCAATCGACCCCTTATCTTCAACCGACCAGTGGTCCCGGCGTCATTTCGCGGGCAGTCATAGATTCTATTCGCGCTCGCTTCGGTATTGAGTATGACGCAGGAAAAGGAATGTTCCCGGCCTCCAACTTCACGTCATCCGACGGAGAACTAATCGGCAGTTTCCTTGACAACAAGTTTGGTGGAGTCCTTTGGATTAACGATCCGCGGATAATCGATGCCATTCTCGACTATACGAGGTCTGACCCACGGTTCAACGCAAGTGAAGCAGGCGCCACAAATCCGGGCGGTTGGTATGACGGGGCCTTCCAGCATCTGCCGAACGACTATAAGTACATTGAGAAGTATTACGCCGGATATGCGATGGCAGAACTGGGCCTGGGTCCCGATCTTCGTGTCGTGGGTGGTGCGCGCTATGAGCAAGTCAGGTCTCTCTATGATACCTATAATCTGAGAGACGGGCGAAACCTACTCTCTCAGGAGGTGTATCCGGTTCAAGTCCATCCGGAGAATCACTTTTGGCTCCCGATGGTACAGGCAAAGTATAATATCTTTGATTGGCTCGATGTGCGCTACGCATACACGCAGACCCTTGCCCGGCCCGACTATCACCAGCTTTCGCCACACATTACAATGAGTTTTGACAGGCGTCAGGTCACCGCAGGGAACCCAAGGTTAAAGCCCGCACAATCCTACAACCACGACCTTCAATTTACATTCCATTCGAATGACCTTGGCCTGATCTCGGTCGGCGCATTCTATAAGACAGTATCTCGGTTCACGTATTTCACAACATACAGACTCTACAAAAGGTCAGCAACAATACAAATACCGGAGGGGCTTGACTCGGTTGGCAGCTATTCGATTGGGGGGATGAATCCGGAAAACGGTGCCACGTTGAATACGTACATCAACAGTCCGTATGACGCTTACGTCAAAGGTATTGAGGCGGACATTCAGCTGCGATTCTGGTATCTGCCAGCGCCATTCGACGGAATGGTCTTCGGGATGAACTACACGCACATTTGGTCCAAAGCGACCTACCCTTGGAGAGATGAACGCTCCTATCTCATTCCGCCGCGTACCATTGGGTCCAAACTCATCGACAGCACCAGAACCGGTCGCTTGATATTTCAGCCCGACGATGTTCTGAACGCATATATTGGTTACGACTACGAGGGGTTCTCTACGAGGTTGACTTTAGTATTCCAAGGAAATTCAGTGAGTCGGATCGGTGCCTTTGATGTTCAAGACGGATTCACAAGAGACTATTTTCGCGTAGATGCCTCGGCCCGACAGATACTGCCATGGGCGGGGCTTCAACTCTTTATTGACGTGAATAACATTAATGCGAGAAGGAACCAATCATCACAAGTATCTTTCGGAGGATTTACCAATGAGCAAAACTATGGACTAACTGCGAATCTCGGAGTCCGATTCACGCTGTGACAGGTCGTCGGACTTGCTCAGCAAAAGCATGTGAGAGATGAACTCAACAACAAACAATAGGAGGTCAACATGAAATACTTTATTGGAGTCGCACTTTTCATGGCGTTTGTTTTGCCCCGTTCCCTGTACGCGGTAGTTGACACAGTGAATGTTCCTGACTATTTCGAAACCGGCGGCACAGAAGGGACACTGAACAATGCGGTTACCGCGGCGATAAATGACGGCACATTGAATAACAAGGTGTTCAAACTAAAGGCGTACGGGCTATACGTCCTGACAGGGGAGATAACGGTTCCCGTGGGGAAGAAACTCACGATTGTCGCAAATGAGCCGGGATCAGATCAAAATTCGGCCCCGCCGCAGATAGCATGGAGCACAAGCGGTACAGTGACGACCACGTACAACTTCAATTGCTTCGGCGACATCTCACTAAAGAACATCTGGTTGTTCTACGCTACGACTTCGGGAAACCAAACGGGCACGAGTCTGCGAATCCAGGATTCTCCAGATACGATCAACGGGCAACGTGCCACATTTGAAGGATGCCTGTTCGACTACTCCCAGATTGGCGCTGACGCCTCTGGCGCAATCAGTGTGACTGCGAGGCATTTCCGTGGCACATTCACCAATTGCTATTTCAGAAACTGCTCGGACCGCCATTTCCGCTACTACGGCAGGGCCGTGTCATTTCCGTACCAATCAACTGGTTGGCACACTGATAGCCTGAAGTTCGTGAATTGCACGTTTGCAAACATGGGCTATGTGATCATGCAGGAAGGGAGTGAGTACACGGACTTTCTCTCGTTCAATCACTGCACCTTCATCAACACCATGATGTACGTTTTGGAATCACCTTGGTGGTATTGGCTGTCCGTGACAAACTCCATGTTTGTGAACACGTTTATGTTTGGCGACATTGGCGAGAACAACGGGAATCCGGAGCCGGGAATGTTTCGGATCGATAGCGTTTCGAACTTTGGCTTTTCGCCGCCATTCACGGACGCACAACGCCATATTTTGCTCTCACACAGCGCATACGTATGCGAGCCGTGGCTCGTCGATTGGATGGCGCACAACCCGTATTCCGATACAGCAAGTACGCTCATGGATCCTAAGCCCGCGCCGATGCTGAATCAAAGGACGAAAATGTTTTTTGACACAACAGTGAGTGGCCAAAAAGTGTGGCCATTCATGAACAGACAAAACCTCTATGATGGAGTAAACCCGAATCTGCTCCTCGCTCCATCAGACATTCCGGCAATCAAACGCTTCCTCTATTTCAAATGGACGAACAACGCTGATACGAACTGGGCTTTCGATCCGGGAGCAAGTCTTGCTCAATCATGGCCATTGCCAGAGAATGCGAAGATTGGCAACGCAACATTGAGAACTGCAGCAATGGGAGGCTATCCAGTGGGCGACCTGTTCCATTGGGACAAGACGCGCTACAATTCGTGGAAAGCGCAGGAGGCTACCGAGAAGACACAGATTCTTTACTGGTTGACCAATGGCATTACGGGTGTCGTAGAGAGACCGGGCATTCCGACGGAATTTGCTCTGAGCCAGAACTATCCTAATCCGTTCAACCCGACAACCAAGATCGACTATTCGATTCCGCAAGCAGGACACGCGTCGATGAAGATATACAATTTGCTCGGACAAGAGGTGGCGACATTGTTTGACGGCGAGCAGAAGGCCGGCAACTACACCGTTACGTTCGATGCAGCCAAAATCGCAACCGGAATTTACTTCTACAAATTGCAGTACGGCGAAAACTCGATCACGAAGAAGTTGGTCTTGATGAAATAGTTCTGGCGCGTGCGGGCTTTCGATGTTTGCAAGCCCGCATGCGGCAGTTTCTCAACCACGAAACATGCATGCACTATTGACATGCAATCGTATTTCAACGCGGACCGCAGCATGAAGGAAGTGATTCGAGCACGAGCAAGTCCTTAAACGCGATCATTCTTTGTGTGTGATGGGAATGTGCTGGGGGTATTGTTTTTAGTCCTAACTAACATCTCAACAACAATACATCTCGGAGGATTCATGAAAAAGTTCGTACAGTTAATAGCGACAGTAGCGCTTCTCCTGTTGCTGGGGCTTGGTTCGTTGGTCGCCCAGGAAGTTGGATATAGTATCGGACCGCCCGTCACTCCGCCGAACGGTGCTTCAAACGGCGGCTTCGCATGGTTGGATATCAATGGAGACGGCATTCAGGATGTCTGGATTCCACCCAACAATGTTTTGCTGAACAACATCACGTATTTTACAGCGGTGCCCACCGCGAATGTCTCGCGTCTCACCGGAGTCGTCAACTCCGTCGGTGGACTCTTCGCAGATGTCAATGGCGATGGAGTTCCTGATATTTGGTCGACGAATAACGCGGCACCGCAAACGGGTCTGTTCTATGACAGCGCAGGCGTCTATGTTCCGCCAACAGCCGCTGGCGATCTTACGATCGCATCATCCACGGGCAGTGTCTTCGCCGGTATGGCAGTAGCCGATATCGACCACAGCAACTACCTGAGTGCAGCATGGCACGGTTTCAAGCAAGCGGCGTGGAGCGATGGCTTCATCTACAAACCAGGCGAGGGTATCACGTTGCTGAAGGGAGGACCATCCGGCTTTACCAAAGCGGGAATTGGATCAGCCCCCGGAAATCTTGCCATCGATACCAGCCGTGCATTCGAGACCTGGGATGTACACTTCCTCGACGCAAACAACGATGGTTGGGTAGATTTGTGGATGCCAAGTTTCCGCCACGGGTTCAGAGCGTTTGCCGGCGGATCCGACACCATCGGCGCCAAAAAAGGAAGTATTCTGTACCTGAACAACGGGACCGGCAGGTTCTACGTCCCGAATGCAACAACACTGGGCCGGACACTTTATGCTGTTGATTCCTTGTCCGGTGGAGTCTTCTACGGCAGAGCTATCGCCGACACTGGGATCATCGTTGAAGATACGGTGCGTCACTTCAACGCCATCGGAAGCACCTTCGGCGACCTGAACAACGATGGCAAGTGGGATTTGATTATGACCGGGACAGAGGCTAATAACTACGATGGCCTGAGAAGGGCAACGAACATTGTCCTCCTCTACGGAAAGGGAGACGGCACATTCACATTCAAGTGGAACGGGTCGAACATCGTTGACGCGGGATTGCCTACATCAGGCGGTATCCGGGCGTGGGACATCGGCGATTACAACAATGATCAAATCCCGGATGTTTATGCAAGCACGACCTTCGGCGCCACACGTTTGTTCAGAGGTAACGGCAATGGTACGTTTACTGAAGTGACAAACCAGAACAACGTGACGACTGCAGGAGGCGGGCGAGCCGGCGGCTTTGTTGACTACAATAACGACGGCTTCCTGGATATTTACAATTATACCGGACTTAATTCGGTGTTGCAGAAGAGCAGTGGCAACTCGAATCATTGGATTGGCTTCACGCCTGTCGGGATAGGTCACAACAAGAACGCCGTGGGCGCAGTCTTCACACTGTACACGCAGAGCGGCGCCATCAAACAGTATCGCTACATCAAGGGAGAAGGCAACGCAGCAGGTCATGGCGAAATGAGGGCCCTCTTCGGCATCGGCATCAACACGTCCATCGACAGCGTCGTCGTGAGATGGCCTGATGGCACGCGAGGCAGCTACACAGGACTTGCCATCGACAGATACTGGACGGTCAACCAAGGTTCGACCATCCCGAACATGCCGTCACTTGTTTCCCCGCCCAATAACGCGACCGCTGTACCGCAGACGGGCAACCTGCAGTGGAATGCGGCCACGGGTGCTACCGGATACCGTGTCCAGGCGTCTCTGGATGCGACGTTTGCAAATGCCGCACTCTTGGCAGTCAATAGAGTAGTGACCGGCACCAGCTATGCGTATTCACTTGGTGCTGCCACGAAGTATTACTGGCGTGTTGCCGCGGTCAATGGCGGCTTCATGAGCGACTACACTGCTGCCTTCAACTTCACCACGACAGGCAGTGCAGCGACGCAAGTTCCGACGATAGTTGCTCCGGTGAGCGGTTCCACGAACCAGCCCGCGCTGCTGACGCTCAAAGTCCGAAGGACGACCGATGCGTCACGGTATAATTGGCAGGTGTCCACGCTGCCGTCGTTCACTACGTTCGTTGTGAACGCTACGACGGCTGACACGACCTACGCAGGACAGTTTACCGGCGGCCAGACATTCTATCTGCGCGCGCGCGGAATGAATGACCTTGGCTCTTCCACTTTCTCTGCAATTGATACGTTCACCATCATGCCTCCGCCAGGACGAACAACCCTCCTCGCGCCGACAAACAACGCGGTGAACGTCCCCTCGGATAGTGTGGTCTTTGTTTGGAGGGTTGTGCCGAACACAGCAAGCTACAACTTGCAGCTCTCGACCGTCAACACAAGCGTTACCTATAATGGACTGACGGATACGACGTATAAGGTCAGAAACCTTGCAAAGCTCACCAACTACAGCTGGAAGGTTGAGGCCATCAACGCAGGTGGAACGGGCTACTACACTACCGCCTTCGCGTTCACGACCATTATTGCGGTCCCGGGACAGCCACAACCGTCGGCGCCAGCCGCAAACGCTACGGGCGTGTCACGAAATCCGAAGTTCACATGGGGTCCTGTAGCAACCGCAGCGAAGTATAGACTGCAGATAGCCACGGATAATGCCTTCGCCACAATTATTCGTGATACTGTCGTCTATGAGGATACGCTCTGCATTTTGGGGCCGGCACATCAACTCGGCTCGGAGGTTGACTACTTCTGGCGGCTTTACGCTGGGAACGTCGGTGGGTTTGGTAATGCATCATCGGCGCGACTCTTCACCACCGGAACAACGGCTGTCGAGGAGTACGCAGGAGTGCCGACGGAGTATGCACTCATGCAGAATTATCCAAATCCGTTCAATCCAACGACGATCATTCGGTATGACATTCCGAAGAGTTCAAATGTTAAACTCACCATCTATGATGTGCTCGGTCGCGAGGTCGCAACTCTTGTGAACGAAGTCCAGACGGTGGGCAGACACAGAATTGAATGGAATGCGGTCGGCGTAAGTACTGGCGTTTACTTCTATCGCATTGAGGCCAAAGGCCAGGATGGAGCAGGCAGCTTCACCGCAGTGAAGAAACTGCTCTTCATGAAGTGACGCTTTTGTAGTCCACAGGTGCAGCCCGCCCGACATAAGAGCGGGCTGCATTTGCTTTAAGGGGACTCATTCTGAACGAAGTGAAGAATCCATATCCTATAAATGACAGCCCAAACCGGCCATCGTTCAAACGTCTGGGCTAACAGAAAACTTCAACTTGCACAAATAATTTGGACGTCATGACTCGAATTCTTCTCGCGCTCTTCATCCTCCTACTGTCCATTGCTCACTCCGTTCAAGCACAGTCTGTTGGGACGGAGAAATGGGTTGACTATGTATCAGGCGAATACGAGATCATTTCCAACATCACGTACGCGACGGCAAACAACACCGCGCTGAAGCTTGATGTGTATGTGCCAAGGAATCGTCCGGCCCCACTGCCGACGCTCATTCTCTTCCACGGCGGCGGCTGGGTTGCGGGAATGAAGGAGCAGAATGTATTTCAACTCCTTCCTTATCTATCGATGGGTTGGGCCGTCGTGAACGTTGAGTACCGGCTCGCGAACAACTCTCTGGCGCCCGCGGCAGTCGAGGATTGCCGATGTGCTCTTCGCTGGGTTGCATCGCGCGCAAAGCAATTCAACTTCGATGCTACGAAGATTGTCTTGACTGGCGGCTCAGCCGGAGGTCATCTTGCGCTCATTACGGGAATGCTGCCCGAAAACTCTCCCTTTGATCGTCAATGTCCTACGAACGACAGCATTCGGTGGACCAGCGGAACGGAGCCGCGTGTGAGCGTCGCTGCGATCGTCAACTGGTTCGGCATTACAGATGTTGCCGATCTTCTTGACGGTCCCAACGCCAAGCACTACGCAATTGAGTGGCTCGGCAGCAAGAGCAACCGGAAGGAACTTGCAGAAGCTGTCTCGCCGCTCACCTACGTGCGGTCGGGTCTGCCGCCTGTATTCACGATACACGGTGATGAAGACAACCTCGTTCCTTACTCGCATGCTGAACGCTTGCACAAGGCGCTGGACAAAGCCGGCGTTCCGAACAAGCTCATGACAGTCCGCGGCGGCAAACATGGCGGCTTCAACAGAGAAACGCTGATCAGCACTTTTGTCGCGATTCGCGAGTTCCTTCGCGCGAACAACATTCTATCGAAAGAGTGAACTTCTCATGATCCATTCACTGGCGTTGAGCAAGATGGCGCTTTGTATGCTATCTGGTTTCAGACCTCATCCCCCGGCCCCTTCTCCTGTGAGGAGAAGGGGAGTGTTGAGCGCAGGTTCCAATAAAGTGGGGTTGACGAAAAAAAATGTACATGTCATTCCGAGGAAGTCCCCCCTGCCCCGTTGGAATCAGCGCGGCGCCTTCTTCCTCTTGATCTCCCTCTTTACTCTTCAAGGGATTTACGCGCAAAGCAACTCATCCCATCCTCACCTCAAGAAGCAAGGCACAGCAACTCAGCTCATCGTACACAACAAACCTTTCCTGATGCTCGGCGGAGAGCTGGGCAACTCCAGCGCCTCGGATGTGAACTACATGGCGCCGCTCTGGTCGAATCTGAAAGCGATGAAGCTGAATACAATACTGATGCCCGTGTACTGGGAGCTTATCGAACCCACCGAAGGACGATTCGATTTCGCACTTGTGGACAGTCTTCTCAACGCTGCTCGCAAGCATGATTTGAAAGTGGTGATGCTTTGGTTTGGTTCATGGAAGAACAGCATGTCGTGTTACGCGCCGTATTGGGTGAAGACGAATCAGAAACGCTTTCCGCGCTCGCGTACGAAGGAGGGAAAAGCGATTGAGATTCTCACTCCATTCGACGATGAAAACAGAAACGCCGACGCACGGGCATTCGCCGCGTTTATGAAGCACCTGCGCGCCGTGGATGAGAAAACGAATACGGTTGTGATGATTCAGGTCGAAAATGAAATCGGCATGATACCGGAAGCGCGAGACTATTGCGCTGAGGCGGAACAGGCGTTCAAACAGAATGTTCCCGCCGAACTGATCGCGTTTCTTCAGAAGAGGAACGCCACGCTGACAGAAGAATTGCAGCGCGCATGGAACAGCGCTGGAATGAAATCATCGGGCACGTGGGAAGAAGTGTTCGGCAAGGGACTGCACGCCGACGAGATTTTCATGGCGTGGCACTTCGCGAAGTACACCGATTTTGTGGCTGCAGCGGGAAAGAAGGAGTACGCTCTGCCAATGTTTGTCAACGCAGCGTTGATTCGTCCCAACTACAAACCGGGACAATATCCGAGCGCCGGACCGTTGCCGCACTTGATGGATGTGTGGAAGGCAGGCGCACCCCACATCGATTTTCTCTCGCCCGATATTTACTTTAAGACATTTGCTGAATGGGTCGGCAAGTTCGACCGCGACGGGAATGCAATGTTCATCCCCGAAGTCGATCGTACCCAAAGCGTCACCAATGCATTCTATGCCATCGGACGCCACAACGCGATGGGCTATTGTCCCTTCTCGATCGAATCGATGGACGATCCGGCGAACAATCAATTCAACAAAGGCTACGACATTCTTCATCAGCTCACGCCGCTGATTCTTGAACATCAAGGCAAGGGAACGATGACCGGTTTCTTGCTCGACAGCGCCGCGCAAACGGCGGAGATCAAGCTTGGCAACTACATCTTCACCGTGAAGCACGAAGGTACGTGGCCCTATGCGCCGCGCAGAGAAGGTGAGACGCCGCGATTCGGCGGACTGATCATCATGACTGCCGAGGATGAATTCTATATTGCGGGCAGCGGCGTTGTCGTAACGTTTCGTTCGTCGTCGAATGATGGCTCAATCGCCGGCCATGCCCACCGGCAGGCAGGCATCGCCAGCATGGACGAAGGAACATTCGTGAACGGAAAATGGATTGCCGGTCGCCGGATGAATGGCGATCAGGATCATCAGGGCAGACACCTGCATCTGCCCGGCGGTGCGTATGGCATACAGAAGGTGAAGTTGTACACGTACAAGTAGAGTTGTCAATGCGTCGTCATGTCATTCTGAGGCTCGCTTTTCAGAGCCGCCGTGCCTGCCGGCAGGCAGGAAGAATCCAGAAACCCAGTTGTGCTCTGATCTGGTCGAAGACTCGTCTACGACCCATAGGGACCGTCGAGATTCTCCCAAAGGGATGCCTGCGAAGCGGCATTCACTTCGTTCCGCTGAGTCTCCCCTGAGCGAAGTCGAAGGGTTCAGAATGACAAATGGGGTCGCACATCGTTGTCTCAAATAGCGACGCTTGCTTTCGGCGTGATCATGAAACTCAGAATGACAGGGCACAAGTAGGGACATGGCTCCGCCATGTCCAATCTTGCCGAACTAAATGCAGCCAACTTCATGAAAGTAGCTTTACGGCCTTTGGCGTTTCTCCTTTGCTCAATTGTCTCTGCCGAGCCGAGGGAGAACAACGTCACGAGTCCGAACGGAGTGATAGAGGTTGTCTTGAATGTGGGCGCCGACGGCACACCAGAATTCGATCTCCTCTACAAGGGGAGGTCTGTCATGAAGAAGAGCCGGCTTGGCTTGGTGCGAGACGACGCGGACTTCTCCGATCACGTGCGATTTATTTCCGCTTCTGATGTCGAGCAGGTGGAAGATCAGTACACGCTGATGCACGGTAAGAAAATTCAATGCACGTACAACGCCAACAAGAAAATCTTTCACTTCAGGAACCGCGAGGACAAGGGATTCGATGTTGTCTTCCAGATTTCAAACGACGGAGTTGCGTTCCGCTACCTCTTTCCCGGCGAGCAATCTGATGGTGTAAAGAAGATTATCGATGAGCGGACGTCGTTCAATCTTTCACAAGAAACACGTGCATGGATTCAACCGATTGCAAAAGCAAAGTCGGGTTGGAACGCGACGAATCCTTCGTATGAAGAGCACTACTATCATGAGATTGATGTCGCGTCGCTTCCTTCTCATGAGCCGGGCTGGGCATTCCCAACGCTATTCAAATCTGCAGGCTGTTGGATTGCACTCAGTGAGACCGGACTCGGGCGAAACTACTGCGGATGTCGCCTGACGCATGACAGCGGAAGTACAACTTTTAAGATCGGATTTCCGCAACGCGCGGAGACAATGCCTGATGGCGGGCTGAATCCTGAATCGACGTTGCCCTGGTACTCGCCCTGGCGCGTCATTGCAATCAGCGATACACTCGCAACGTTAGTCGAATCAACGCTCGGAACGGATCTCGCCGAGCCTTCAGTTCTCTCTGACATTTCATTTGTCAAACCGGGACGGTCATCATGGAGTTGGGTGCTGTTCAAAGACGACTCAACGATTTTCTCTGTACAAAACCGCTTCGTTGACTTCGCCTCGGCAATGAACTGGGAATACTGTCTCGTCGATGCCGATTGGGATCGGAAGATTGGCGACGACAAATTGGGTGAGCTTTGCGCGTACGCCGCATCGAAGAATGTCGGCATCAATGTGTGGTACAACTCGGCGGGCAGCTGGAACACAACGCCATATACTCCTCGCGACAAAATGCTGACAAAGGAATCACGAGAGACGGAATTCAAGAAGCTCGCGTCACACGGAGTGAAAGGAGTGAAAGTGGATTTCTTCGGCGGCGATGGGCAATCGGTGATGGCGTACTATCAGGATATTTTTGAAGACGCTGCACGACACGGCTTAATGGTGAATTGTCACGGCGCCACGATTCCGCGCGGGTGGCAGCGCACATATCCGAATCTCGTCACGATGGAATCGATCAAGGGCTTCGAGTTTGTTACGTTCGACCAGCCTGATGCCGACAAGCAGCCAAGCCATTGCGCCGTGATTCCGTTTACGCGGAATCTTTTTGACCCGATGGATTTCACGCCGGTCTGTTTCAGCGAAGTCCCAAACATCCAACGCAGAACCACGAACAGTTTTGAGTTGGCATTGTCAGTGTTGTTTCTTTCCGGCATTCAACACTTTGCTGAAGTGCCGGAAGGAATGTCAAAAGTCCCGACCGAAGCACGACAGATATTAAAGGAAGTCCCCGTTGCGTGGGATGAATCGAAATTCGTTGACGGCTATCCGGGGAAGTACGTGGTGATCGCGCGAAGAAAAGGTTCTGTGTGGCACATCGCCGGCATCAATGGCGAAGCGACGGAGAGGAAGCTCTCGCTGAACCTTGGCTTCGTTGGAAAACCGGAATCAAGCATTCTGATCACGAGCGGTGCGGATAGCCGTTCGTTTGAAGTTAGGACGAACAAGATTGATCCGAAGCAGCCACTCGGAATTGTGCTGGAAGCGAACGATGGATTTATGCTCAAGGTAGCCTCGTCGCCCTGAGGTCTGCCCAAGGCATTCCTTCGGAGCTTCGGTGCACTTTGTGGGCCACGATGACCGCGTCGAGAACTGAAGTCACTGGTATTACGCGCGACGGGTTGAACCAATGTTCGCGATGAACGATTAAACCCTTTCAGGGTTTAGAACGGAATTGTTGTTATTCATCCGAGGGCTTCGCCCACGGCTATTCAGATTCATCCCCGTTGGGGATGCTGACGCCGAAATTCCATGCGTCAGTTTTAGAACCACCGCCCCTTTCAGATTCATCCACTTTGGGGACGCTGACGCCGAAGGCGTCCAATACGAATAGCTCGGGGCGAAGCCCCGACAAAAAGTCCATACGTAAATGCGAACCCTGAAAGGGTTCAATAACTCGGTTTGTACAAAATCAGCGGGTAACTCAGCGATGGAACAGAAATCGCAATTCAAAACGACAGCGTTGCTCTGCGTGTGCCTGTTGCTCATTCCCCTGCCCGGCCATGCCCAGGAGAAGCACGCCGACTACCCCATCTCGATGGTTGACATCAAGAAGGTCGAGCTTACCGACAGCTTCTGGCTTCCGAAAATCAGAACCGTGCAGCGCACAACCATTGCGTACGGATTCCAGAAATGCGATGAAGAGGGACGGCTCGAAAGTTTCCTGATCGCCGGGAAGAAAAAGCAGGGAAAGGTTCGCGGCAAATTTCCGTTCGATGATTCGGACATCTACAAAGTCATCGAAGGGGCATCGCTCTCGCTCATCAGCGCGCCGAACAGGGAACTGGATACGTACCTCGATTCCATCATTGCCATCGTTAAAATCGGTCAGGAGCCGGATGGCTACATCACCACGTGGTTCACCATCGATCCGACGAATCCTATTTCATCATGGGTGCCGAAAACCGGAGCGAGATGGACCCGCGAGCAATCGAGCCATGAGTTGTACAACAGCGGACATATGTTTGAAGCCGCGGTCGCGCACTACACAGCAACAGGCAAGCGCAACTTTCTCGACATCGCCGTCAAGAACGCCGATTTGCTTGTGGAGAACTTCGGTTCCGGCAAGCTGACAATTCCGCCCGGACATCAAATCATAGAAACGGGATTGATCAAGCTGTATCGGGTTACGGGCAATGAAAAATATCTGACGCTCGCGAAACAGTATCTCGACTGGCGAGGCGATTCCACTACGCACACATTGTACGGCGAGTACAGTCAAGACCATAAGCCCGTTACTCAGCAGGATGAGATCGTGGGACACGCCGTGCGCGCCGTTTACATGTACGCCGGCATGACCGATATTGCCGCCCTGTACAATGATTCGCTGTATCTCAACGCCGTGATGAGAATCTGGCAGAACATGGTCGAGCGAAAAATGTATCTCACGGGCGGCATCGGCGCGAAGCATGAAGGCGAAGCACTGGGGAAGGATTACGAGCTTCCGAATCTGACGGCGTACGGTGAGACCTGCGCATCGATTGGCGACGTCTTTTGGAATGCCCGCCTGTTCATGCTCTCGGGCGACGCGAAGTACTTCGATGTCATCGAGCGCACGCTCTACAATGGATTGATCTCAGGACTATCGCTCGACGGCAAGAAGTTTTTCTACACGAACCCGCTCGAAGCGGATGGCATATTCAAATTCAATGAGAAGACCAACACACGTCAGCCATGGTTCGATTGCTCATGCTGTCCGACAAACCTCATTCGTTTTGTACCCTCGCTTCCCGGCTTGATCTATGCGGCTCAGAGAGACACACTGTATGTCAATCTGTACGCATCTAACAAAGCAGACGTCAAGTTGGAGAACAGCAGCGTCAACATCGAGCAACAAACTGAGTATCCGTGGAGCGGATCCGTCAATATCCAAATCAATCCCGACAAGACCCGACGATTCACGCTGAAGGTCCGCATCCCCTCGTGGGCGCAGAACAAAGTCTTGCCAGGCGATTTGTATTTATACAGCCACGTCCCAAGGGGCACAGTAACGATCACACTGAACGGCAAAGAATTGGAGTACGATACACATCAGGGCTACGCTGCAATCACCCGATCATGGCAGAAGGGAGACAGTGTTGGCATCCACTTTCCGATGAACGTCCGCCGTGTCGTTGCCAACGAGCGAGTGAAGGATGATGTAAACCTGACCGCGCTCGAATGCGGTCCGCTGGTGTATTGCGTTGAAGGAATTGATAACGAGAGTCGAGTAGCTGATCTCGCGATTCCTGATGACGCAGTCTTCCGTCTGGAAAAGAGAAACGAATTGCTGGGCGGTGTCAATGTCATTACTGGGAACGCTCGCTCAAGAGTTGGAAGCAAGGAGTTGAAGCTTACAGCGATTCCCTATTACGCATGGTCGAATCGTGGAGTGGGTACGATGAAGGTGTGGCTGCCTAGAAAATGAACTGCGTAGGGACACCTGTCTGCCGACAGTCAGGCGACTCCGTCGTGTCCAAGAGGTGATATCGATGAACTCATTGAGGATTTTCCGGAATATGAGGCAGGACATGCCGGAGGCATGTCCCTACAGAACCCCTTTTTAGAAGTAGGGACATGACACCGTCATGTCCCAATAGGATACCGAAATTACTATGTCATATAATCCTCGCGTTCATCATCGATCGTCGATTCGCTTGAAGGACTATGATTATTCCACCGCAGGATCGTACTACATAACGCTCTGCACAGCGGATCGACATTGTATTCTTGGAAGCGTGAAGAATGCCGAAATACATCTGTCGGAAATTGGCAAGATCGTTGGTCAGGATTGGAGAGCAATCCCCAGTCATTATTCTAATGTCTCGCTTGATGCATTTCAGGTAATGCCGAATCATTTGCACGGAATCATCACGATCAACGACCGTGTTAGTAGGGACATGACTCCGTCATGTCCAACTATGAACAAATGCGAACGCAGGTTCGGTCAACCGATTAGTGGTTCTGTTTCTTCAATCATTGGTGCGTACAAATCGGGTGTGACAATCAAGTCTCGCAACACAGGCTTCAGTGGCAAATCGATTTGGCAGTCGCGTTTCTATGATCACATTATCAGGAGCGATTTCGATCTCTACATGATTCAACAGTACATCGAACTAAATCCCCTCATCTGGGAATACGACATTGATAATCCAGAGGCAAAGTCTATATCCTTTGCAGAATTCGAAGAACTGTTGGTCAAGAAATTCGGCATCACCGGACAGGCGCTATACATGGTTTTAGATTCGAAGAAGATGAGTCGCGTTCGAGTCATCTAATGCAGGACATGCCGGAGGCATGTCCCTACCGCAATATCGAGGTAGGACACGACTCCGTCGTTTCCTATCGGTGGGTATGAATGAATCGTGTTCGAGTCGTCTCTAATGCAGGACATGCCGGAGGAATGGCCCTACCGCAATATCGAGGTAGGGGCACGACTCCGTCGCGTCCTATCGGTGGGTATGAATGAATCGTGTTCGAGTCGTCTAGTGCAATATCGAGGTAGGGACACGACTCCGTCGTGCCCTATCGGTGGGTATGAAAGAATCGTGTTCGAGTCGTCTCTAATGCAGGACATGCCGGAGGCATGTCCCTAGTGCAATATCGAGGTAGGGACACG
>JACRFA010000176.1 GCA_016218065.1 Ignavibacteriota bacterium | reverse complement strand
TCGAGCTGAGCGTCTCCGTGTTGATGCGGTACTTCTCGCTCGATTTGGTTTGCGACCATGAAGTACTCACGGGGACGAGGAAAAGCGAAAGCAGCAGGGTAGCCACCATGGTGGCGGTGAGGAATCGCTTCATTGCAGTGTTACTCCTTTGAGTGGGGAATTAGGTGGATTAGGTATGATGACAATGTTCGAACAACAAAGTTGCATAGATGCGTCGATGCACTTAAGAGTGACTCAATCTCTTCCTCTCCGGCCTTTCCGCAGTACGACGAACAAATGGGCAAAGCGTCATTCTTGCGCTAGCAAAAATGCGTTCACACCATTACTGTCAAAAAACAGATTACGTGTTTGGAATGAAACTTTGATGAGAAGGGTTCATCTCGTCGGCTCAGCGTGTCAGCGAATGGATTCGCTTTCTCTCACAACCCTCAAATCAAGATAGAACAAATTCGGGGAAAGAGTCAAGTGAAGGCGAAAGAAAGTACAGCGGTGTGCGACGACTTGCTGAGAAGAACAACACGACCTCCCGAGCTGTTCATGCTGTTCATCCCATGTTGGCGCGTGCCAAACTCACCAAAGCGAAAGCCCCCGACCGCATGGCCGGGGGCTTTGAGGCATTCATGTAGAGCGAGACGCCGTCCCTCGCATTCATGTAGAGCGAGACGCCGTCTCGCTCTACGGGAACGATACCAGACTACACGCGGTCACTTGAGAAGCCCCGACAGAAAGCATCGGGACTACTTCGCGTTCATAGCCTCATTTGAGAAGTAGCATTTTTTTCACATCAATGCGTGAGCCGCTTTGCAATCGGTAGATGTACATGCCGCTCGCGAAGGAAGAGCCGTTCAACCGCACCTTGTAGTACTGTCCGGCTTCCGCGACGTCGTCGAACAACGTTGCCACTTTCTGTCCGAGCAAATTGTACACTTCGAGTGTTGTCTTTGCTGTATTCTCGACCGAAAACTTGATCACCGTTTCCGGGTTGAAGGGATTCGGGTAGTTTTGCTTGAGCGAGAATTCACGCGGCGCTGCTTCGGGCACGTCAGTCAGCGTTGTGACATTTATCGTGACGGCATCCGTTAGATGGCTTGCACCATTCAGATCCTGTTGACGCAAGCGATAGTGGTAGAGACCTGTCTGAGTCAGTGACGCATCGACGTAAAGGTAGTCGTGCGGTTCACTCGTAGTGCCATTGCCTGCAACAAAGCTGTTTGGCAATTCGGTGAATTCGGTTTCACCTTCGCGTTTGCGTTGGACGAAGAAGCCGTAGTTGCTCACTTCGCTAATCGTTCGCCAGTCGAGTCGGACGCCCGCGCCATTCTGGTTCATGCGTGCAGTGAAAGAAGATATCTGAACCGGAAGCGCAATCGACAACTCATCAGCGCCCATGTACGGTGCTTGCGTGTCTCGAGTCTGATTGTCGAAGTCGACCGTAACTCCTGCGATCGGCGTGCCTTTGAGATTCATATCTCCATTATGAACGTTGTTGAGATGTAGATCTGTCGCCCCGACAAAGGTGGTTGCATACGAAATGGAGTTTGCGTCGCCTGAAGAAGTTGACTGCCATCCTGCAAGATTATAGCTCGTCGCATCAATCAGTCCGATCGTCAATGGGTCAGAGGCGAAGATGTCATTGTAGTTGGATACGAAATTCAGTGTACCGTTCGTTCCCTGGCAGCCGACGGCGTGATTGATTGATCCGCCACCGGTTCTGGTGTTCGATACGATGTTGTCATAAAAGTTGATTGTAGAGCCGGGAGAGGTTGTCGTGTTATCTCCCCTGAGGAATCCGAACGATCCCCATGAGCCGCCCGAAGTTCCGCCGACCGACACCGTGTTGTGATAGTAGAAATGCTGGTTACCAGACTCGCCGGTCACAACCATAATGCCGTTAAACTGAGTATTTGTGTTTTCTCCAGTGCCAAGTGAAATCATATTGTTCACAACGTAGCCGCCACTCCAGAATCTCCCGAGTATGCCGCAAGCCAGTGGAGGCTGCCCTGCGGTCGTGCCGGTTGATTTGTTCTTGATATCATAGATAGTGTTGTTGGTAACCAGTCCGCGGAAGTTGGTCAGGAAGATACCCGCCGCCGAGTTCATTGTCGTGAATGCCGTTGTATTTTCTGCCGAGATATTGTAGATGGTGTTTCCCGTAACGGTCGAAGTGTAAAACGTCGCGCCGGAATAGACGCCGATGCCAACAGCGGCTTGGCTATTGGCTGTGAGACCCGATACCACACCACTCATGGTCGAGAGATTGAAGATCGTGTTATTGCTGATGACCACGCTGTCGCGATCACTCGTCACTTGGATTCCTCTCGTTCTCGCAGTCGTACCGGTGTTTGTGCCCGACATATTTGCAATGGTATTCCCTGTAATTGTGCCTATGCCACTGCTCATGGCAATACCTGTCAGGACAACGTTTCCGGAATTGGTCCATGTACCGGTTGCATTCGGTGCGCTGCCTCCGATGAAATTCCCGGAAATGACTGTGTTCGTTGCTGAATCTGCCGCGACGGTGATTCCCGTTTGCGCTAGTGCAGACGTGGTGCTATTATAGAATTGATTATTGCTGATCGTCCAATCCGGGCCGCTTCCGGTTGACGCCAGATTAACTCCGATGGAATTGAAGTTTGAGATGTGATTGTCAGAAACAACATTGCCTCTGTTCAATGCACCGGAGGATCCGCTGGAATATACGCCGTGTGAGATGGTGTTCGCCGCGTCGGTCCTTCCGCGGATGTTGTTGAAGCGAAGCGTGTCGTAAGAATTCCCAAGTGTACCGGTTGACGTGTTAAAGAACACCGCGCCCGTCGTGGTGGACGTGGCTTGACTTTCGATGTTCAGGTTTCGAAGAACGCTATACGTTGCATCATCTGCGAAGCGAATGACACAACCGATCGTGGTCGCGCTTCTCGTATTTCGTATCGTCCATTCATTTGCGCTGCCGACGCCTCCGGGTCTTCCATCGAAAATAAAATAATCTGCTCCAACTAAGTTGATGACCGGAAGAGTGACGCCGGAACCGGGATCGCCCTCGGTAACCTTGCCTGTTACTCCCAATGCGGGTCTGATGGTTACTGTGCTCGCGAGACCCGCTCTCAAACCTACGTTGTTGAATTCGTTGAACACTATGGGTAGTGTCTCAGTTGTTCCGTCGTAGGTGCCCGTTAGTTCAAAAATAGTGTTGCCGGATACCTCGGAACTATGATTGTTGAGGAGAGCTGCGACCGCCGTGAGATTTGTGTAGTCGGCGCCAGCTCCTACCGAGTATGTGCCACTCACGGTCGGGACAATCGTGTAACTTTTGATGGAGCCGGTAAGTGGAAATGCAGACGCCGTGAGAGCGACGCTCGATGGAGCAGAATTAAATGTTCCTGAATTTATGCCTATGTTCGGAGGGCCGGCGAGATCCTGTGCAACGACAAAGTACTGCACTACCTGGCCGGTTGCTACCCCGGTGCCGCCGTTTAAGAGTGAGTAATTGATCGTGAAGCTGAACGGCGAACCGCCGCCCCCGGCTGCTTCATTGTATTTCCAGCCATCTGTTCCGCTCGTATTGTCGTTATACGTGTTTGCGTCGGTGGAACGCTTGTAATACAACCTCGGGCGCGTTCCCGAACTAGTATTCACGCCGGATGCATCGGTAATGCTCACACTCGATAGGCTTCTGTTGCCCGTGCTGCTAGTGTTTGCGAGGTCGGTGTACGTAATTGTGGGGCCAGTAAGGTCGGCTGCAATCCCGCCAAACTCATCGGCGCCGATATCAGGCGTCGTCGCATTTCGAGTGTTGCCATCGTAGTCGGTCGTAATTGCAATGGGAGCCGAGACCGTGCCTCCGCCGCTCTCAAGTTGAGTTGGAGTTGCCGTGTTGATGTGCAGATTGTACGGTGTGCTCGCGACATTGATGAACGGAGGGTTCTCTGCAACAGAATTTATGTCGCGGGGCGACACGCGAGCCTTGTAATCTGCAAACGTCGAGTCGGCATTGGCGACGCTTGCCGTTGTGCCTTCACCGTAGAAGTAGCGACGCATACCTGCCGCGGTGTTCACGAAAAAGTCGTTGTTGTTCGATTCATTCGCGTACGTTGTCAATGTTGCAGTGGAACGGCGGTAGGCGACGGTTCCCCCGCCTGTCGGACCCGGATCGGAAAGATTCACAACAACATTGTTCCGCAAGTCGACGGTCGGGGTTGAGGAAGCATAGATCCCCGAAGTGCCAAAGTTTGTCGCGGAGGTGCTTGTCGCATTCAGGAAGATCGAGTTGAAATACGCTCCAATCTTTGTTCCACTGCTAATGTAAATTCCTGCAATAGCGTTTGAACCTGTGGATGTGGTCGCTCGCAAATCCGAAATGAAATTGTTGAACACTCTAACTGAATCGGCAGTCGCGGTGTATATGCCATACACTACCGACGAAGTCCCGGCAGTTGTGCTCTGATCGTACACGCTGTTTCGGTAAATGTTATCGGTTGCGCCTTCGGCGTTGTAGATGCCGTACACGGAGCCGCCCGCCGAGGTATTACCGTGTACGGTATTATCAAAGATCTCGGACCCTGCCGTGCCTGCCGGGGAATTGTAAATGCCATACATGGATCCGGTTGCCGACCGCGTATTGTTGATGACCGTATTGTTGTAGATCTTCACCGAGTCAACGACAGCGCCTGATTCGTACAGACAGTACATTGCGCCTGTTCCGGGCGTCGAGTTTCCAGATACGGTGTTGCCGTACATGTTGATCTTGCTTGGCGTCGCGGTGGAATAGAGGAGATATGTGGCTCCGCTCGTTGCAGTCGGGTATGTGCACCCCGTGACTGTGTTGTTGTATATGTTCACCGTGTTTCCCGCAGCAGTACTTCCCATCCCATTGTTGATGCCGTAGATCGTGCTGGTTGTGCCGCCTCCGGCAATTGTCACCGTGTTGCTAAAGATATCGACGTTGGAACTTGTTCCCACTGAAGTGAAAATACCGTAAAGCGTCGTGGTGGTTCCACTCCCACCATTCACGGTGTTGCCACCGATCTTGAGATTGTTCTGATAGATCGCGTAGATGCCATAAGGGGTGGACGCGCCACCGCCGTAGTTTGTTATCGAGTTACCATTAGCTTCAGCGCCTACTTCGATATTCTGATCGTAGAAATCATACGGACTGGATGCAGCGTATCCGCGGAGTTGAATTCCCCCATAGCAATTCGAAATAGTATTGTTATAGAGTCTGATGTTTTCGCTGCGTCCATCGGTCGAGGTCACAGTGACGGTCGCTGTGCCGAAAATGTTCGAAACGAAAATGCCGAACGAGTACACGGCAGTTTTGTTGAGCGTGATTGCACAATTTTGGATTGTGATGTTCTTACACGCATCGGCGCCGGATGATTTCTTCAAGTAGTAGCCATACTCCATCATGCCGACTCCGGCGAACGCAGCATCCGTTTGAAGATCGATTCCATTGAAGGTGATGTAGTCGCCGCCCCGCATGACGATGATCCCATCGCCGTGAGCACCTATTGTTGTTGACGAGGCAACCGTCCCAGCAGTCAGCGGTATGATTTTTGGATTTGCTCCGCCTCCGCTTTTCTGAAAGACGATCGGATTGCCTGCCGTGCCCGTCGCAGTCAGCGTGTCCGGACTTTCTGTGAACGTTTGCCCTGCCGCGACATTGAACGTCACGCCTCCAACGCCTACGCCACTCGTGTTCAACGCGGCAAATGCGTCGGTGAACGATGCATAATTGTTGCCCCCTGTCGGCAACGTGTTATCGATAGTCTTCGTACCGCTAAGTTGTGCATGGCTCAAACCGGAGATCAAAAGAGCGATGGCGAGCATGCCAAGAATAGTAGAGACGCGGTTCATCGTAGCCTCCTCAATGACTGTTTGGTTGGTTTGATTGTCGAAGCAATCGACGGTTGAGTTCTAAACGAAAAACTACGGCAGTGATATCAGCGATAATTCCTACGGGACAAAACATAGTGCGGAAAGCAAACTTCTCACCCGACCCTGGGCTTGTTTGAGAACATGAGAAGTCTTGTGGTGGAGAGAGTCTGTGGTGTCAAGGGAAACCAAGATACGTCGGCCACAGGGACTCGCACGAATATAATCCAAATCAAATATCATAAGCAACATGACGACAAAATAAATGCGCCGCATGAATTGGAGATTCCGGAAAACGCGGCCAACATTGAGACGTCTTTTGAAATCTTGAAGCGTTGAATGTCCACGATGATTTCTCTATCTTGTTCTCCATGAAGATTGAGACTCTCAGCTTGGACAAGGCGATCTTGCTCGCCCCAATGGAAGATGTTACCGACCTTCCGTTCCGGGTGATATGTAAGCGGCTCGGCGCGGATGTTGTCTACACGGAATTCGTCAATTCTGAGGGACTTGTCCGCGGCTCCGAGAAGACGAAAAGGAAAATGCTGTTCTGGGAAGAGGAACGCCCGGTCGGTATTCAGATCTACGGTGGCGAACCGGCATCGATGCGCGGCGCCGCGCAGCTTGCGGAAAGCTTTGATCCTGACCTTATCGATATCAATTGCGGCTGCTGGGTGAAGGATGTTGCCATGCGCGGGGCGGGGGCTGGGTTGCTTCGCGATCTTCCTAAGATGGAGAAGATCGCTTCGACCGTTGTGCAAGCGGTAAAGAAGCCGGTGACGTTAAAAACGCGCCTCGGGTGGGATAAGAATTCCATCCGCATAGTGGACGTTGCAAAGATGTGTGAAGCAGTCGGCATTAAGGCCTTGGCCGTGCATTGCAGGACGCGAGATCAGGGGCACAAAGGCGACGTCGATTATTCCTGGATTCCGAGAATCAAGGAGGCGGTCTCCATCCCAATTATCGTCAATGGCGATATCGTATCGCCGCAAAATGTGAAGAATGTTTTCGATACGACAGGCTGCGATGCAGTGATGATCGGGCGCGGGGCGGTGTTGAATCCATGGATATTCCGTCAGGCGAAGCATTACATGGAGGCGGGCACTCTGCTGCCGGAACCGACACTCGAGGAGCGGGTTGATCTGTTGCGCGAGCATCTCAAACTTTCGGTTGAGTTCAAGGGAGAGCGTGCAGGAGTGATCGAGCTGCGCAAACACTACTCAGGCTTCTTGCGCGGGATGCCGCATGTTTCAAAAATCAGGATGGAGCTGATGCAATTCACCGAAGCACAGCCGATCTTCGATCATCTCACAAAATTTCTTGAGTACTACTCACCGAGCGGAGAAATCGTAGCGGCTTAGAAGCGACGTTCTCTCGTTGAGTATTCGTTCTCACCATCTGTTCTCATACATCAACAGCCATCCCCATCGCTGCACATTTCGAAATCTTGACGCGAGAAAACTCTCAATGACATTTACTTCTCCAATCCGTGCGCGCCTTTGGTGCGCAATGCTCGTCGGTCTGATCATGGCCGTATCCGTTCCATCGTTCGCGCAACATAGCGATTGGAACGTGAGATACTATGTGGGAAAATTCGGCCTGAAATCAATCGAGCAGTGCGAGCTGCTCTCAGTCAGTTCTGACACGCTGACTGTTCGCGCCGCAGATACGGTACGATACGTTTCGCTTTTCAATCTCTACGAGATTTCGCGACCCGATACGGGCAGGAATTTTGCCAAGCCGATTTGGATGGGCGCTTTGATTGGTGGGGGAATTGGATTGCTCGGCTCGTCGCTTGTTCTTCGCGACGACGGGGAGCGCGACTGGCGGAAAGCGGAGAACGCACGAAACACTGTTACAGTCACAGCTTTGTTTTCCGCCGCCGGCGCGGGACTAGGTTTGCTCAAAGCAACTGCATCGGACTCAGTGACATATCGCTTTCGCGAAATCAGCAATCCCGAAAAGCAGGAACAGCTTCAGCGTATCATCGGCGAGGATCGAGCACCGACAGGGCAGTGATCCCCGTCCCGATGTGGTATCTCCACATTTTCTGTCCTTGCTTTTTTCCTCTGTTGTTTCTATTCTGTTTCTGCATAAGCAGGGGCTGTACTAATCTTCCTTCCTCCTTAGACGGCTCTGCTTCCCGTTCACTTCTCATTGAGGATCACCATGAAACGCACGCAAGGCCTTATTGTGGCCATCCTATTTCCGTTCTGTATGTATTCCCAAACGAGCAACTGGGACATTGTCCCGAAGACAGGTCGTTCGAGTCTTAAATACTCCGACACACGATTGCTAAGTTTCGACAACGACACTCTAAATTTTGCCAACGCAAATACCATAGGTCGCATCCCGATCGATTCCATCTCATCACTGACCCGAGAAACAGGTGGGGACAAAGCCCTCCGCAGCGTGCTTATTGGCGCAGTCAGCTTGGGCGCCGGAGGGTTGCTCGTGGGATTCGCAATCGACAACGACGACAACGCAAAGTCGACGTCGTATTCGTCCTCCAGCTCGCAAGAAGGATACATGAAAATAGTTCTACCAATCGCGGGCGTCGCGTTGGGGGCGGGATTGGGCGCGGCGCTTGCGCCAGCGACCGAGATCACGGAAATAGACATGCAACAATTCTCACACGACGAAAAAGTCCGGACGATCAGCGCACT
>JACRFA010000175.1 GCA_016218065.1 Ignavibacteriota bacterium | reverse complement strand
TGCCGACAATGTGATTGAGTTTGCCGTGAGGTTGGCAACCCGCACGCGGCCAAAAGCCGATTCGTCGCCGAAGTTTATCAAGGATTGGCTGAGCTGGGGCGCGGGGCCGCGCGCATCGCAGTATCTGATTCTTGGCGCGAAGACGCGGGCGATCATCGCCGGCCGCCACACGCCCGACATCGCCGACGTTCGCTCGATGGCTGCGCCCGTGCTGCGGCATCGCATCGTCGCCAACTTCAACGCCGAAGCGGACGGCGTCTCGACGATCGATATCGTTGAGCGCCTGGTGAAAGAAACGGAATAGGAGACGCTGTGGATCCGAAGCGCAGAAGGGGAATGCGGATTGCGAAGACCCGCGCAACGATCCCAATCTGCAACACCAGACAATCCGCACTCTGACTCATGCCCCAGCTCAATCTGACTTTCACGACATCTGCACTTGTTGTTGTCCTCTTCGTTCTCATTGCCACAGCCATTTCGATCTACTTCTACCGTCACACGATTCCGCCGATTTCGCGCAGGCGCAAGATTGTTCTCGTCGCGCTTCGAGCGCTCGCGCTTGCGTTGCTTCTGATGCTGCTATTCGAGCCGTTGCTGCGGCTGATTTCCAGCTCGACACAGGACCCCGCGCTTGCCGTTCTCATCGACAACAGTAAGAGCATGAAGATTGTTGACAAGACCGGCGACCGGTTCGCGAGACTGAAATCTGTTCTTTCGGGCGGGACGATGAAGTCTGTTGACGCGATTGGCGACCAACAGTTCTTTGCATTCGGCGCCAACACAAAGCAACTCGAAGTGTCCCAGCTCGATTCGCTTGCTGCAGACGCGGATGCAACGGATATCACCTCGTCGCTGCGCGCAGTTGCCGATGAGAAAACGAGATCGAACATCAATGCCGCTCTGCTGATTACGGACGGGAGTTACAATCTCGGACAGAATCCGCTCTACGAAGCAGAGCAGCTCGGCATTCCCGTGTTCACCATCGGCATCGGCGATTCGACCGAGCAGAAGGATGTGCTCATCTCGAAGATCGTCACGAACGATCTTGTGTACAACGAGACTGAAGTTCCGGTCGATGTCACGATCAAGAGTTCGGGATACAAAGGCGAGAAGGTTGAAGTCACGCTGAGCGAAGGAACAAAAGAGCTTGCACGCACAACTCTTCTACTCGAAGAAGGAACGCGTGAGTACGGCGTGCGTCTTTCCTACACGCCCGAGGGGGAAGGAGTGAAAAAGTATTCCGTGCGGGTCTCCCAACTTCCCGGTGAACTCACGGCGGCAAACAACCAGCGCTCGTTTCTCGCAAAGATTCTGAAAAGTAAACTCCGCGTGACGATCGTTGCCGGGGCGCCGTCGCCCGATCTTTCCATCATCAAACAAACACTCAAAGAAGACAGGAACCTCGACGTCCGATCGTTTACCCAGAAGTCGGGCTTTGGATTCTATGAAGGACAGTTGACTGTTGCCGTGCTGGATTCAAGCGACTGTCTCGTGCTCATAGGCTTTCCGGTATCCGCTACGACTGATGCGGTGATGGATGTGATTCGCAGCTCGGTGCAACGCAACACAATTCCCGTGCTGTTCATTGGCGGAAAGTTTTTTGATGAGCGAAAGCTGTCATCGTTGGCGTCGCTGCTTCCGTTCACGTCGCTTAACCCGTCGCAATCCGAGCAGCTGGTGTTTATCGAAATTGCCGCGGCGCAGAGGAACCATCCGATTCTCGCGACGAATACCGATGAAGGCGTCGAGAGTTGGAAAGGTCTCCCTCCGATTTTTCGCACCCAAACAACCTATCGCGCAAAAGCAGAGGCGACGATTCTCGCCAACACCAAGATCAACACGATTGTGCTGAACGATCCGCTCATCGCGATCCGCAACGTGAGCAAGCAGAAGTCGATGGCGGTGACGGGCTACGGCCTCTGGCGCTGGCGATTGATGGCGCAGGGAACGCCGGAGACCGGGCGACTGCTGGCGACGTTTCTGGCGAACAGCGTTCGATGGCTCACGACGCGCGAAGATAATCGGCCGGTCAAAGTCACGCCGACAAAAGACGCGTTCACGCAAGGAGAGCCGGTGGAGTTTGTGGGGCAAGTGTACGATGCAAACGCGGATCCGGTTGAGAACGCCGAGCTGAAAGTAACGGCGAAGCGTGAGGGGAAAGACTACACGACAACGCTGCGTCCTCTCGGCAACGGACGCTATGAAGGAGTGATCGAGGGATTGGGGGAAGGCGATTACGCGTTTGCAGCATCGGCGAATCTCGAAGGCCAACCGCTCGGCACTGATGCAGGCAGATTCTCCGTCGGCGAGCTTGCGCTGGAGTTTCAGGACACGCGCATGAACGCGCAGCTGCTTCGTCAGATTGCCGGACGCACCGGAGGGAAGTTCTACACGCCGGAAACATTTGCCGATCTCGCCAACGAACTTCGCAACACGCCGGCATTCGCGCCGAAAGAAATTCAGACCGCGCAGGAATTCGAGTTGTGGCATTGGAAATACATGCTCGCCATCGTTGTTCTGCTCTTTGCCATCGAATGGTTCATCAGGAAGAGAGCCGGAATGTTGTAGCGGTGAGTTGTGTTTTGCGTGTTCTGTTGCTACTTTGCTGACGCCGCGCTCACGCTCGCTACATCCACACACAATCATCAAGAACGAAGGCGCATCATAATTGCGACGCACCTCAAAGTTGTGTCGCCGGAAGACTGAGCATGACGCGCAGCGGCACGAAAACAAGAAGTAGCCAATCACATTCCTGGGAAACTGTCGTGAACCGGATTGTCTTGCTGATTGCCTTGCTCGGTACGCCGGCGGCTTCGCTTGTGTCGCAGGCTCTGCTCGAGCCGCCCGACGGGAAAGTCTATCACGGAACGCAGGTCATCTTCGGCACGCACGTCGGCTACCTCGGCGCGCTTGGCGATACGAGCATTCACCCGCGCGTCCGCGGAATTTTTCTCAGCGTGCCGGGAACGCGGCCGCCTGCAACCGCCTTCGCCGGGCTGCGCAGCTTTCTCGCCAGCGCGGATTCGTTCGGCTTCATTCCCGAAGTCGGACTGTTTCTCGTGACAAGCAACGCGAGTCCAACCGGCGCAACCGACAGCATCATCGCCGTCTCCACACAGTACGACTACTTTCTCGACAGCATCATCGTCATCTCCAGAAACTACGGCAAGCGGATGTTTGTCCGCATTGGCGGCGAGTTCAACGGTTGGTGGAACGGCGGCGGGTATCATCGCTACTACTACGTCACGGCCTTCCGCAAGATCGTGAATAAGTACGCGGCGTTCGGCTTCCGCGATTCCATCGCAACGGTCTGGTGCTACGAGCCTGATGGAGCGAACGACTTCGACTCGGTTGGCGTGAACGGGCCGCTCTGGTATCCGGGCGACTCGTATGTTGAATGGTTTGGGTTGGATGTGTTCGACGCGGACCATTTCGATCAATCGCTTCCCGATACGCTCCGCGGAGCTATCACACGAAAAGGAAAATCGGAGCGCTTCCTTGCGATGGCGCGATCAAAGCAGAAGCCGGTGTTCCTCAACGAAACATCGGCAAAGGGCGTTACGCTTACGGCGGACAGCATCGACTCACGCAACGATTGGAACAACTGGTTTGCCAAGTACTGGTTCTTCATCGGCAGACATCTCGAGATCAAAGGCTTCAACTACATCAATCAGGATTGGGAGAACACAGGCTATCCCGGATGGGGCGATGCAAGAATCCAAAACAGTCCGTACATCACCGCGTGGTACAGACAGGAGATGCAGAATCCCCGGTACATCCACCTCCGCTCGCCGATTACTTCTGCGCGCGACCGTTCTGTTCCCACAAATGCGTTTGCACTCTTTCAGAATTATCCCAATCCATTCAATCCGACAACGGCAATCGAGTATCAAATCCCCAACAGCAGAAACGAAACCACTGTTACACTCAAGATCTTTGATCTGCTCGGTCGCGAAGTCGCGACGCTCGTCGACGGCCTGCAAGATGCAGGGCTGAAGTCCGTACGATTTGAGGCGACCAATCTGGCGGGCGGAGTGTACTTCTCTCGTCTCACCGCCGGTTCATTCTCGGCAACGCGCAAACTTCTTTTGCTCAGGTGAGTATGATGCTGGAGCGTGACTCGTTACACGCGCTGCACAGAGCGCTCGCAAAACTTGAAGCGGGATTCGCATCGTTGCCCGCCGCGAAGAACACTGCCGTTGATGCGCAGGCAATGACGGAGATTCTTCTCGGCATTGCAGAACGCCTGCATGATAACTTTCCCTACTTTCATCCCTTGTATGCCGGGCAGATGTTGAAGCCGCCGCATCCGATTGCACGCGCGGCGTACGCACTCTCGACGTGGATCAATCCCAACAATCACGCGCTTGATGGCGGGCGCGCAAGCTCGGCGATGGAAAGGGAGGCGGTTGCCGCGCTCGCCCGGATGTTCGGCTGGGACGAGCATCTCGGACATCTTTGCGGCGGCGGAACAATGGCGAATCTTGAGGCGCTGTGGGTCGCGGGTCAACTGCATCCGGGCACGACCATCGTTGCTTCGTCGCAAGCGCATTACACGCATCAACGCATCAGCGCCGCGCTCGGACTGAAGTTCGAATCGATTCCCTGCGACAGATACGGACGCATGGATGTGACCGCGCTTGAGCGCAGACTCATCGAAGGAAATGTTGGGACGGTTGTCGCGACGATGGGCACGACAGCGACCGGCTCAGTCGATCCGCTTGACGCGTTGCTTGAACTTCGCACGCGATACAGTTTCCGCCTGCATGCGGACGCGGCGTATGGCGGCTACTTCACACTCGTCGATGCGCTTGATCGCGAGGCGCGCAGCGCGTTCGATCGTCTTGGCGAAACGGATTCCATTGTCATCGATCCGCACAAGCACGGGTTGCAGCCTTATGGGTGCGGCTGCGTGCTCTTTCGCGATCCTTCGGTGGGACGGCTCTACAAGCATGACTCGCCGTACACGTACTTCAGTTCGGCGGAGCTTCATCTCGGCGAAATCAGTCTGGAGTGTTCGCGGCCCGGCGCTTCGGCAGTTGCGTTGTGGGCGACGCAGCAGTTGTTGCCGCTTGAGCGAGGCGGTGAGTTTGCAAAGATGCTGGACAGCGGTCTGGAAGCTGCGCGCGCGTTGTACAATCATCTGCGCAGAGACGCCCGGTTTGTTACCGCGTTCCCGCCCGAACTCGACATCGTTGTCTGGGCGATCAACGCGTCGAGCGTCAGCGAAGCATCGGCGCTTGCGCGACAAGTTTTCGCTGAAGCGGCAAAGCGAAATCTTCATCTTGCATTGGCCGAACTGCCGCTTGAGTTTTTTGATTTGGACGAGATGCAACGCGATCGTGAGACGATCACATGCCTCCGTTCCGTTCTCATGAAGCCTGAACATCTGGATTGGATTGAAAGGATCTGGGAGATTCTGGATCGTGGAACGGAAAGTTCGTTGAATGGATAGGTGGATGAAGGGATGGGTTGTGGATAAGGGGATTGATGGATTGATGGATTGATGGATTGATGGATTGATGGATTGATGGATTGATGGATTGATGGATTGTCGAATGGATGAACGGTTAAACAAATGAGTACACTTTCCGGCATGGTCGCACTTATCACCGGCGTAAGCCGCATGAACGGAATCGGGTTTGGCATCGCTCGACGATTGGCGGCTGATGGCGCCGATCTTTTCATACACTCGTTCGCTCCATACGACCGGATGTTTCCGGCGGTCGGCAGCGTCCCCGATCCGAAACTTCTTGTCGCTGAACTTGAGAAGTTCGGCACGATGGTCGAGCATGTGTCGGCAGATTTCTCTGAGCCGGATGCGCCGGCGCGTGTCATGTCCGGCGCCGTGCAACGCTATGGTCACATCGACATTCTCATTGTCAATCACACGCACGATACGCTCAAGACGCTCGACGAGCTGACGGCCGATGAAATCGACAAGCACCTCAGCGTCAACGTGCGCGCAGCGCTGCTGTTAGTTCAGGAGTTTGTGAAGCAGCATGACAAGCGGAAGAGAGGCAGCGTTGTTCTTCTGACTTCGGGCCAGCATCTTGGCCCGATGCCGCATATAGCGTATGTCGCCTCGAAAGGCGCGTTGCACCAGTTGACGTGGAGTCTCGCCGATCACCTCATCGACAAGGGTATCACAGTCAACACAGTGAACCCCGGTCCCACGCGCACGTACACGCCCGACGCGGAGCTTGATCGCGCGGTTCTTGACCGCATGCCGCAGGGCCGGTGGGGCGAACCCGACGATGCGGCGCGCCTGATCGCCTGGCTCGTCTCCGATGAAGCGCGCTGGGTGACCGGACAGATCATCAACTCCGAAGGCGGATTCAGACGACGATAATCAATTACTGAGAAGAGAAATCCAATGACACATCTGTTTAGGTTGATGGCGCCGCTGCTAACATTCGTTGCTGCCGTCGCGCTCGCACAGACGCCACGCTTCGAGACAATGCCGACTGAAGGCACACGCTGGTTCAAAGGGAACACGCACACCCACACACTGGAAAGCGATGGCGACTCGCCGCCTGACACAGTCATTAGTTGGTACAAGAGGCACGGCTATGACTTCCTTGTCATTTCCGATCATAATGTGTTCGTGAGTCCGGCGCGCTTCTCGCATTTCGTCGATTCATCGTTCCTCCTTATCGCGGGCGAAGAGTTGACAACGGCGTTCGGGAAGAAACCGGTGCACATCAACGGACTCAACATTCCGGGTGTCATCCAGACAATCAAGGACACAACGCTGCTCGGCACCGTGCAGAAGAATGTGGACGCTGTGCGTGAAGTCGAAGGTGTTCCGCATATCAATAATCCTAACTTTGGCGGGGCAATCAGCGCAGAAATTCTCGCTCAGGTACAGAACGACAAGCTCATTGAGATTTTCAATGGTCACCCCCTGGTGAACAATGTTGGCGGCGGGGATTCGCCCGGCATGGAGGAGGTGTGGGATATGCTGCTCACACGCGGCAAGAGAATCTACGGCATTGCCGTCGATGATGCGCACCATTTCAAGGAAGAGTTTGCTCCGGACCGTTCGAATCCTGGACGGGGCTGGGTTGTTGTCCGCTCACGAACACTCGCGCCGCAGGAAATCCTCTCGCGCATGGAAGCCGGACAGTTCTACGCGAGCACAGGCGTCGTGCTCGATGACGTGATTGTCACACCGACGACGGTGGAGATTCGCATCCGGAAAAAAGGAGATTTCAAATTCACGACAGAGTTCATTGGTGATGGCGGGAAGGTACTGCTGCGCACCGGAGCGAATCCTGCAATCTACACTCTTGGAGGTTCACCAACATACGTTCGCGCCCGCGTGATGGATTCGAACGGAGCGGTTGCATGGGTTCAGCCGACGTTTGTTATCAAGTGATCATGCTAATCGGCAAGAAGGCGCGATGAACCGTTTTTTGAAATGGTGTTTGGTCCATGTGTGAATTTGGAACAAATTCACGGGGACGGGTCGTTAGTGCTCTGTGCGGTAATAAGTTAGCCACGCCGCCATTAATACGTAGTGTCTATCGGGCTGTTGAAAAACTGAGATCAATGTCATTCCGAACTCCGACGCTCTTTGGCGGGGTGAGGAATCTGATCCCCAAGAGAGAGATTCCTCAGTCGCTTCGCTCCATCGGAATGACATAAGAGCCTTCCGTTTCTTGTTCCAGTCGGTAAAGCCTCTTTGTCGTACCGGGCAGTTGAGCCTTGAAGAAAGATGAACCGCAAGCAACACAACAAACTCATTCTCGTACTCGGTACGCTCACGGCAATCGGGCCGTTTTCCATCGACATGTATCTGCCGGGATTCCCCGCGATTGCGCGCGACCTGAACTCGGACATCTCGCACGTCGCGCTCACGCTCACCAGCTACTTCATCGGCATTTCCATCGGGCAGCTCATGTACGGTCCGTTGCTTGACCGGTACGGACGGAAGAAGCCGGTCGTTGTTGGACTGAGTATCTACATCGCAGCCGCAATTGGATGCGGACTCGCCCCATCGATTTACTGGCTGGTGGTGATGCGCTTTCTGCTTGCCATTGGAAGTTGTGTGGGAATTGTCGCGGCGCGGGCAATCGTGCGCGACCTCTTTCCGATGAACGAAGTCGCGCGCATCTTCTCGACGCTCATGCTTGTGCTTGGCGTTTCGCCCATCATCGCGCCGACCGTGGGTGCATACGTCGCCGATCTCTATAGCTGGCGGTTGATCTTTGCAGTCCTGGCGTCGATTGCCGCGTTCATTCTCGCGGGAGTCATACGCTTTCTTCCTGAGAGTCGCTCCGCTGACGCGTCCATCTCCCTTCATCCGATGCAGGTTGTGCGCGAGTATGCCGCTGTGCTGAAGACGCCGCAGTTCATCGTGTACGGCGTGGCAAGCGCGGCAGCGTCCGGCGGACTCTTCGCCTACATCTCCGATGCGCCGTTTGTGTACATGAGCCTGTTTGGGATGACGGACAAAGAGTTCGGTTGGATGTTCGGCCTGAGCGCGTGCGGCGTGATTGGCGCGAGTCAGGTGAACAGGTATGTTCTTAGAACGCGCACCAGCAAAGAAGTTTCCATGGCTGCTGTTGTTGCACAGAGCTTTGTTACCGCGTTGTTTGTCGTTGGCGTACTTGTTGGACTTCCTCCCCTGGGAGTTATTCTTATGATCTTCAGCTACCTCGTCGCGCTCGGGTTCCTCAGTCCGAACACGACCGCAATGGCGATTGAGCCATTCACGCGCAACGCAGGCACGGCTTCCGCGTTGATGGGCAGCATGCAGATGGCCTCAGGCGCGATCGGCTCCGCGCTCGTCAGTTACTTCCATGACG
>JACRFA010000174.1 GCA_016218065.1 Ignavibacteriota bacterium | reverse complement strand
TGTTCATTCCGTCCCTCTGGGACGAGCGTTTATCTCCTTGCTTACCACGTAGTGGCCGCGCGAAATTAGCCCGACCTTTCAAGGTCGGGCTCACAGATCAACAACCAACTCCGTCGCGTAGCGACAGGATGGTTACTTACATGAAATCGATATCCCTGCTCGCATCTTGTTTGCGTTCTGTTCGATTTTTCCGAACCAAAAAATCGAAATCCTCAAACTCCAAAGTTTTATTTCTTGACATTGAACAATGCCGTTTCTATCTTGCGCCGCACCGTTGAGCGAACAAGTCACTCAATCATTTTTGCGGGATGTGAGTAATGATTCTTTCCGCATTCCTTTCCAACAACTCTTGCCGCACTCTTTGTGTAGCGCATGTTAGTTGCTATCTCGTATCCGCCGTTTCTCGAAAGCTGCACAGTCTATTCTTGCTGCAATTCATTTGAGGTTCCAATCCGCACTCGACTGAGGGGAATGATATTTGTGGTTTTTGAAGGTTGAGAGAGTCGTCGTAATTTCGTGGTACCACCATTCATCAACAATTAACAAGGGAGGTTCGTATGCGATACAGGGGTATTGTTGGATTGGTTGTTCTTGCTGCGTTTGTCGCTTTCCAGACACGCGCGCAAGTGCCGAAGCAACTTTCGTATCAAGGCGTGCTTACTGATACGCTTGGTGTTCCGCGACCCGATGGTTCGTACTCGATGACGTTCCGGCTCTACGGCGCCGCAAGCGGAGGAGCTGCGCTTTGGACGGAAGCAAAAAACGTGACTGTTCGTGATGGAATCTTCTCGACGTATCTTGGCGACGTGACAGCATTTCCGGGATCAATTACATGGGCAGTTCCGTACTGGATCAGCACGCAAGTCGGTGCAGGCGCCGAGCTGTCGCCGCGTATCAAACTTGCATCGTCCGCCTACAGTCTGAACCCCGCGCAAGGTGGGACCGCGCAGTGGAAATATAACGGTACGACTCTCTACTACGACAGCGGGAAAGTATTCATTGGTCGATCAGCTCCAATTTCGGGTAATGAAGTTTTTGGGACGCGAGGAACAGCAACAGCGAAAGAATACACCGGCATGTATGTGGAAGGATCGGATGCCGCCAGCTGGCCTTTCTACGGTTACGCAACGAACGGAGCTTTTCGAGCATGGACGTATTACGATGGCGACACATCGCGGTGGCGCCTTTATTTAGCCGGCATTAGGTTAACAGTGCCTGCAACCGGTGGACTTCGAATTGGCCCGAGCGCCGACTACAGTTTGGTGATCGAGAATTCGACAGGAAACGATGGCATTCGAACCAATGCCACAGGCGACGATGCCATTCAGCTCGGATCGGCTCCGAACCATTCAAACTATGGCGTGTACATCCCAAGTCCCGGTGTTGTGAACTACGGGCTTTGGCCCAACACTCAAAACGCATCGGGCCAGTGGGCGCTCTACACTGTTGACAATATCGAAGCAGGCAATGTCTTTGCAAGTGAGTACTCGCTTGTCGCCAAAGTCGGAGGGACTTCAGCGCTCACGGAAGGCGACGTCGTTGCTGCGGCAGGGTTGGCGGATCCGATTCCGGGAAGTCAGTCCTCGTTGCCTCTGGTACGTTTGGCGGATAACAAACAATTCGCTGGCGTGGTCGGCGTTGTGAAGAGTCGGATGGTGTGGGAAGCTGCGCCGGGAAAAGACGAGATGAGCATGCACAGCGTCGCGGGTCCAGCCCAGCCGGGTGATTACGTTGCACTCACGGTCATGGGAGTTGCTCAGGTGAAGGTTGATCCGAGCGCGCCGATTTCCGTGGGGCAGCGACTCACTGCAGCAGAAGTGGCGGGAAGTGTTCGTCCGTTGAAGACGCGCGAAGTTGACGGCATGACCGTGAGCGAAGGAACTCCGGTGATCGGGGTTGCGCTTGGGCAAGCGACCGCAGGCAGCAGAACGATTCCTGTGCACATCACGCTTCGATAGCGAATCGCGAATGAATCCAACATTGAAAGAAAGGAGACATCAATGAAGAAGTTATTCACTGTTGCGATGGCAGCATTGCTGTGTGCGTCTGTGCAGACCGTATTTGCTCAGCCCGTTGCAATTCCTCTTTCTGCGTTTGGCACAGGCTACGGAGTGCAGAGTGGTTCAGGAAATGTCGTGCGAGCATTTGTGGGAGAAGCTGCGATTGGACGAAGCGCCGGCGGTGGCGACGTGATTCTTGTCGGTTTCCTTTCCGGCGCTACGCGACTTGGCGGTGGGATAGTTTCAGTCCCCGAATTGCGTGAAGGGATCCCCTCGACATTCGATCTGGAACAGAACTATCCAAATCCATTCAATCCGACGACAACAATACGCTATCAGATTCCCGCCGCAAACAGAGTGCAGTTGAAGTTGTATGATCTGTTGGGGCAGGAGGTCGCGACACTCTTTGATGACGTGCAAGAGCCGGGAAGATACCGGCTGGTCTTCGATGCCAATGGACTTGCAAGCGGCATGTACGTTTATCGACTGCAGGCAGGAAGCTTCGTTAATACGAAAAAGCTACTCTTGCTCAAATGACTTGCATGTGCTGGAGTTAGAGATTCAGTCGACGGGAGATCGGGTCATTGGTCTATGTGAACCATGTTGACAATGGCCCGATCAATCTAACAAACACAACTACACTCCAAGTTGTCAGAACGCCTCGCGAGAAAGTCTGCTCAAAAACACCCCGATTCTATCCTGCACGCGGCGATACACTCGCGCCTGCGTGGGGTAGTTCATCATCATCATCGAAAACGCGAACCACTCATCGTCGGCACCTTTGACGTAACCGGAAAGCGCAGTCACGCCGGAGAGCGTGCCGGTTTTTGCGTGCAGATTTCCGGCAGCCGGTGTGCGTCGCATCCTGCTGCGGATTGTGCCGTCAAAGCCAGCAATAGGGAGCGATCGATAGAATGTCATGAAGTGCGGCGAGCCGTACATCGCCTCGAGCAGACGAACCGTCGCGGCGGGCGAAATCAAATTCATACGCGACAAGCCTGAGCCGTCAACGATTCTGATTTTCGTCGTATCGATGTCGTGCTCTGCGAGAAACTCTTTCACGACAGTCACTCCGGTTTCCGCCGAGCCGGGCGTTCCCTTCTTTTCTGCCGCCAGCACTTTCAAGAATGTTTCGGCGGAGAGATTGTCGCTCTCTTTGTTCAAGTACGTCATCACGGTGTCGAGCTTGTGCGAGAAGCGAGCGACCTCGAATGCAGAAGGTGATACCGTATCGATTGCCGTTTCATGAATGATCGCGCCGTATTGTTTCATTCGTTCGGCAAAGACTTGAACCGTGTAGCGCTCGGGTTGCCACACGCTCAGGTCGGTGCTGTCTGCTTTGTCGCTGAGCCGCATTCCGCCTTCCACAGTAAGCACATTGGAGCGCTCGCGCCACTTACGCGAGAGTTTCAGCGCTACGGTGTCCGTGTCTGCCGCTGTTGTGGCATTGTTCAGTATCGAGACGAAGTTCGTTGCCGGTCTCGTGAAGGCCAACACGCTATCGCCGACGCGCAAGCCGGGCTTCGCGATCAATCGAATTGTGTTTCCGTTCAAGATCAGCGGCGTGAGAAACATCTGATACGCTTCAGGCTCATCGTCCCAGTTCCAACCATATCCCCAAAACTCACTGTCAAAGTACGAGACGTCCCCTGCGACGCGCCACGTGCGCCCGAACGGAAGTCGTGCTTTCACTGCTCGCGCAAGTGAATCAAGATTCTCTGTCGAGAACACGCCGTCGCCATATCCTTTGATGAAAATCGTATTGGTGAGCGTGTCGATGCTGACGACTGTTGCTAGCTCGTAAGACGGCCCGAGCCTCGACAATGCGGTGGAGGATGTGTAGAGCTTCTGATTGGACGCCGGATTGAATAGCGAGTTGGCATTAAGCTCGTACAACGTTTCCTTGGTCTTCAGCGAGGCGATTTTGATTCCGATGTGCGCCGGCGGAAACAGCGAGTCGGGAATCAGCGAATCGATCTTGGCTTTGAGCATCGCGTACGGCGATGCGCTGAGCGTTGTGAGCATGCTCGGTTTTTCGAAGAGCGGCTCGCTTTCCACGTCGGGTCGCGGCGGCTGTTGTTGTTGGCGAGTTGTTGCGCAACCGGCGAGCAGGAGCGCGAAGCCCGCGCTCACCAAATAATGGTACCACGTATGGCATTTCATAGGTTTGTTTGATTGGTCGGATGAAAAGTTGTTACCACGAATGTCCGTTGGCGTGCAACAGTTTCTGAGCCTCCTCTGAGCCGAGCTGTGCGGCGCGAATCAACGAAGCCAATGCTCGCTCCTCGTTGTGCATTTCGAGAAGGACATATCCAAGATTGAAATGCGCTTTTGCATAGTTAGGCGAAAGAACGATGGCCTTCTCGAAAAACGAAACCGCTCGCGACTTATCTCCACTCTGATAATACGCGTATCCCAGGTTATAGTAAACATCTGCGTCGGAAGGATTCATTGTCACCGCACGGTTGTAGAGCGCAATGCCGGTCTCGTTAATGCCACGACTCACGTAGATGTTGCCGAGGTTCGTGTACGCGTCTGCAAATGTGCTGTCCGCAAGAATCGCTTGCGCGTAGTAGTATTCAGCCGAATCGATGAATGCCCGGCGCTCGAACATCACGCCAAGGTTGAACAACGCTTCGGCGTATGTCGGATGGAGGGCGATTGCCTTTCGAAACATCTGACTCGCTGCTTCGGAATTGCCGCCGCTCGAGAGTGCAAGCCCCAGATTTTCGTGCGTTGCCGGAACGCGTGGAGAAACCTGAACCGCATGTCGCCAAAGGGTTTCGGCATCGCTCCAGAGATGCACTTGTCTCGCGCTGAGAATTCCGAAAAGGACCGCGACACCCGCTGGGACGAAGAGTAGCACAGAGCGTGACACTCTCTTCTTTCTCCAGAAGAAATCGAGCAATCCGCCAACACCGATCGTCAGAGGAATCGACGCAGCATACGCATAGCGATCAGCCCAGGGTTGTATTCCCGATGACAACGCGAACGTAGGCGCGAGCAGGATTGCATACGAGAGCCACGATGCCAGCCACCCGCGCTGTCCTTGAAGCGCTAAGACGACGGTGCAAACTGAAATCAGAATGCTGATCGAGCCTCCGACAACAATCAGCCAGAATCCCGGCGCATCATAGATTGGCGTTATGCTTTGCGGCCAGAGTGTTTTTGCGAGATAGAACGTTAACGAATACAGCGGCAGAAGTGTCCGCTCGATCGACGACATCTGTGCGACGATGATGTTGAGCTTCGTCTTCGGCGCTGCGCCGAGCGCAATCAAAGCGAATATCAAGCTCAAGAAGAGGAACGGAAGTTTCTCGATCAGCAATCGGCGTCGGCCAAGCTGATCGCCGGGAGATCGAAGCAATATCCAATCCAACACAAAAAAGAGAAGCGGCAAGACAACGGCGACGCTCTTTGATAAAAGTGCAAGCAGGAAACATCCTACCGAAAGAAGATACCAGCGAAGGGAAACTTCGTCGCTCTTCCGCTCGACATGACGAACATAGAACAGCGTCGAGACAAGAAGGAAGAACGTCATCAACAGATCTTTTCGATCGGAGATCCACGCGACACTTTCTACACGCAGTGGATGAATGGAGTAGAGCAATGTTGCGGCGAACGAAGCAATGATCGTACGTGTCGGGGCGTTGGTGAACTGTCCGGTTACGTTGTTCTCTGGTTCAACTGAATGTACCTTCGAGAGCAACTTCAGGCATGCGACAAAGAACAGAATAGCATTCGCGCAATGAAGCAGCATGCTGGTCAAATGATGTCCGAACGCGTTCGTCTGCCAGATGGCGAAGTCCATTGCATGCGAGAGCAACGCTAGCGGCGTGTATGAATGAAAGTAGGAACGAGAAAACAAATTTTCGACGGACTGCCAGCTCAGCGAGTGGATGTTCCTGTTCTCGTACACGTACGTGTTGTCGTCGTACGCAATGAAGGGATGAGAGAGCGATGGTCCGTACACAATTGCTTGCGCCGCGACGATGACGAAACAAGCAGCGGCGACAAGGAAAAATTGTGTGGAGATGCGTTGTGTACCCGTTGAGTGGCTCAAGCGTTACCTTGTTTGTCCTCGGAATTGTGGCTATATTTAGTCGAATTTTTTGAACAGACACAACATTTGGTGTGTGATGCTTGGGGTTTTGAAGAAGATTTTTGGGAGTAAGCACGAACGCGACGTCAAATCTCTTCAACCGTTAGTGGACGAGATCAACGGATACTACAATGAGTATCAGAAGCTCTCGGACGATGAACTGCGGGCCAAGACTCCGGAGTTCCGTTCGCGGATCGCCGAAGCTCTCAAAGATGTCGAAACCGAAATCGCATCCGTGAAGGAGCAACTGCAAGGGACAGAGGGAGCAGAGCGCGACGCGCTCGCAACTCATCTCGATGAGTTGGAGAAGGAGCGCAACGAGATCACGAGAGATGCGCTTGACGAAATACTCCCCGAAGCATTTGCCGCAGTGAAAGATGCATGCCGACGATTGGTCGGGCAGAAGTTTGACATTCTTGGTAATACGGTTGTGTGGGATATGATCCCGTTCGACGTGCAGCTCATCGGCGGCATGGTGCTGCATCAGGGAAGAATCGCCGAAATGGCAACGGGCGAAGGGAAAACACTCGTTGCGACGATGCCGGTGTATTTGAATGCGCTCCCGGGTCGCGGCGTTCACCTTGTAACGGTGAACGACTACCTCGCAAAACGCGACAGTGTGTGGATGGGCAAAGTGTACGAGTTCCTCGGGCTGACCGTTGGGTGCATTCAGAACACAATGGATTCATTTCAACGTCGGAAAGAATACGGTTGCGACATCACCTACGGAACCAACAATGAGTTTGGCTTCGATTACCTGCGCGACAACATGGTGGTTGACAAGATCGACCTTGTGCATCGCGAGTACTACTATGCGATCGTCGACGAGGTTGACTCGGTGTTGGTCGATGAAGCGCGAACGCCGCTCATCATCAGCGGACCAACATCGAGCGAAGATCAACGCTTCAACGAGATGAAGCCGCGGGTCGAGCGACTCGTGAATGCCCAGCAGAGTTACATCTCGAAAATCGTTGCCGAAGCCGAGAAGCTTCTGGGTGATGAGAAAGAAGAGCAGGCCGGCGTTCAACTTTTGCGCGCGAATCGCGGGCTTCCGAAGCATCCGCGCTTGATGAAGGTGTTATCCGATCCCTCAAACAAATCATTGGTGCAGCGAACGGAAATAGAATACCTGCGCGATCAATCTGCTCGCATGCACGAAATCGACGATGAACTCTATTATGCCATCGAAGAAAAGAATCACCAAATCAATCTGACGGAAAAAGGACGCGAGTTGCTTGCAGGCGGCGGCGACAAGGATTTCTTCATCCTTCCGGACCTCGGCACGGAATTCAGCATTCTGGAGAATGATCAGTCGCTATCGAAAGAGCAAATTCAGCTTAAGAAAGATGAGTTGAACCGAGTGTACGCGGAGCGCAGCGACCGGATTCACACCGTGAACCAACTCCTGCGCGCGTATTCTCTTTATGCGAAAGATGATGAGTACGTCGTGACGGACGATGGCAAAGTGCAGATCGTTGATGAGTTCACCGGTCGTCTTCTTCCGGGCAGACGCTACTCTGATGGATTGCATCAGGCGATTGAAGCGAAGGAAGGCGTGAAGGTTGAGCGCGACATGCAAACGCTTGCGACGATCACGCTGCAGAATTACTTCCGTCTCTACAAGAAGCTCGCGGGCATGACAGGTACGGCCGAGACTGAGGCGAGCGAGTTCTTCGATATCTATAAACTTGACGTCGTCGTCATTCCGACGAACAAGCCAATGGTTCGCGACGACATTGATGACGTCATCTACAAGACGAAGCGCGAGAAGTACAACGCGGTGCTTGAAGAGATCGAGTCGATGCGGTCGAAGGGGAGACCCGTGCTTGTTGGAACCACGAGCGTCGAAGTGTCGGAGACGCTGAGCCGCATGCTCAAGCGCAAAGGTATTCCGCACAATGTGTTGAATGCGAAGCAGCATCAACGCGAGGCGGAAATCGTCTCTCACGCCGGCAATCCGGGCGCGATCACGATTGCAACAAACATGGCGGGACGCGGCACGGATATCAAGCTTGGCCCCGGTGTACGCGATGCCGGCGGACTTCACATCGTGGGCACGGAGCGCCATGAAGCGCGGCGTATCGATCGCCAGTTGCGCGGGCGCGCCGGTCGTCAGGGCGACCCTGGCTCGTCGATGTTCTTCCTTTCGCTCGAAGATGACTTGATGCGCTTGTTCGGAAGCGACCGCATTGCGCGCATCATGGAGCGGCTTGGTCTCAAAGAGGGCGAAGTGATCACGCATCCGCTCATTACGAAATCTGTTGAGCGCGCTCAGAAGAAAGTTGAGGAAAACAACTTCGGCATCCGTAAGCGGCTGCTGGAGTACGATAACGTGATGAACCAGCAGCGCGAGGTTGTCTATACGCGTCGGCGCCGGGCGCTGGTCAGCGATCGCATCAAAGATGACGTTCTGGATCTTGTCGATGAGCTAGCCCAGAAACTTGTCGAGAAGTATTACGATGAAGGGGAAATCGAGGCTCTCAAGAACGACTTACGCTCCCAACTTCTCGTGGACCTGCAGATTGCTCCCCAGCAGTTTCAGTCGATCGGGAAGGATGGCGTCCGCGACGAGATCATCAAAGCGGCTCGTGAGTTCTACAGACGGAAAGAGGAGAAACTCGGCCACGAGATGATGGCGCAAATCGAGAAGATGGTTGTGCTTCGTGTCGTCGATGAAAAGTGGAAGGATCATCTGCGTGAGATGGATGATCTGAAAGAGGGAATTCACCTTCGCGCATACGGGCAGAAGGATCCGATTGTCGAGTACAAGACCGAGGCGTTCAACATGTTCATGGAGTTTCTCGATCAGGTGAACACGGAGATCGTCACGACTGCGTTCAAGCTATATCCGGTGGAGACGCAGCAGTTGCCGATGCGAGGGCCGCGTCGACCGCAACAGATACGAACGTCGCACGAGGAAGCCGGTGGACTGGGATTCCGCGGGAATCGTGAGCCTGTTCCCGGCGGTGAAGCGCAAGCGCCGCCTGAAGCGAAAGCAGGCAAGCCGCAGCCAATTCATGTCGGCGAAAAAATCGGGCGCAACGATCCGTGCCCATGCGGCAGCGGAAAGAAGTACAAGCAGTGTCACGGAAGGTAGTCCATTTGTAGTTCTTGAATCAGACTCTCTGTTGAATGAAGACGACGGAATATCTCCACAAGCTTGATGCATCAGGTAATGAGCGGCTGAGGGTGAGGTTCACTACCGACAGGGGAAGAGTGATAGACCTTGTAGTGCAATACGAATCGTTGTACGGGGAGCGTTGGTTACCGATCGTCAGGTACGATTGTGCTCATGGATTCTTCCATCGGGATACTCTCCTGCCCAAGGGGGGCAAGGAAAAGCAAAGTATCGCGATGGAGAGGCTTGAAGACGCGCTGTTATACGCCCATCAAGACATAAAAGACCATTGGCGATGGTATAAGAAACAGTATTTGAGGAGAATGAAGAATGACAAAGAAGGAAATGGTGGAGCATAACATAGACGTTGCGTTCGATTTTATGCGACATGTTCTCAAGCATCCCAATGTTCTTGATCAGATTCCCAATGGAGCCACCATCGAGTTTGTCCAGAAAGAAATACCTATCCGGGAAAGAAAGGGACAGAACGGCAAAAGGAAGTTTGTAAAAGTCACGCGCAATTTCCAAATGATATGATCTAGCTTGAATGGATCTCGCCTATGAAAAAGATCGAAGCCATCATCCGTCCGTTCAGAATCGACGATGTACGTGAAGCGCTTGCGGAGATTGGCGTGAAAGGAATGACGCTGACCGAGGTGAAGGGCTATGGCAGGCAAAAGGTGGGAAGTAGCAGACTATCATGTCGGCGAAAAGGTGGGACGCAACGATCCTTGACCTTCGGAAGCGGAAGAAGCACAAGCAATGTCACGGAAAGTGAGAGAAAGGAGCGACGCGATGTTTCAGAAGGGAGCCATAACGATTGATCCTGAGACGATGGGCGGTACGCCGGTGTTCACGGGTACGAGAGTTCCAATTCAGTCCCTCTTTGATTACTTGGAGGGCGGATATGCTCTCGAAGTGTTCTTAGAAAACTTTCCCTCAGTCTCGAAGGAGAAGGCGCTTGAAGTTCTTAATACGGCGGAAGGGTTTGTGACGAACAAGAAGTTGCTCGATGAAAATCCTGCTTGATGAGAATCTTCCTCATATGCTGAGATTCGACCTCGGTGCACAGCATGAAGTGTACACGGTCGATTATATGGGATGGATAGGTAAGAAGAACGGAGAGCTTTTGGGCTTGATGACTTGGAAAGGATTTGAAGCGCTCATCACTGCGGACAAGAATTTGGAATACCAACAGAATCTCGACAAGTTTCCTATTGTGGTCTTTCTCCTGCGTGCGCATGATAACCTTCATCCCACTCTTCAACCTCTTGCCCGATTGGTGTCTGAGATGATTGACAAAGGGGAATATCAACGTATGAACATCATTGAGTAGTAAGCAACGGAATCGTCTATGAAAAAAATCGAAGCCATCATCCGTCCGTTCAGAATCGACGATGTCCGCGAAGCGCTTGCGGAGATTGGCGTGAAGGGAATGACCCTCACCGAAGTGAAAGGTTACGGCCGGCAGAAGGGGCACACGGAATTGTATCGCGGCTCGGAATACCAAATCGATTTTCTCCCGAAGATCAAACTCGAGGTGATCGTGACCGATGGACTCTCGGAAAAAGTCATCGAGACGATCATGAACGCGGCGAGAACCGGACAGGTGGGCGATGGCAAAATTTTTGTGTATCCTGTAGATGATGTGATTCGTGTGCGGACGGGCGAGTCGGGCGAAGAAGCGTTGTAGTCCATGCCGACTGTTTTCCTCCATGGACCGTACCGGGTTTACTTTGTCAGCCATGATCTTCGCGAGCCGTTGCATGTGCATGTTGATCGCGACGAATGCTCTGCAAAATTTTGGCTGCAGCCTGTCGCTTTGACAAGAAACCTTGGGTATACGCCAAAAGAACTACGGGAGATCGAACGAATTCTGGTTGAACGAAAGCATGAATGCATAGAGGCATGGAATGAACACATCAGACGTCAAACCGGGTGAACGCGTACGAAATGTTCACTTCACTGAGGATACCATAGGTGTAGATCTATTCGATGGCAGAACGATTATTGTTCCTCTGGCCTGGTATCCGCGTTTGCTTCACGCTTCTCCGGCCCAGCGAACGAATTGGCGAATCGCTGGAGCAGGGTTCCACATACATTGGCCTGATATTGACGAAGATCTGAGTACCGAAGGGCTGCTGCGCGGCGCGCCTGCGCCGGGCGTTATTCCTTCGGCTGCGTAACACTCGTTCTTTGAACGAATGTCGTCGTCTTATCCATGTATGATCACTCGCCCCGTTTTCATGACGGGGTTTTGTCTATGGAGAAGGTATGAACGAAGAACTGAATCTTGCTGACCATTTTCGGTGCGGCTATGTGGCAATTATCGGGGAACCGAATGTTGGCAAGTCGACACTCATGAATGCGTTGTTGCAGCAGAAGATTTCCATTGTTACGCCCAAAGCACAGACCACCCGGCACAAGATCTTCGGCATCCTCTCCACCAGGGAATATCAAATGATCTTCCTTGACACGCCGGGCATCATCAAACCAAAATACTTGCTGCAGGAAGTGATGATGGAGTTTGCGTCCTCGGCGATTCAGGATGCCGACGCCTTGGTGTTTATGATCGATGCGACCCGACCCAACATTGATCAGGATCTGACTCACGATGACGCGTTCTCGAGATTGAAGGGACTGAAGACTCCTGTCTTTCTTGTCATCAACAAAATTGATGCGATAGAAAAGCAGAACATCCTCCCGATCATCGATTTCTATTCGAAGGCATTTCCGTTCAAAGACATTTTCCCGATTTCCGCTTTGAAGCACGAGGGAACTCAGGATCTCGTAACGACACTCGTCAAACTGCTTCCCGAACACCCGCCGATGTATCCCACCGATATTGTCAGCGAACACTCCGAGCGTTTCTTTGTGAGCGAAATTATTCGCGAGAAAATTTTCTTTGCCACGAAAGAAGAAATTCCCTATTCAACCACAGTCGACATCGTGGAGTTCAAAGAACGGGAAGTCGGCAAGACGTTCATCAGCGCCGACATCTATGTGGAGCGCGACTCGCAGAAGGGAATCCTGATCGGCAAGAAGGGGGAGATGCTCAAGGAGATCGGCGCCAAAGCGCGCAAGGAGATTGAGAAATTTCTCCATAAGCCCGTGTTTCTTGAGTTGCACGTGAAGGTACAAAAGGAGTGGCGGGGAAACGCGGCCGCTCTCTCGCGCCTCGGATACAAACTCTAACGCAGAAAAATCCAGTAGTACACAACGTACAACCACGAGAAGAAGCCGTGCACGATTGCCCACAGCACCGAGTGGTTGATTGACCACGAAATGCAAATGGAAAGCGCGGTCCCGAAGCTGACGCCGTTACGGATGATTTCTTTTCTGATCTCCATAATGTTCCTCTGTGTAAGATAGCAAATCATTCCTCTCCGATATCCTCATTCCAGATTTCCGCATGCGTGCTGATAAAATCGGCGAGCATCGCTATGCATTCCTGTGAATGCAAATCTACGACCTTCACTCCATTCTCCCGAAGCCACTCGATGCCGCCTTGAAAGTTCACGGACTCGCCCACAGCCACTGTTCCGATCTTGAATTGACGGATAAGCCCACTGCAATACCAGCAGGGAGCGAGCGTGGTGACCATGATCTTGTCGCGATAAGATTGCTGGCGTCCTGCTTTTCGGAACGCGTCCGTTTCAGCATGAACCGACGGATCGTTCTCCTGAATGCGACGGTTGTGTCCGCGGCCGAGCAACACGCCTTTGTTGTTGTAGATCGCGGCCCCGATGGGAATGCCCCCCTCTGCAAGACCGCGACGGGCTTCTTCGATTGCAACATCCAACATTGCCTGATAATCAATGGTCGGGTGCATGGTTACTGTGCAATGAATTTGTCGTAGAAGACTTTGAAAATCATAATGACCACCATGGTGACGAAGACAGGACGGATGAACGCCGCGCCGCGCTTCACGACGAGACCTGAGCCTAATCGGGCGCCAACGATCTGACCAACAGCCATCGGGATAGCAAACACCGGCCAGACGTTTCCACCCATCGCAAACACGATCAATGATACAATGTTGCTCACGAAGTTCATAAGCTTCGTGTAGCCGGTTGCCCGCGAAAGATTGAAGCCGAGCAACGCAACGAACGCGATTGCCCAGAACGATCCGACACCGGGACCGAAGAACCCATCGTAGAAGCCAAGAGCCAGTCCCATGATGAGATAGAAAACATTCTTGCGCAGTTTCGGCGCGCTGTCAACTTCGCCGAGTGATGGTGTGAAGAATGTATAGACGAGAATGCCGGCGAGGAGGAACGGGATAACTTTACCGAGCGCTTGCGCATCAATTTGTTGCACGCCCCATGTGCCGATGGCCGCGCCAATCAATGTGCACACGATGCCGAGCCACGCGTCTTTGAGATCGACATTTTTCTTGTGCACGTGGTACGCCGCCGCCGTGAAACTGCCGAAGCTCGCTTGAAATTTGTTCGTGCCCAATGTAACCTGAGGCGGCAGTCCAATGCTCAACATGACCGGTATGGTGATAAGCCCGCCACCGCCGGCAATCGAATCCACCAATCCGGCAATAGCACCGGTGAGAAACAAAATCGGGATTGTCCAGAGGGAGTCAGTCATCGGCAGTGCGCATAAGAGAGTGTTGGCACGGGAGTCGTCAATTGGTGATCGCGACGTTAACTTCGGTGACGTCGATTGCCTGGGAGATGTCTCTTGGATTCATCTCAACAAGAAATCCCCGCTTACCTCCGTTGATGTAGATGCGTTCAAGATTCAAGATCGATGATTCAACATACACCGGAAGTATCTTGGTCGTTCCGAATGGGCTTGTTCCACCGACCATGTAGCCTGTGTGTTTGCCTGCGGTCGCCGGTTCACACGGAACGACTCCTTTGACGCCAAGAAATCTCGCGAGATTCTTCGTGGAGATTTCCTGATCGCCATGCATCAGGCAGATCAGCGGTTTCTTCTCCTGTGTCTCGAGGACGATGGTTTTGATGACCGCATGCTCGGGAACGCCGAGAGACTCCGCCGAAAGGCGCGTTCCTCCGCGTTCTTCGTACGCATAGAAGTGGGGAGTGAACTCAATTTGTTTCGCCCGCAACACGCGAACCGCCTGGGTTGTCGGGATATCTTGTTTGCTCATGGTTGAGAATCGGATTCGTGTGCATGGGAGCGCTGGTACTACAAGGAAGCACGAACAATATAGCAGACATCCAACATCTTATCAACTTCTCGAATTCTTTGCCTCACTCGCACAATCTCCTTACCTTGCAAGCAGCTTTCTGCCAACATGTGATGAACAGTACTGAGGCGCCATTGAACAGTGAACGCATAAAAATCTACCTGGCATTTGCCACAGCGTGTTTTGTTTGGGGATCGACATGGCTTGCGATCAAGATCGGATTGTCGGGCGTGCCGCCGCTGCTTGGCGCGGGACTTCGATTCGCAATTGCGGGAGTGATTCTCTGGCTCATCATCAAGGTGCAACGGATCGAGATTCCGATGACTGCCGACGCCAAGAAGATGTACGGCGTGCTCATCTTCCTTTCATACTCGATCCCGTTTGCCTTCATCTACTGGGCGGAGCAATACGTGCCTACCGGTCTGGCGAGCATTCTCTTCGCGGCGTATCCATTTTGGGTTGGAATCTTTTCGCACGTGATGTTGAAAGAGGAGCCGCTCAACGTGTTCAAGGTTGCAGGCATCGGACTTGCCTTTGCGGGATTGGTCGTCATCTTTGCCGGCGACGTGCATGTTGCCGACGCGCGAACGCTGCTCGGCATGGCAATGGTCGTCGCGACGACAATCATGCAAGCTTACAGTCTCGTCCTCGTCAAAAAGATCGGCCACAACATTAGTCCCTTTGCATTCAATTTTGTCGGGATGTCTGCGAGCGCCGTGATTCTTGTGGCAATGAGTTTTGTTTTGGAATCGCACGCGTCTGTTGTGTGGGACGCTGCGTCGATTGGCTCGATCGTGTACCTCGGCACGATCGGATCTGTGGTTGTGTTCGCAGCGTATTTTTGGCTGCTGAAACGCGTTCAGGCGGTGTACCTATCGCTTATCAGTTTCATTACGCCGATTGTTGCAGTCGTGTTAGGGTCGGCAGTACTGGCTGAGTCGCTCGACCCGAATGTGTTTGTGGGGGCGGCGTTTGTCCTGGTTGGACTTTTAGTCGCGAATGGAAAGCAAGTGTATGGGAGATTGAGTGAAGCATTTGAATAGGCGAAGGATTCTGGCTCTGGGATTCTGGATTCTGGTTGTTGTGCTCAGAGTCGTGGCCCAACATCGGCAAGTCCCGGTTGAAAAGGAGGGAAGGATCGGTTTGCCGGATCTGCGATACCTGACATCGCACGCGTTGGTGATGGATGCGTATGAAGGTCCGCAGCCCTTTGATATGCTTCACTACAAACTCGACATCACGCTTCCCATGACATCCGATGCGCTGGCGGGAAGATGTTTCATGAAAATGAAGCTGAAGCGGAACGTCGATTCACTCGTTCTGAATTCCGTTGGACTTGCGCTCGACACGGTACGCGTCGACGGGGTGGCGAAGTCGGCACAGCTTGATTCGCTCACAGAGACGTTCACGATTCCGTTGAATGAGACGCGACATGCGGGCGATACATTGTTGATCGACATCGCATATCATCGTCTGCAGAACTTCCGACGAACAAGTTCGCGGCAGGGATTCTATTTCTTCAGAGACACAATAGGTCTTCCCGCAAACCTTGGCTACACATTCTCTGAGCCGTCGGATGCGCGGTTCTGGTTTCCATGTTACGATCAGCCGTGGGAGAAAGCGACGGCTGAGATTAACGTGACTGTTTCCAGCGGCTACGTCGCCGCCTCCAACGGTAAATTTCTCGGCACGACGAATAATCTGGATGGAACACTCACGTGGCGCTGGTTGCAGAGCCAACCCATCGCGACTCACCTTGTTTGTATGACGGTCTCGCGGTTTTCCGTTTCGTCCCTTCCATACATCAAGTCCACAGGCGACACGATTCCGTTGCAGTACTACTCGTGGAATGCCGTGCCGTTCGTCGATTCCGCTTGGACCGCCGCGTTTCTGCCGACTGTCAGACAGATGGTCTCCGCGTACGCCGGTTTGTTTGGCGAGTATCCGTTCGACAAATACGGCATGACGGCGATTGTTCCGTTTGGTTACCTCGGCATGGAACATCAGACCATTACCACGATGAACCGTTACTATGCTACGAGCCACTGGGTTGTGTCGCACGAGCTGGCGCATCAGTGGTGGGGCGACAACGTTACATGCGGCACATGGGCAGACATCTGGCTGAACGAAAGTTTCGCGACGTACTGCGAAGCGCTCTGGCGCGAACATCTTTATGGCTTCGATTCACTGAAAGCCTACATGCGCGATACGCTCAGTCAATTTCAGTTCGTCTCGTGGCAAGGCGCGATCTACGATCCGGTGGGACAGGGGTTTGATCTCTTCACCCGGGCCGTGTACTCGAAAGGCGGGTGGGTGTTGCACACTTTGCGCGGCGTAGTCGGCGATTCGGTGTTCTTCAAATCGCTGCGCGCATATCAGGCGAAGTACGCAGGCAAAAGTGCAATCACATCTGAGTTGCAGAATGTCGTCGACTCCGTTGCCGGGCGAGACATGAGCTGGTTCTTCAACCAATGGATCTTTGGCAAGGGATGGCCAAAGTATGCGACGAGGTTCACGTGGAACGCCGACACGCTGACGTACACAGTTCAGCAAAACCAGGAAGCAGCGTGGCCGATATTTAAGATGCCGATCCGCGTTCGTGCTTACTTCGGGGCAAACACTCGCGACTACATTGTTCATGATAGTCTTCGCCTCCAGACATTCAAGCTTCCACTTTCGACTCAGCCGGACAGCGTGATTTTCGATCCTGACGGATGGATTTTGAAGCAGATGGTTTCGTTTACGGATGTCGTTGAAGAGATCCGGCGGCCATACGTATTTCAGTTGGAGCAGAACTATCCCAATCCCTTTAATCCTTCGACGACAATACGGTTTGAGATTGCCGGCCTTCCTGATGAACGGGGAGGCTCTGGCAGTTCGATTTCTCTCACCACACGATTTGTGTCGTTGAAGGTTTTTGACATGCTTGGTCGCGAAGTGGCAACGTTGGTGAATGACGAGCTGAAGCCCGGACGTCATGAGAGAGTGTTTAGCGGAACAGGTATATCCAGCGGCGTGTATGTGTACAGACTTAGCGCGGGTGGCTCTACGCTGACAAGAAAAATGTGCTTGATTCGATAGAGCGCTGCGAACAGTATGGAATCCCAACATCTCACCATAAGAATCACAAGCGAAGCGGCGACAGTCGAGGAAAAGCTCGTGAATTTGCCGACTGGTCCCGGCGTGTACCAACACAAAGATGCCGATGGAAAAGTGCTGTACGTTGGCAAAGCAAAGAATCTGCGCAATCGTGTACGGCAGTACTTCCAGAAGTCGCGGAATGTCGAAGCCCGCATCGACAAGATGCTGTCGAAGGCGACTGACCTCGAGATCATTGTCACTGACTCCGAAGTCGAGGCGCTCATTCTCGAAGCGAACCTCATCAAGAAGTTCAAGCCACGGTATAACGTCAATCTCAAAGACGACAAGAGCTATCCCTATATCGTTATCACCAACGAGCCATTTCCTCGCGTGTTCATCACGCGGCAGATTCGGCGCGATGGTTCACGGTATTTTGGTCCGTACACGGACGTGAAGAATGTCCGCGCCGCGCTCAAGACAGTTCGCGACATTTTCATGATTCGCAGTTGTAACTACTTCATCGACGACGATGCGATCAAGAAGAGAAAGATCAAAGTCTGTCTCGATTACCACATCAAGAAATGCGAAGGGCCGTGTGAAGGCCTCGTAACGCAGGCACGCTATAACGCGATGATCGATCAGGTTGCCCAGCTGCTGCAAGGGAAAACAGAAACCCTCATTCAGCTGCTTCAGGAGGAGATGGAACGCGTTGCGGCGGAGATGAAGTTTGAAGAGGCGGCAACCCTGCGGGACCGCATCAAGGGACTTCAAGCATATTCTGAAAAACAGAAAGCAGTCGATCTTGACCCGATTGATCGCGACATCGTCGCATTTGCTTCCGAAGGAGACGATGCATGCGGCGTCGTGTTCAAGATTCGTGATGGGAAGCTGATTGGACGTCAGCATTATTATATGAACAATGTTGACGAGAAGCCTGCAGCGGAAGTTCTGGAGGCTTTGCTGCAACAATACTATCTCGATGCCGAAGACATTCCGAAGGAGATTTTCCTTTCAGGCTCCATCGAAGATACTGAAGCTGTTCAGCGCTGGCTGTCACAAAAGCGGGGCGATGCAGTGACACTTCTCTTTCCGACCGAGGGAGAAGAAGCGAAGCTTGTCCGCCTTTCGCAAAGCAATGCAAAGTTCCTGCTTGATGAATTGAAGATCCAGAAAATGAAACGGGCAGACTACGTTCCCCACGCAGTGACTGCGTTGCAGCGTGATCTTCGTTTGCCCAAGCTTCCCCGGCGGATCGAGTGTTTTGACAATTCGAACATTCAGGGAACAGACCCCGTTGCCTCGATGGTTGTGTTTGTTGATGGCAAGCCGAAAAAGAGCGAGTATCGAAAATTCAAAATCAGATCCGTGGTGGGGCCGGACGACTTTGCAAGCATGCGCGAGGTTGTCGAACGACGGTATGCGCGTGTGCTGAACGAAGGTTCGGAGATGCCGGACCTGATTATGGTTGACGGAGGCAAAGGTCAGCTTTCGAGTGCGATGGAGGTTCTGAACAAGCTCGGCATTCAAAGTCAGCCCATCATTGGTTTGGCAAAGCGACTCGAGGAAGTATTCCTTCCCGAAAAGAGTGAGCCTGAACTGATCCCGAAATCATCATCAGGACTTCGACTTCTTCAGCAAGTTAGAGATGAAGCGCACCGATTTGCTATCACGTATCACCGCTCGCTTCGAGCGAAGCGGACGCTTCAAACGGAATTGGATCTCATCGAAGGCATCGGCAAGAAGCGAGCGAAGGAGCTTCTCGAAGCGTTCGGTTCCGTTCAAGGCGTGAAGTTCGCGACGCAGGGACAAATCGCTGAGGTTGTTGGTGAGAAGGTAGCTTCAAAGATCGCCGAGTACTTTGCGGGAATTGCGTCAGAGTCTGAGGTTCAGGTCTTGAGTTCAAAAGCTCAAGATTTGTGAGTGGTTCGATCTTCCGTGTGACCCTCCTTTTTCGACCTGCCCATTTCTTCTTCCTCACAGAAAAAAATGCCTAACGCGTGTTGCACAACTTCGTGAGATGCGGGACGCCTCGCGTGTTTATGAACTAACCAGCTACGCATTACCACTTGCGAAGGTGTTGAGAGTTTTCTCAAATCTGGAAGAAAGATTCCTATTAGTAATAAGACTAAATCATCCGATTTAACAGTTGGGCATCTCCGTTTTTCTGTCAACGGTACATCTCCGATTTTCTTCATGATTCGACAAGCGATTCTCCATTTATAAATACTGCTTCCGAAATCACCGACTACTGGGCAGTTTCTCGCTGGCACGCCTATTGGCTATTCTTCGGTGTCGTGAAGTGAGATTTTCAGCTTCGTTCTACCAGGTCCGTCTCAGCGGACTTGACTTACTCAATACAAAAGAAAGGAAAACTTCAACATGAAACGCTTCGTTTCTATCTGTTCGGTGTTGATCATCTTGGGCCTCGTGTTCGCGGTTGTTGCCGATTCAACGGCAGCAATCAAGGTGAAAACAGTCGGACGATCTTTGAACCAACTGCCTTCCGGTTCGGCTTGGAACATTGCGCCGGGTCTGCGCTCAATCGGCATTCAATCCAGAGCCTACTTCAAAGTTGATACACTGGGGTCGGGAGCAACAGGCTCGCCAGCATGGACTCTGACACTACCAGCCGGATCGGCTGCAGTGTTGGACAGCGCGGCGGGCAAGTTCATGAACAGTTTCAAGGCTGATGTTGGTGGTCAATATATTGTCACCTCAACAGTCGGTTCTCAATCAGCAAGCGACACCGTGTGGGCAAGCACATACGTTGGCGTGGGCGCCGATGCCCAGGCGGGTTGCTTCTGCCATCCAACAGCGGCAGCGATCAAAACAAGCTGGGCAGCCTCGGTTCACGGAACAATGCTCAAGCGCGGAACGACTGGCTACCTCGAAGTTGAACGCGGAAAGGGTGCGTATGCGAATGGCTGCATCAAGTGCCACACAACGGGATATGACACGCTGGCTGCGAACAACAATTTTGGGTTCCAAGTAAAGGGCACGACCGGGTGGCTCAACACATGGTACCAGGGCCTTGAATTCTTTGGCGGCGACTATTGGATTACAACAGGTGACACCAGCAGATGGAACATGCTGAATGCAAACCAGAAGATGCAAGCGAATGTCGGGTGCGAACAGTGCCACGGTCCGGCCGGCGACCATAAGTTGACCGGAGACAAGATGAAGGTTGGAAAGACACTCAGCGGCGACGTTTGCAATCAATGCCATGATGGTTCAGGACGCCACAGCCTTGGAACATACTACAATACGTCGGGACATGCGAAGTTGCTCTATGGTGGAGCCTCCGAAGGTGGCCGCTCGAACTGCCAGCCTTGCCACACAGGCAAAGGTTTCATGTACTACATGGACCACAACAAGGATACAACCGGACTTGCTGCAGGATGGGTTGCAAGCAGAGATGCGGGCACATCAATCAGTTGCCAGGTATGCCACGATCCGCACGGCAGCAGCAATCCCAAACAACTCCGCACGATGACTCTTAAGGGCGACTCACTTCGCAATGGATACGTACTTCCGGCGAACCTCAGAACAAGCCCTGGCCACCTCTGTGGCAATTGCCATTCATCGCGCTACAGCATCAACGTTCGCATCAAAGCTACTCAACCGCCGTACTTCGGATTTTCATCCCGCTTCTATCCCCACTACAACATGCAAACTGATATGTTGTACGGTGCGAACGGATCTCAAACAGACTCCAGCTTTGTTGGCCTCGCGACTCACGCAGGGCTTGAAGGCGGATGCGTCACTTGCCATATGCAAGGAAGAATGCGCAGCAACAACACTCTCGCAAACCATTCATTCAGCATGACGGATACGACCTATGGTTTCAGAGCAGTGACTGTTTGCAAGAGCTGCCACGGTGAGATTGAAGACTTCAATGACATTCGTGCATTCTACGATTTTGATCGGAACGGACGGATCGAAGGTGTACAAACGGAAATTCAAGGATTGCTTGATAGATTGAAGGCTGTGCTGCCACAGAGAAATGGAGAAGTTGTCGGTGGTGGAACAGTCACGGCCGCGGATTCGGCGTTGATCGCAAACCGGCTTGATTATCTGCGCGGCATATGGGCATACAAGTTTGTCCTGGAAGATAGAAGCAAGGGCGTACATAATTCGAAGTATGCTGTGCGTATTTTGTATCAAGCCCTGGGCTGGACACCGCTCACGAATTCCGTGAAGCAACTGCCGGGAACGGCAACAGAGTTCGCGCTTGCCCAGAACTATCCGAACCCCTTCAACCCGACAACCAATATTCGGTTCTCACTGCCGAGCGATCAACATGTAACGCTCCAAGTGTTTGACATAACCGGTGCATTGGTGAAGACAGTTCTTGATGAGACACTTCGTTCGGGCAATGCCGAAGCGACATGGAACGGAACAAACAACGACGGCGCAAGAGTTGCCAGCGGCATGTATCTCTATCGCGTGAAGGCCGGCAGCTTTGTGATGACAAAGAAGATGATCATGATGAAGTAACGACGGGTTGGATTTTTCTTGAATCAGTAACGCGAGGGCAGGCAGCGAGATGTTGCCTGCCTTTGCTTTTCAAGGCGACTGTTTTGCATATTGGTCGTGATGAGTTTACACCGAAACATACTTACCGTTCTGTTCCTCGCCAATGCTGTTTTCGGTAGTACGATTGCGCAAGCGAAGGATGAAAAGCTCTGTTCTGCGCACTCAACACCAGTGAACTCGGTGGCCTTTGCGGATACCGGTGGCATTTACATGACGGCAAAGGGTACACTGCGCGTGTTGATTGTGTTCGCGAGTTTCCCCGACGACAGCACGCCTCATCCGTACTGGCAGAGGCATCAGCCGCCGCAGTTCATGCAACAGTTCATCGATCCCGACACGCTTACGCGATCATCTGCATCATTCAATCTCACAAATTACTTCCGGCAAATGTCACTCGGACAGTTCAACCTTGTCGGCGAGGCAATCTGGATCGAGTCAACGCACTCGCAAGAAGAGTATCGCCAGGGGGCGTACGGGCGCGCGAACAAGAATCTTCTGCAAGAGCAGGTTGATCCGCTGATCGATTTCCGTCAGTATGATCAGTGGACGAAGTTGTCAGACTATCATCATGCCCAAACACCCGATAGTCTGGTGGACATGATCATTATGGTGTGGCGGACGAACATGTTCGAGTATCTAGGCGAAGCGTCGCTTGGATATTGGCCAGGCTTCACGGTTGACGGGATACGAATAGAAACCGGATATCCGGCGTATCTTCCCTATCCTCGCGGGTCGGGAATCACGTGCCAGTACATTTACAGTGACTCGCCGCAGAAAGTCATGCAAACGATGGTGCACGAATTGGGTCACTGGCTGCTTGGCAAACTGCATCCGTACAACAGTGAGTTGCTGAGCGATAAGCATGCGTACTGGGGAATTCTTTGCAGTAATCAGCGCGTCGCATCGTGCGCGAATGCGTTCGAACGCGAACGGCTTGGCTGGATCGTTGTTCCCGATATACCTCGCGATCAGGACATTGCGCTTACGGACTATCTTACCAGCGGAGCGGCGCTCAAATACCATCCGCAGAATGGCGAGCCTTTTGAGTATTTCTACATCGAAAACCATCAGCAACGCTCGATGTTTGACGATGTGACAATCAATACGAGCGACAAAGGTGTTTGGGTTCTCCACCAACAGAGTCCGTGTTCGGAAACGGACAATTTTAGAATCAAGCCATCCGATGGAAGCTGGAGATGGGGAAATCCTTCGACAACAACGCAGTGCTTCGCCCGAACTTTGCCTGTGTTTCGAAAGGAATCTCCTCATCCAGTTGGATTGTCGCATCGCGATCAAATTCCGAACGGCACAAGCGCGATAAATTGGCTGCAAGCCTTCAGTGATCCTTCAGGACAATTGCAGTGCGGAGTCTTTTCCGCCGGTGATCAGTTCAGCGGTTCTTTCAATGCGAGTGATCCTGTTTTTTCTACTTACAGCAATCCCAACACAAACACATGGCAGAACCAACAAACTTCATTCTGCATTGAGATACTCTCTGAACAGGATGGCGTCATCACGCTTCGGTCATATTCTAACCCGTTGGATGGTTCGCCGGCACGACGGTATCTCGGGGCAACGGCATCTTCACCACATCTCTCGCTTGCATGGGGCAGCCAGTGGAGCGAGGGACAGCCGCTTGAAGCGGACGTGAACTGGTCTGAGTTGCAGAGACAAGTTGCAAATGACAATTGGGCATCGATATTTCAGGGATCGACGATGGCGTGGACGGATGAGACGATAACCTGTGACACGAGCGGTACAATTCCGGTACGTTACTGTGTGCGTGTGCGTGATGTGCAAGGAAAGACTTCAGTATGGTCGGAAGTCTTTCAATGCAACGCGAGTTCAGTGAGTGAAGTGGATGACGCGGTGACTGAGTCGCCTCATGAGTGCCAGCTCTTTCAGAATTATCCGAATCCGTTCAACCCAACAACAACGGTCAGATTCTCCGTAGGGATCCCTTCAGGATTTGTTACACTGAAGGTATTCGACCTTCTTGGGCGCGAAGTTGCAACGTTGGTTGACGGCATCGAACCGCCGGGGCATAGGTCCGTTGTGTTCGATGCGTCGCGTTTGGCGAGCGGCATTTACATCTATCGTTTGATCGCTCCGGGCTTCACTCAATCAAAAAAAATGTTGCTGCTTGAGTGAGATCCTGCCACTGCCGTTTCATTCTGAAGTTCAGAATGACAATGCGACATTTTTTCCCCGCGCCGTTGATTCTCCACTTCTCCCTCCATACATTTGCATTGAACACTTTTTCACTTCAATGAAATCTACTTCTGTGATTCATCGCTTTTTTCTGCTGACCGCGTTGTTCCCGATTCTCGCGTACAGCGCATTCGCTCAATCTCCGTGGCGATCGATTGCACAGCCGACGACGAAAGATCTGCGGCGGCTCAGCTTCATCGACAGCGCAACCGGATGGGTCTGCGGGCGCGAGGGAGTGATCTTCAGAACAACCACCGGGGGAAGCAGCTGGGAACAACAGCATTCAGGCGTGACCGGAGATTTTCATTGCCTCTTCATGCTCAATGATCGCTACGGGTGGGGACTGTGTTGGGACGACTACATCGACACAGCGACGTTCTTCGGGACGCGGATTATCAGAACTACAAACGGTGGAAACACCTGGCATGCCGCGCAATATCCGATTTGGGGAAAGTATTTTCACGCTCTCACGTTCTTTGATTCACTCGATGGGTGGATGGTGGGCGAGGGGGGAGACATTGAAAAGACGACAGACGGTGGTCTCACATGGACGCGTGCACGCGTGGATTCGTCTGAGCTTTCGCAGATGGCGATTCTCAATGTCAGATTCTTCTCCAAGGAAGTTGGCTTCGGCATGGGTGGGGCGCTGGATTTTGCAGGCGCACTCTGGGTAACAACCAATGCCGGCGAGAACTGGTTTGTCCTGAATGTGAGTCCGGAACCGGTGTATGAAATGCACTTTGTCGACTCGTTGAACTTCATTGGCATTGCCGGCGACTTTGATTTTGGGGCAAGCATGATTCGCTCAAGTGATGGAGGGAGGACATGGGAATACACCTATCTCGCGATCTTTGGTCAGCCGCGGGCGATGTCGTGGCGTACGCCGCGGGAAGCCTGGGTGCCGGTTGGCAATACGCTGATGGTTACGTACGACACAGCACGCACATGGAACATCGTCGATACATTGGGCTGGCGCATTCCGTACGATCTTACCTTCACCGATTCGCTCACCGGCTATTTGGTGACTGATTCGGGCTTCGTGTACAAATACAAGAACAGGGTGATGGAAGCGACGGAGCCGAACGAAATGTTGCCGGCTGTGTTCAGCCTCGAGCAGAATTATCCCAATCCCTTCAATCCCACAACAACAATAGAATTCTCTCTGCCCAAATCATCCGAAGCGTCATTGAAAATCTTCGACATCCTCGGCAGAGAAGTAGCCACGCTTGTAAATGAACATTTGAACGCGGGCACATTCAAAACCGAGTGGGATGCGAAGAACATGCCGTCGGGAACGTATTTCTATCGCCTACAGGCAGGCGATGCTTCGACAGGCTCAGCACGGAGTTTTGTCGCAACGAAAAAGCTTCTTTTGCTCCGATGAACTCGTTAGGCTGACAGACCTCGTCGGTACTACCGCCTGTCCGCTGACGCCGTCGAGAACTCCGCGTCCAACGAACCATTGGCAAGACAACCCCGTCACATTTGTGGCGGGGTCTCGTTTTCAACGGAAGTGGTGGATTTCGTCTAACTGACTTTTTGTCGAGCTTGCTTAATCTCGGAAGTGATTTGATCGAGAGGCATTGCGCCGAATAGTTTCTTTCGTTCTTCCGTGTAGTCCCCCAATCCGGCAGTGTATTGGTTCAGAAAACGGATCGTGTTCACGAGTCCGATTTCTCGGCAGAGTATGCGTATCGCTTCTCCGTTAATTTCGGCTAAAGATTTGTCGTATCCTGTCATAATCTTAGTTCTCCAACTCTACAACCTGAGAGCCAACAAGCTCGTACCTTTTCTCTTCGAGCGCCGCAACGAGCACAAGAACAGCCTCAGCCTCCAAGATAATTCGGGCTTGATTCTTCGTATCAAGCGGTCGTTGAAGCGCTGAGTTATCGAAGTATACTCGCATGGTTCAATGTAGCTGATTGCTATGTTCAAATCAACATCCGCAACACTCGATAAATCGGTCTGTCCCTCAGCCGGTTGGCGCGAATTCTCGTTGGCGGCGAACTGGCCGAAACAAGATGCCTTGCTCCGATGACCTCGTTGGGCAATCAGACCTCGTCGGTACTACCGCCTGTCCGCTGACGCCGTCGAGAACTCCGTGTCCAACGAACCATTGGCAAAACAAGGACCCCGTCACATTTGTGGCGGGGTTTACTTCTTTCCTCTGCAAGCTGGTAATGCTTCGAGAGGCTCGACACGGAGTTATGTTTCAACAAGAAATTCTTATTGGTCAAACAAATCATGCCTGCGTTTCTCGTCTGACCCAAGCCCATCGCCTTCATGGGGGTGGGCTTTGTATTTGCTTCACTCTCTTGTTTGCTTTTCTTTCAACCACTTTGTAGGTTGATACAGGTAGATGCAAACCGGAATTGGAGGACACATGCAAACTGCCCGCGCGTATTTTGACGGGAAAAATATCCGACTCGAAGATCCGTTGCAATTGCAAACATCGGATAAACTTCTCGTCACAGTGTTGAAGGATGAGCAGACAGACGATGTCGGCTTCGCAGATATCGAGTCGGCTTCGCTTCAGGACACCTCTGACGGAGATTTTCTCGATCCGGAAGAGATACGACACTATCTCTCACTCAGGTAGTGGAGATTCTTTTCGGACATATCTACCTTGTGGATTTTGATCCAAGTGTAGGGCGGGAATACCAAAAAATGCGTCCGGCATTGGTGATTCAGTCTAATGTCGTGACAGAGCATTCTGACTTGGTCACGGTTGTGCCGGTGTCATCAAAAATCGAAAAGAGAGATGGCGACGATGTTCTTCTGATGAAGACCGAACGAAATCGGTTGCTCCATGACTCACTCCTCAAAGTCCATCAGGTTTCATCGTTCGACAAACGAAGATTTGTCCATCGGATAGGGGAAGCAGACCAATCCGTGATGGAACAAATCGCACACTATCTTCGCAAACATTTCCGTCTCTGAATCTTTAGAAGAATGCTTTCTCAGCATCATGGGGAAAATCCGTTCACACTTTGATCGTTATCCAAGAAAATGGAAGGTAAACGCAATCTCTTCGAGGTGCGAATCACCGGAAGAAACAGAGCGGCGAGGGTACTGTATTGTTTCAAGAAGGGACGCACCATAGTTCTGCTTCACGGCTTGTGAAGAAGACTCAGAAGACACCAACGAGAGAAATCGAGATCGCATTACGACGACTAAGGGAGGTAGAAAAGGTAGTAACTGAAGCACTCATTCCCTTTTCGGCTTCGCTTGCGTTTGAAGATATTCGCGACTCGTTGCTCCAAAACTAAAGTGCGTTTCCGAAGGACATAGCGACCAAGTGAAAGTCCATGATCAGTCGCAGGTTATTTCATCAACACCATACTCTTTGTAACCGAGAACGCACTGGTCGTGAGACGATAGTAGTACACGCCGCTCGGATGCCGTGAACCATCGAACACTCGTGTGTAGTTGCCTCCCTTCAGATCCTCGTGAACCAGAGTTTCGACTTCTCTTCCGAGAACGTCAAAGACCTTGAGCGACACAAACCCATGCCTACCGGCAGGCATGCCCGAACTCGGAACCTCAAACCCAATTGTTGTTGCTGGATTAAAGGGGTTCGGAAAATTTTGATTGAGCTTCAACAGCGCGGGAATCGTCTGATCGATTGCGTCAACGGAAACTGACGAGAGATTGATCGGGCACGTCCAGATCTGATAGATGCCGCTTGAGTTATCCATCCAAACCGGCCACAGCGTGTTGCCGACTGATGTCATGCCAATGTTATCTCCTTGGTAACCTTGTCCAAAACTGCTGCTGATCGGCTGAGGTCTAAAGTGGCGATCGACAAGACGATAGTCTGTCCATGTCGCTCCGCCATCAACCGACCGCGAGACCGCAACGCCCGCCGAGTCGATGTTTGTTGTTCGATCGTCGTAATACAGAACATTCACGCCGCCTCCATCGTCAACATGAATCGCGGGAAAGTACTGATACTTTCCGTTGTTGAGCGGATCTTGATTGACGCGAACGCCGGGAAGCCACGTCTGGCCATTATCGGTCGAGCGATGGATGATGACGTCGGGGTCGGAGCCGGCGGGCGCGAGGTTTTTTTGCGTTGTCACGATGTAGATCCATCCGTTGCGCTGACCACCGGTGCGATCGGTATCGATTTTCGGAAGTCCGTTGACGCGGATGTTTCCTTTTTGTGTGAAGGTGCCCTGAATGCCATTCATGTCGTATGCGTTTTCAGTCACCGTCCATGTCGAGCCGCCGTCCGTCGATGTGGCGAAGCCAACAAAATCTTCCGTGTACGGTGAGCTTGGGATGACGCCCGCCCAGCAGATATTGATGCGCCCGTTGGGACCGATGGAAACTTCCGCGCCCTGGCCTCGCTGAGAGGGATTGTTCATGCTCGCGGGTACAGTCCAGTTCAGTCCGCCATCATCAGTATAGGAGTAGTAGATGCGATACGGCGGAGCGAGACGAACCCATGTTGCATAAGTTCTGCCGAAGAATGCGCTTGCCGCCAGCGGATCGGAAGCGACCGACGCGCGATCTTGATCGTCGGTGGAAATTGTCTTTTGGTTGGTCCACGTGCGGCCGTTTGTTGTTGACCAGTGAGAAAACGCGCCGGGCGAAAATCCAAGTCGCACCAAGATGAATGTCCCGTTTCGGTCGATTGCTATTGCCGGATCTCCTTTGTGGAACCCGAGCACGGGTCCGCCGGTGCAGGTGTCGTTGCCGGTCCAGGTCTGGCCCGCATCAGTCGAAACATACACGCCTTCGCTGATGAAACCGGTTGGACCGATGGTATTTGCCGAAGCAAAGAGAATATTGTTGTTGATCGGATTGCGCGTGATGAATGTTTCGGTTTGACGTGTGCTGCTGGGATAGAGCCGAAATGGTGGACCGAACTGCAGCGATGCCGACCGATTGGCAAAATTGCTTCCATCGGAAGCGAAAGCTATGTGCGCAATCAGCAGCAGAGCGCAGCAGGCGAAGCGTGTGAGCGTTTTCATCAAAGGCCTCCTTGTGAATCATAGCCGGGAGTCAGAAAAGACTCCCGGCACCGGTGAACAACTATAACGAAAAGCCAACATTCAAGCCACCATAATAATTGCGCGGCTCGCCTGCTTCATAGAAATCCTTGCGTGCCGCATTGATGTTGATGAACGCCACGTAAGTTTTGTTCGCGATATTGTTGACTCCCCCTGACAGCAAGACGTTGATGCGATCAAACTGAAAATCGAATCCGGCTGAAGCATTGAGAATTTGATATCCCGCGGTCTTGTGGGAGTTCAGGTCGTCAACGTACATGCCGCTGATATTCATGTAGTGAGTCTTGACGAATCCGGTGACATAATCGTGCAACACGCGAGTGTATGAAAGCGTGACCGAAAAATTGTCTTTCGGAACACTGGGAACGACATTCCCCGAAAAGCGCTGCGCGAGAACGGCGTCGCCGACATAGCTCAACGCGTTGTATTCGTCATACTTGAAGTTCGAAAACGTATAGGCGGTCTTCAGGCGGAGGCCGTACGTGAATTCCGCGTCGGCCCCGATCTCGACGCCCGTACGCTTTGTGTTCGCGGCATTACGGAAGTACACAGCCCCGTCGATGTCGAAGGGGACGACCTCGTCTTTGATCGTTGTGTTGAAGAAGGTCAACTCGAAGAACACCTTCCGGAAGAACTGTACCTCATCGACAGAGTATGATCCCTTGATGCCGATCTCGAAATTTTTCGATGTCTGTGGCTGCAAGTCAGGGTTCAACGTCAGCGTTGTATTCGAGCTGATGGGAAAGTTATCAAGCTCGTTGCCCGCAGGAGTATCGAAGCCCAGACCGTACGATGTATAGAGCGCGATGGTCGGCGTTAGCTTGTAATTGAGCGCCACTTTCGGCGTGAACTTTCCGAATGTGCGCTTCGAATTCTGCACTGCACCAAGTTGATTGTTATTGATGAAGACGACGTTATCGTAACGACCCGTCAAGAGCATCCGCATCCGCTGGTTGATGATACTGAACGAATTCTGAAGATAGAAGCCGGCGTTGGAGATCGTCTCATCGCTGAGAAGAGAGAGAATATCTCCTTTGACGCCGGCCAGATTATCGTACTCTTCAATGGGACCTGCCTGATAGAATAGATCGCCGCCGAAAGAGAATTCATTATCATGTCCGGCAATTGCCGAGCGGTTGGTGAAACGCCCGCTTGCGCCAACGCCGCTGCGGTTGAAGACGCGGTAGGTTGCCGCTGTTCGCTCGAAGTACTTTATTGTGCCATATCCTGTTACCTCAAGCTCGTTGTGCCGCTCCTCGTCGAGCGCAGTTTCAAACCGCACGCCGAGTCTTCCTTTCTTCGAGATGCGTTTTGCGTCGCGGCTCACGTCGCGAGGATTCGGCTGAAACGGATCCTTCTCGAACTGCGCCTTTGTCAGCGAACCCGGAAGCTTGATAAGGCCTGAGACATAATAGCCGACCAAGCTCAGCTTCGAGTGTTCTGTCGGTTGCGTTTCCAGCGCTGAGTTGAAAATATGCCAGTAGTCCTGACTGTGCACGCGGTATCCTCGCGCAGAGTGATAGTTGTACGTCGCGAGAAACCTGTACTCGTCGGTCTTCACCGCTGTTTTGAAACCGTTGCTGCTCAGACCGTACGACCCGAATTCATTGAACTGAGTAACGGAAGACGCCGTGAAGCCAAGATCGCTGATGAAGTTGATGACGCCTCCCGGCGCGTTCGTGTACAACGATGAGGCGTTTCCTTTCACAATTTCGATGCTTCCGATGTTTTGGAAATCGATTGACTCGATGCGGGTCTGTCCATCAGGCTCCGACTCGGGAATGCCGTCTTGTAGAATGCGCACGCCCCGGATGCCGGTATTCGATCTGCTGCCGAAACCGCGGATCGAAATGCGAACGTCGTGGTTGCCGTAGCGCGATTGCATAAACAGCCCCGGCGTTCCGCCGAGAACATCGTTGATGCCGATCTTTTTGTCGAACTTGTATTCAAAGTTGTTGATGCGCTGCACCGAGTACGGAATGTCGATGACCTTGGTCGGTGTGCGTGTACCGCTTACGATGATTTCATCAATCTGGTACGTGCGTGTCGTGTCCGGTTGTGTTTGCGAGAACGCAAACGGAACTGCAAGCACAACCGCGATAACCGCGGTACACGCCCTGCCCATGTGTAACATGTAGTTCATACGCTTGCTCCTGTATGTTCAGTTTCATAGTTCCCTGATTTTACGAAGAGTGATACGGGCTTCTCTCTGGAAAAAGCAAATGATACACGCGTGTGAACGACAGCCTGTCGGCCTGGCGCAACTTTGGGAATTACGATGGGGATGGATGTGAAGCCTGCTGCGCAACCGTGCAGGCGTCTCACGCGTTATGTGGTTGAGATTTGCCGGGGAGGAAGAAACGGAACATCAAGCGCTACAGAAATGTACTTGTCTGTGGCAGAATCAATAATCTCTGACGAGCATTGCAGATCGTGGGAGGGAATGGTGAACGTTCTGAGCGAATCCTGAAACGCATCCTTGAACGAATCGAGTTTGCCGGGCGTGCTTGAGTTGGCCATCTGTCGCGCAACGTGACTGTCGAGATGCGCGAAGAGTTTTTCTTCCTGCCGATCGTTGATGCACACGAACGTCGTCGTGTCGCCGCTCATCACCGTTCTGACAATATCAAACATCTGCCCGTGATATCTGAACTCATGATCCTCGATCCACTGCACTGCGCATTCGCCACGCTGAAGCGATGCAGTATGAAAGGAGAGATACTCGAGCTGAGTCTCAGGGACACTTGCCTTCAGCATCCCTTTGATCTCCTCCCGGATACGATACTGTATCACCGAAAACACTGCGAGGTACCCCACAATGTTGTAGAGATAGAGGAAGAGAAAAATAAGAGCGCAGAAGCGTCGCATGAGACCTTGTTATAGATCGATTCGTGCGGCTCATCTCGCATCACGATACTTCAGAAGCGTTGGAATTTTTTTCAGGGAAACGAAGAGGAGCCGCATAAAGGTAACTATCACCCCCGAAACTTCCAACTGTGCGGAGTGGTTTTCTGACCCTTCTTTCCCGTATCTTGAGTGAGCATTTCCTTTCACACCACAGGAATCTTATGCGACATTCGATCTGGCTGGCTGCAATGATTGCGTTTTCAGCGTTCCTCCGACCGGAGTCCGCCGTTGCTCAAGAGGTTTTGGCGGATGCAGTGAAACGGGAATTTCTTCACGCATGGAACGGCTACAAGCGTTACGCATGGGGGCACGATGCTCTGCAACCGCTCAGCAAAACTCCGCATGATTGGTACGGCGCTTCATTGTACATGACACCGGTGGACGCATACGACGTTCTACTTCTGATGGGATTGAAATCGGAAGCGGCCGAAACAAAGCAACTCATTCTTGATAGTCTGCGGTTCGACAAGGACATCGAGGTGCAGAGTTTCGAAGTGACGATTCGGCTGCTCGGTGGATTGCTTTCCGCGTATCAACTTGACGGAGACAAACGCTTTCTCGATCTCGCACACGATCTTGGCAATCGACTTCTGCCAATCTTCGACACACCAACGGGAATGCCTTACCGATATGTTCACTTGCAAACCGGAAAGATCCGCGACTCGCTCAACAATCCGGCAGAGATTGGGACGTGCCTGCTCGAGTTCGGAACGCTGAGCAAGCTCACCGGCAATCCAATCTTTTATGATAAGGCAAAGCGAGCATTGGTCGAGCTGTTCAAGCGTCGATCAAAAACCGGATTGGTCGGAACGGTGATCAACGTTGAGAGCGGCGAATGGGTGAGGAAGACGAGTCACATCGGAGGCGCAATTGACTCGTACTACGAATATCTGTTGAAGGCATGGCTTCTCTTCGACGATCAAGAATGCAAGGAGATGTGGGAGAAGAGCATCGGCGCGGTGAACACATATCTCGCAGACACGCTCCACAACGGCTTCTGGTATGGACGAGTTGATATGGAAAACGGCAAGCTCATCGAAACACGATTCGGCTCGCTTGAAGCATTCTTCCCGGCGGTGCTTGCACTATCCGGCGATTTAGCACGCGCAAGTAAATTGCAGGAATCCTGTTACCGAATGTGGACGTTGCACGGCATCGAGCCTGAACGCATCGACTACGCGAGCATGCAGGCAACTGCGAAAGAATATTATCTCCGGCCCGAGATCATAGAATCAGCATATTACCTCTTTCACTTCACGAAGGATTCGGCGTACGTACGGATGGGGGAGAACCTTTTCAGGAGTCTGGTGAAATACTGTCGGACAGAAGCAGGCTATGCCTATCTCAGCGATGTGATTACAAAAGAGAAGGCAGACGGCATGGAAAGTTTCTTCTTTGCTGAGACGCTGAAGTATTTGTACTTGCTTTTTTCCCCGCCGGCAACGCTGCCCTTCAACGAAATCATTTTCACTACGGAGGCACATCCGCTGCGGAACACGTGGAGGAAGTGACGACTACCCCAAGAAAAGCAACGCCTCGTCCGGATCACAGACGAGGCGTTGAAGGAGTTGTGCTGACTTCTATTTTGTCAGAATCATTTTTCGAGTAGATACAAATTCGCTTCCTTGCCCTGAAGAACTCAAAGCAGACATCCGGCAGAAGTACATGCCTGATGGAACGATCCCTCCTGCGTCCCCTTTTCCGTCCCACGAAATCTGATGCGAACCCTCAGGCAATTCACGATCAACCAACGTTCGCACCTTCTGTCCGAGTGTATTGAAGACGGCTATCGACACGCGACTCGTATTCGGTAGGCTGAACTGAATCGTCGTGGAAGGATTGAACGGATTGGGATAGTTCTGCGAGAGCATGAACTCGTCCGGTTGTCCGTTTGATCGCACAGCGGTTGCGCCTGAACGATACACGCGCAGTTCAGCAACGGAAATGTATTTCGATGTCCCGCCCGGTGCACCC
>JACRFA010000173.1 GCA_016218065.1 Ignavibacteriota bacterium | reverse complement strand
TTGACCAAAGGCGAGTCGCGCAGCGAGGAGATGTGTGTATCGAACAGCTGTTCACCGAGTATCCGCCGGGGAATTGAGTCATTGAGCGACTGAGTCATTGGGTCAGTGCACCATTGCAGCATCGCACTATTGCGGGTTGCACTGATCCACTGCTCCACTAATCCACTAATCCATCACCCCACCAGATGGCCGTGCTTCTGAAAAACCGCGACCTGAGTTGGCTCGCGTTCAACCATCGTGTGTTGCAGGAAGCAGCCGACCCAACAGTGCCGCTGTACGAGCGGATCAAGTTCCTCGCTATCTGGTCGTCGAACCTCGATGAATTCTTCCGCGTGCGCGTGGCATCGCTGCGTGCAATCCAGCGTTTGAAAAAAAAGACGAAGAAGAAACTCGATCTCGATCCTGACAAGCTTCTCAAGCGTTTACTCAAATCGGTCGCGCTGCAGCAGGAGGAGTTCGGCTCCGTGTTTCGTGACAGTATCAAGAAGGAGTTGAGCAGGCAAGGCATCTTCCTCGTGCGTGAATCGGAGTTGAACGAAGAACAGCGCGAGTTCGTCTGCGCGTACTTTCGTCAACATGTTGCCGACAAACTGAGGCCCATCGTACTGAGCGGCGATCAGCCGCCGCCATTTCTTCACAACAGATCGTTGTATCTTGTCGCTCGCTTCGAGCCGGCCGCGTCCGGCGACAGCGGCGACGATTGTTACGGGCTTGTCGAGATTCCATCTTCGCTTGCACGCTTTCTGATTCTCCCCGCCAGCGAGGGACATCACGCCATCATGTTCCTCGACGACGTCATTCGCGTGCACCTTGCGACAGTGTTTGCAGGGTATCGCTGCAATGTTGCCTACTCGATTAAGTTGACGCGAGACGCAGAGTTGGAAATCGATGATGAGATGACGGGCGATCTGGTGGAGAAGGTGAAGAAGGCGCTTCGCAAACGCGGCGAAGGACTCCCATGCCGTTTCCTCTCCGATTCCGAAATGCCAAAGTCGATGCTGATTTTTCTCCTCCGCCATTTTGGACTGAGCAATGACGACGTTGTGGTCGGGAGTCGGTACCATAACTTCAGCGACTTCTTTTCATTCCCGAATCCGAAAGAGCCGGCGCTCACCTATGAGCCGATGGCGCCGATTCCTCTCGCGGGACTTGATGGCGGAATGATGATGGAGAAGATGCGAATGCGAGATTTCCTCGCGCATTTTCCATTTCACTCGTACGACTGCGTCATTCGATTTCTGCATGAAGCAGCAGACGATCCGAACGTCGATGCCATCAGTATTACACTCTATCGCGTCGCGAAGAATTCGATTGTTGCACAGGAGCTGATGCGCGCAGCGCGGCAGGGTAAGCGGGTCACGGCTTTCATTGAAGTGAAGGCACGCTTCGACGAAGAATCGAACATACGCTGGGCGGAGGAGATGGAGAAAGCGGGAGTGAGAGTTCTCTATTCGATTCCTAATCTCAAGGTCCATGCGAAGTTGTGTTTGGTGGAAAAGCGGAAATCGGAGAATGCGGGAGTAGGAGAATCGGAGAAGCGGCTGTACGCATATCTCAGCACGGGCAACTTCAACGAGAGCGCAGCGCGGTTGTACACGGATTTCGGATTCTTCACATCGGATGAGCGGATCACAAGTGAAGTGGAGAAAGTATTCCAGATTCTCTGTCGCGAGCGACGCAAGGCGAAGTTCGAGCATTTGCTCGTGGCGAGAAATGACATGCGGGAGATGTTTGAGGCGCTCGTCGAACGAGAGATGAAGAATGCGAGAAAAGGGAAGGATGCGTTCATCATCGCAAAGATGAATTCACTCGAAGATGCGGCAATGATCGAGAAGCTGTATGAAGCAAGTGAAGCCGTTGTAAAGATCCAACTCATCGTGCGCGGCATCTGCTGTCTCATTCCCGGCATCAAGGGAATGAGTGAGAACATCAGCGTTATGAGTATCATAGACAGATTTCTTGAACACGCACGACTCTTTGTCTTCTGCAACGGCGGCGACGAGTTGTTCTATCTTTCCTCGGCTGATTGGATGAAGAGAAATCTCGACCGCCGGATCGAGGTTGCATTTCCGATCTACGACAAGTCACTGCAACAGCAACTCCGGACGATTCTCGATCTGCAGTTGAACGACAATGTCAAGGCGCGAGTGATTACAAAGCGGCTGGATAACCCGATGCGAAAAGATGACGGCGGCCCGCTGAGGTCGCAGTACGCAAGCTATGCATACTGGGAGGCGCCAACCTGATGCTTAGGAGCAGATGCGAGGTTTGCCTCTGGTATGTCATTTGGTTATACTGTTGATGTTAAATCGATCTCATGAGACAATTACTGGAGTAGGAGCCATGGCAAACACCGTCAAGACTGCAATTGCGATTCCACGCGAGGATTATGAACTTGTCGAAGCAATTCGCAAGGAGACCGGGAAGAGCCGAAGTCAGATACTCGTTGAGGCATTTCAGGAATGGGTCTCTCGACGTCGCAAGGAGAAACTCGAATCCCACTACGAGGCAGCGTACCGAAAACATCCGGAGCGACTTGACGAACTAAAGACCACCCTGAAGGCGTCTGCAGCAGTGTGGGGAAAGGACACTTGGTAAATGCAACGAGGAGAAGTGTGGTGGGCCAATTTGCCCGCCCCCCTTGGCAAGCGGCCAGTCGTGCTGGTGTCACGTCAGCGAGCGATTCAGGTGAGAGAATCCGTCACTGTCGCTCAAGTTACGACGGTCATTCGAGAGATTCCCAGTGAAGTTTTCCTTGACAAAAGAGATGGCCTTCCTAAGAGTTGCGTCGTGAACTGCGACGTTCTCCAAACCATTCCAAAGGGAACGCTGGACAATAGGATCACCCGACTTTCGACTGAGAAGCAACATGAACTTGACGTAGCGCTGCGTTTCAGTCTTGGACTCGACTGAACGTTTGCTTTGTCACTCGGCGGTTTCTGAGATGTCATCAACATCCATCCATCACACAATACCATTGCGAACAATTCGAATATGAACACAACATGGTCCGGCGTCTTTTCCGCCGTCACGACAAAATTCCATGAAGACGGTCGTCTTGATTTCGCTTCGATGGAGAAGCATTTTCATTTTCAGATCGAGTCCGGCGTGCACGGGCTTATTGTTCTCGGATCCCTGGGCGAGAATGTAACGCTGGCGCCGATTGAGAAGCAGGACGTTGTGAAGCTTGCGCTGAACGTGAGCGGCGGGAGAGTTCCCGTGTTGTCCGGTGTTGCTGAAACATCAACCGCGATGGCATGCAACTACGTGAAGCAGGCGCAGGCAAACGGCGCGGATGGATTTATGCTCATGCCCGCGATGGTGTATCCGGCTGATCGACGGGAGGCGATGCAATATTTTCGAAGTGTCGCCGCAGTGAGCGACGTTCCTATCATGCTCTACAACAATCCGGCGTCATACAAGGTTGATCTGACGCCTGAGATGTTCGCTGAACTTGCAGATGAAGAGAAGTTCGTCGCGCTGAAGGAATCATCCGACAACGTTCGGCGCATTACTGACATCATCAATACCGTCAGCAGGCGCTACAGCATTTTCACCGGTGTCGATGATCTCGCGATGGAAAGTCTGATGCTTGGCGCCGTGGGCTGGGTTGCCGGACTCGTGTGTGCCTTTCCGAAAGAGACTGTAGCGCTCTATCGATTGGTGATGGATGGAAGAATGGAGGAGGCGCTGAAGCTGTATCGCTGGTTCACGCCGCTGCTGCATCTGGACGTTTCGACGAAGTTCGTGCAGAACATAAAGCTTGCCGAGGCAATGGTTGGCGTCGGGACTGAATACGTGCGTGCGCCGCGACTGCCACTCGAGGGAGATGAGCGAGCACGTGTTGAGATGATCGTTCGGAAGGCGCTTGAAACGCGACCGGAGTTGCCGGTCTGAACGTTGCCCCAAACCTTGAACCTCAACTGAAATGACTCAATACAACAACTACATCAACGGCGAATGGATTGCCTCGCCACATGCATCCAAGAACATCAATCCTTCGGACATCACCGACATTGTCGGCGAGTACGCTCAAGCCGATGCGTCGCAGGTGAATGACGCGGTTGCCGCCGCGAAAGCGGCGCAGCCCTTGTGGGGACAAAGTACGCCGCAACAACGCTTTGACATTCTCGATTTCGTCGGGACAGAAATTCTCACGCGTAAAGAAGAACTTGGCAGACTTCTTTCTCGTGAAGAAGGGAAGACGTTGTCCGAAGGAATCGGAGAAGTGACGCGTGCCGGCAACATCTTCAAGTTCTTCGCTGGCGAAGCCTTGCGTGTTGGCGGCGAACACATTTCCTCCGTTCGTCCAGGAATTGAGATCGACACGATGCGCGAGCCGCTGGGTATCGTTGGATTGATTACGCCGTGGAATTTTCCGATGGCAATTCCCGCATGGAAGATCGCGCCTGCGCTGGCATTCGGCAACGCTGTTCTTCACAAGCCGGCGGAGCTTGCGCCAGCATGCTCGTGGGCGCTCGCCGAAATCATCTCGCGTTCCGGGTTGCCCAAAGGCGTATTCAATTTAGTGATGGGAAAAGGAAGCATAGTCGGCAATGCGATTGTGAATCATCGCGATGTCGCAGGTGTGAGTTTCACCGGCTCGGTTGAGGTCGGACGAACTCTTGCTGCAACACTTGCAAAGCGACTTGCCCGCGTGCAGCTTGAGATGGGAGGGAAGAACCCGCTTGTTGTTCTAGACGATACAGACTTGACCGTTGCTGTAAACGCGGCCGTGAACGGTGCATTCTTTTCCACCGGACAACGTTGTACCGCTTCCAGCCGGTTGGTTGTGACCGATGGAATTCACGATCGATTTGTGCAGGCAATGATCGAGCGCATGAGCAAGTTGAAGGTCGATGATGCACTCGCGCCCGGAACGGATATTGGTCCGGTGATCGACGAAGCCCAGCTTGAAAAAGATCTCGCATACATTGATCTCGCAAAGAAGGAAGGCGGCAAACTTGTGCAAGGCGGTGAGCGGGTGAAACGGGGGAAGAACGGCTGGTATCTTTCGCCGGCCCTCTTCACAGAAACGACGAACACCATGCGCTTCAACTGCGAGGAGGCGTTCGGACCACTTGCCGGAATAATTCGTGTGAAAGACTATGACGAAGCGCTCGCCGTCACCAACGACACGGAGCTCGGACTCTGCGCGGGCGTCTGTACCACGTCACTCAAGCACGCGGTGCATTTCAAACGCAACGCGCAAGCAGGGATGGTGATGGTGAATTTGCCCACCGCCGGCGTGGACTATCACGTGCCGTTCGGCGGGCGCAAGGGGTCGAGCTATGGTACGCGGGAGCAAGGCGCATACGCGAAGGAGTTCTATACGGTAGTGAAGACGTGCTACGTGTTTTCGTGAGCGAAGAAAAGACCACTCGGGTCATCGTGAACGATGACCCGGATCGAAACAATCATCCTCAAGGATGATATGAAACAAACGAAATAGGTTCAGGATGGTTCACCATCCTTCCTTCGGCAAGCATGACCGTTTGACGGTCATGCGAGAATAACAGAACAAACGAAAGGTGAACCCATGGGACAAGTCTATTACAAGTTGTTCTATCACGTCGTTTGGCACACAAAATACAATCAGCCGATCATAACGCCCGCAATCGAGCAGGTGCTATTTCCGTTCATGGAGAACAAGGCAAAACGGTTTGCGTGTTATCTGCACGGCCTCGGAGGAACGGAAGACCATCTTCACGCGGCAATCACGATTCCACCGGCTGAGTCGGTAAGCGATATTATTGGTAAGTTGAAAGGCAGCGGTTCCTATTTCCTGAATAAAGAGCTGCAGGTAACGAAGGATTTTCACTGGCAGGATGGGTTTGGTGTGTTGTCGTTCGCGGAAAAAGATTTGCCGAGGGTGTTGCAGTACATTCATCATCAAAAGGAACATCATCGGGACAATACTGTAAATGACGTGATGGAACGGGTTGATGAGGAATGCCAAGCTCGGGTCATCGTGAACGATGACCCGGATCGAAGAAATCATCCTGAAGGATGATGTATTGGAACAAGCGAAATACGTTGAGGATGGTTCACCATCCTGCTTTCGGCAAGCATGACCGTTTGACGGTCATGCATGAATTTCTTTCCTGAAACCATTTGGAGGTGACGTGATTTCAAGAACTGAATTTGAACAAAGCCTGAGCACTGAGAGCGTGCGAACATCGCAAATCATCCACATTGCTCTGGCGCTTGGTGCGTTACTCTTTTTTGGCGTTGTAATTTTCTTGTATTTCAACGGGACCGCCGATGCGGAGCCTGAAGAAGATGTTATCCAAGCACTATGTTTAGTCTTGATCGTATTTGGCATGACAGCGTACGGTGCGGCGATGTTTGTTTACAAGAAAATGTTTGCGGAGATTTCACTCGCAGAACCGGTGATGACGTCCGATGGCAAGACCATCGTGAACCAGGCAGAGATTTTTGTGGCAAGGCTTCGGTCTGCACAAATAATTCGGCTCGCATTGTTTCAGGGCGTGGCTCTGTTCGGCCTGGTCATTTGCCAGCTATCAGTGATGAATGGTCTCATGCACGCGAGCCCTGTCTATTGGGCGGCAGCATTGCCAACGCTATTCGTAATCCTGCTTGTGGCTCTGACTTTCCCAACGAAGGAAAAACTGGCCGCCGACTTTGAGTTGTATCGGGAAACGCACAATGGTTAGGTAGCATTCGTTGTATGCCGGATCGAAGAAATCATCCTGAAGGATGATGTTCTAGTGTCAGGATGGTTCACTATCCTTCATTTGACCAGGATAACTCGACGCCATCATCGCCGTCGGTTACCGGGCGAACAACCATCAAGCGACGCAATTTCGCATCTGGGCGACGAAGACGTTGCGCGAGTTTATCATCAAAGGCTTTGTGTTGGATGATGAACGTCTGAAGCAGGGAACGCGTTTCGGCAAAGTAAATCAATGGTTCAGGTTTCAGTGTTTTAGTCCCTAACCCCAAACCTCGAACCGATTTGTAACGAAATATCAGTGAGATACTTCGCTCCGCTCAGGATTTATCAAATGACAAATTCCTTCTTCTGCATCGACGCCCACACCTGCGGCAACCCGGTGCGCGTTGTCGCGGGCGGCGGTCCGCCATTGAACGGCGCGAACATGAGCGAGCGTCGTCAGGACTTCCTCAAACGCTACGATTGGATTCGGACGGGCCTGATGTTCGAGCC
>JACRFA010000170.1 GCA_016218065.1 Ignavibacteriota bacterium | reverse complement strand
GTTCGGAGTCTTGCCCCAACAAAGATTCGTCCGTAGGGACACGCCTCCGGCGTGTCCTGCCTGAAGGCGGAGCGAGACTTTAGGTTCCTCGATTCTTTTGGGCCACCGGCAGGCAGGCCCGCCCGAAGCCCATAAAAACAAAGTGAGAGATCAGAACTCAGGTATCCGCAAATCCGAAATCACCAATCCGCAATGATCAGCAATCAAGTTTGGGAACACCATGGACACCAAGCTCGTCACCAGGCAAACCGAAGGCACGCCGCCGCCCATCGCCATCCGCATTGAACGCGACGCATCTCCGACAAAGCAGTACACTTTCTCGCAGGACTTTCGGATCGGGCGCGACGCTGAATGCGAGGTGATGCTGCAGGATTCTGCGATCAGCCGCATTCACGCGAAAGTGGAATTCAAGGACGGGCGTTGGTGGTACGAAGATCTCAAGAGCACGAACGGCTCGTTCAAGGATGGAGCGCGCATCGAGCGGATCCCGCTGGCGCGAACAACTCGCGTAGGACTTGGAGTAAACGGGCCGATAGTCTATTTCACGGTCGAAGGCAGTGAGGTCGCCGATCCAACTTCCGCGCAGAAGGACATGTCCTTGTCGAGCGTCGAGAAACATTATTTCGACGAGACTGGCGGGCCTGCAGGAGAGCGAACGCAGATGGTGCGCAAGATGTATAAGAAGAAGAAACGTGGCTTTACATACATCATTGCTGCTGTCGCGATCATTGCCCTGGGAGCAGGCATCTATGCGTTCATCAAGCATCAACAACTCGAAAAGCAACGGGCGCTGGCTGAAGACATCTTTTATCAGATGAAACAGATGGACCTTGACTATGCAGCGCTCGTCCAAAAACTTTCGCAATCGGGCGACACGGCTCTCAAGGAAGAGGCGGCAAAATATGTGACGCGCAGGCGTGCGCTGCAAGACAAATATGATGAGTTCGTCAAGGATATGGGCATCTATGATGTGAAGGATGAAACGGATCGCGCAATCCTTCACGTTGCCCGCGTCTTTGGAGAATGCGAAGTGAACATGCCGCAGGAGTTTGTCGCCGAAGTGAAGGAGTATGTGAACGAGTGGAAGAAGTCGCCGCGCCTGCGCCAGGCAATGGCGCGCGCAGAGGAAAACGGGTACGGGAAAGCGATCAGTGAAGCGATGATGAGCCAGAATCTCCCGCCGCATTACTTCTATCTTGGATTGCAGGAAAGCGATTTCAAGCGCGAACAGATCGGCCCGGCCACGCGATTCGGCGTTGCGAAGGGCATGTGGCAATTTATCGCGACAACTGCACAACAGTACGGACTGAAGACCGGCCCTCTCGCGGCAATGCCGAAGTTCGATCCGTCCGACGAACGCCACGACGTTGACAAGTCCACCAAAGCTGCGGCAAGCTACATCGCCGACATCTACAACACAGAGGCGCAGGCCTCCGGCTTGCTCGTGATGGCGTCGTACAACTGGGGACACAACATTGTCAAGAGTCTGATTCGCAAGATGCCGCAGAATCCGCGGGACAGAAATTTCTGGGTCTTCTACAGGCAGTACAAAGGGAAGGTTCCGAAGGAGACGTACAACTACGTCTTCTACATTGTCTCAGCGGCAGTGATCGGGGAGAATCCTGAATTGTTCGGATTCAAATTCAAGAAGCCGTTAGGCGAGTTGGGGGAGAAATACGGAAGCTGAGAACCTGTAACACCGGAGTGTGAATCATCATATTGTGTTCGCATCGTCCTCGAGCTGTTCAAACAGGGACGTCGTTCACAGCGTCCCGCGAAAAAGCATGCCTGCCTCTCACAAGCGGATGAATCTCTCCACAAACTGGTCTCTCATCCGATTGAAGTATTCTTCCGATGCGGCAACTTCGGTGAACATCTCAATGATGTGATCGGCCGTGATTCTCTGGAAGTCGCGTTCAACCGGCGTGATAATCGCTCCGCCAAAATCTACTGCCGCGGGACTGATCAGCATTTGGCCTTCACCCTCCCTAAAGAAAAACGACGGTCGATGTTTTGCCCGCGGAAACACGATCACACGCCACTCGCCATCCTGAAATGATGACACGATGTTCATCATCGGCTCGTCTTCACCCGGCGAGAGTTGCTTCATGACTGAAAGCAACAGACGAAATGCTTTCTCGATCTGCAGCGCGTCGTCTGCTTCAATCGAAATGAACTTCCGCAGTTGATTGCCGACGGCGAACACAAGAAGCCCGCTGTCATCCGCGATCTTCTCTCCGAACTTCGTGATCATCTCATCATATTCGTCATCGATGGGCATGAAGCCTTTGCTGCCCATCTGAAAATGGAGATGATCGGGCGCCGAGGCCCCGCACTTCGGTCCGTTGTAGAACACTGTGTACCGGTCTTCGCAATCCTGACTCAGCGCGAGCAATGTCCCGAACGAGGCGGTGATTTCTTGAGGAATGTGCTTGACGTGAGGAATCGTGAAATGCTCAAAGAAGATCGGGAACGGATTGCAGAGAATTATGAACTCATCGTTGTAACGCACGCCGCGCTGCAACTCCGGAAGATTCTCCATGCAGAGAAAACACTTGCGCTCCCGAATCGACTTGTCGTCAACCTTTGCTACAGACGATGTGAGGCGTCCTGGATTGAACTGGACACGATAGGTGAAGCCGTCGATTTCCAGCTCTATCGTTTCGACGAGATCGAGGTCTGCGTAGCCCTTGCGAAGTAATGGCCACGTGTCGAGCTGCTGCTGAAGCAAAGCGTGCGCCTTCGACGACCAATCCGATTCCGCCATGT
>JACRFA010000167.1 GCA_016218065.1 Ignavibacteriota bacterium | reverse complement strand
TCGCTCTCCCATGAAGGGATTGCGAGCCAACTTTCGCGAGACGCGAACGAACTCTCTGTACAATTTTGCGCTGAATCTCTTGTGTCCAAACCTCTTGTACCAGTATTCGAGGATCTCCAATCTTTCTTTTTGAGCGTCGAGTGACCAGACTATTTTCTTAGCCATTGTTCGGTCATTCCATTCGCCTGTTCTTCAGTCAGGAACTCCCCTCGCTTGAATTGCTCGTACGACTTATCGAGTGCCTGTTTCTGTGCGTCGGTGAGCACCACCACTTCGCCTGACGGTATATACTTCATTCTGATGGTCAACTCAATCGAACGCAGGAATTCCACATCATCAATATTCTCAACCGCTTCATGGAGACGCGACTTGATCGTTTCGACATCCACGATTTGTTCAGTCATATCATCCTCCCTTATTGACCCATCATTACCCAAAACCCGATACCTATGACAATCGCGAACGAAAATGGAATGAGCACCTTCCATCCCACATACATCAGTTGGTCGACACGCAGGCGCGGCAACGTCCAGCGCAACCACATTTGCACGAAGATGAACGACATGCTCTTCGCGATGAACCAGAACAATCCCCACCACGGGCCCGTCAGGAAATCCCCGAACGGAGAATTCCATCCGCCAAAGAACACTGATGCTGCGATGGCCGATACGGCAAACATGTTTGCATACTCTGCCAGAAACAGAAGGGCGAACTTCATACCGGCATACTCGGTGTGATACCCCGCCACGAGTTCCGATTCGGCTTCGGGAATATCAAACGGCGTTCTGTTCACTTCGGCGAGCGACGCCACAAAGTAGATGAGGAAGGCGACAAAAAGCAGCGGCGGTTTCTGAAACACAAACCAGTTCCAGAACCATCCGGCTTGCGCCTGGTTGATCTCCTGCATGTCGAATGAACCGACGACCATGATCACGGCGAGAAGCGAAACTGCTATCGGAATTTCGTAGCTGATGATCTGCGATGCGGAGCGGAGCGCGCCAAAGAGCGACCACTTGTTGTTCGACGCCCATCCCGCCATCAACAACCCGACTACGACAAGCGACGAGATGGAGATGACATAGAACAAGCCAATGTTGATTTCGCTTCCGACATACGCCGCGCTGAACGGAATCGCCGCGTATGCAGCAAACGATCCGACAAACACGATGTACGGCGCGAGATTGAATAGCTTGCGATCTGCCGCGCCGGGAACAATGTCTTCCTTCTGGATCAACTTCAAAATGTCGGCGATTGTCTGTGCCCAGCCGTGCCAGCCGCCAGTGCGCATCGGGCCGAGGCGGTCTTGCATGTGCGCAGATATTTTCCTCTCCCACCAGACTGCAAAGAGGGCAAACGGAATAATCCACAATAATGGCAACACTACCATTATCGTGTACACGAGGATCTCGTTTTGAAGGAAGTTAACCAGAAATTCTTTCATTCAATTCCGCCTGATTTTATTCTCAACCTTCCTTTATGAAAAACAGCACAAACTACCTATCAACTTCACCCAACACAATATCAATACTGCCAAGAACCGCGACCACATCGGCAATCATCGAGCCGCGAACCATCGCGGGAAGAACGGACAAGTTCACAAAGCACGGAGGACGAACTTTCACACGGTATGGGCTTGCTGTTCCATCTGCAACCACGTAGTAGCCGATCTCACCTTTCGGCGTTTCGGTGCGCACGTACACTTCGCTCGCATCGGGACGTATGCGCTTGGGAATGGCGGATTGTACATCGCCGGGAGGCAGCGTATCAACGGCCTGCTCGATGATGTTCAAGCTCTGTTCCATTTCATGCACACGCACCATGTAGCGATCCCAACAATCCCCGACTACGCCCTTCAACCCCTTGCCGACCGGGATTTCGAAATCCAACTTATCATACACAGAATACGGATCGTTCTTGCGCACGTCGAACTTCACGCCCGAACCGCGCAGCACAGGACCCGACGCGCCGCAGTTGATCGCGACATCGCCGGGCAGCACTCCGACGTTGGCTGTACGCTCAACGAAGATTTTGTTATATGAGAGGAGGTCGTTCAACTCGTTGATTGTTCCGCGGAACATTTTGCAGAACCGTTTCACTTTCTCAGAGAAATCGGCCGGAACATCGTGCGAGAGTCCGCCAATCCACATGTAGTTGTAGAGAAGACGCGCGCCGCAGGTTTGTTCATAAATGTCGAGGATTGCTTCGCGGTCGCGCATACAGAAGAGGAACGGCGTGAACGCGCCGATGTCCATGCCATACGTTCCGATTGCAATCAAATGACTCGCTATGCGTTGGAACTCCGCCATGATCACGCGGATGTACTCGACGCGATCGGGCACCTTGATCTTCAGCAATTTCTCGCACGCAACAACGTAGCCGAACTCGGCGTTCATCGCCGCAACATAATCCATCCGGTCGCAGTACGGAATCACTTGCTGGTAGTTTGTCATGTACTCCGCGTGCTTCTCAAAGCAGCGATGCAGATAGCCGATGTGCGGAATCGCGTCGACAACAATCTCTCCATCAACAATCAGCTCAAGCCGCAACACGCCGTGCGTGGACGGATGCTGCGGGCCCATGTTGATGACCATTTCGTGCGACCGCAAGGGTCTGCTGAACCCGGGAACCGTTACGGGTCGCGAATCTACTTCTTCTTGTACGAGTGTGGTTTGCATATCGTCTTTTTCAAAAATTGACAATTGGCTATTGATCGTTGAAGATTGATAATTTAGTGCTTACGAAATAGTCAATGGTCAATGGTCAATTTTCAATGGTCAATTGTCAATCATTGTCAATACGGAACCTTCATTCCATTATAGTACTCGGGCACCTTGTAATCTTTGCGCAGCGGATGTCCTTCCCAATCATACGGCATCAGAATCCGGCGCAGGTCTGTGTGCCCGTCAAAAATAATTCCATACATATCAAACGCTTCGCGCTCATGCCAGTTGGCCGTCTTCCAGATCGACTCGACGGATTGGCAGTGCATGTTCTCCAGCGTCGCTTCCACCTTCAGCGTGATCTTGTGATTCCACTTGATGGAGTGGAGATGATAGACCACGCCGAACTTGCCTCCGGTGTAGTCAATGCCGCTGAGGCACATCAACGAATCGAACGCGAGCGTATCGTCATCACGCAAAAACTGCGCAATGTCTTTGACCTTCTCGGGCGCGACTTTCACGTACGGATCAAACACGCCTTCGATCTTTGTCTCCTTGATCACGTCGGGAAATTTCGCTTTCAGCGCGTCACAAATCTCTTGAGGAATCATATCACATTCGGGGATACATTTTTCGGATTGGAATAACCATCAGGCTGACTTCTTCTTGGCGAGACTTTCGCTTCTGATCTTCTCCTGCAACTTCATCAGCCCTTCAATCAGCGCCTCAGGTCTGGGTGGGCAACCGGGCACATACACATCAACCGGAATGATGCGATCGACGCCTTTGAGGACGTGATAGCCGTGTTCCCAATACGGTCCGCCGCAGTTTGCGCAGCTTCCCATCGAGAGCACGTAGCGCGGCTCCGACATTTGATCGTAAAGCGTCTTGATGCGCGATGCCATCTTCAGCGTCACTGTCCCGGCGACAATCATCACGTCCGATTGACGCGGCGTGCCGCGGAAAAAGATGCCGAAGCGATCCGTGTCGTAGTGCGACGCGCCGGTCGCCATCATTTCGATCGCGCAGCACGCAAGTCCGAACTGCATTCCCCACATCGACGAGAGCCGTGCCCAATTCAGCAGGCTGTCCATCGACGTGACAATGACGTTACTGTTTTCGAATTTTTGATCTAAGAGACCCATTGATTTTCCATTACGTTCTGAGCGAAGCGCCAGCCTGCCTCAATGAATAATAAGGCGGGCAGGAAGAACCTCACTGCTTAGCAAGGGAGTAAGAGATCCTTCGGTCGCCGAGCTTGTGCTGAGCGAAGTCGAAGCGCTCCCTCAGGATTTAGGCGACAACCTCTTCTTCTATCAAATGTGTATCCCTCACGCCAACGCCACGTTCGTAGGTGGGGATTCTGGGAATTGGTTTGTCCCAATCCAAATCACCATTGCGCCACACGTAGGCATATCCCACAAAAAGAATTCCGAGGAACACCAACATCTCGATGAATGCAAACCACCCAAGCTGTTGGAACACCGTTGCCCACGGAAACAGGAACACGACTTCGACGTCAAAGATAATGAAGATCAGGGCAATTACATAGAAGCGGATGTTGAAACGGACGCGGGTATCGCCGATGGGCGTTTCGCCGCATTCGTAGGTGGTGAGTTTGCTCGGATACGGTCGGTTTGGCCGTAACAGCCACGCCGTTAGTAATCCGACCGCAACAAAAATTGTCCCTACAATCAGAAAGAGTAGTACTCGACCAAATTCGGTGAGCATGAAGCCGGTCTCCTGAGGCCTGTAATATTGTGAGTCGACCTTACGAGTGACTCAAGAACGGAGAGAGAGAATTGTTTAACCCGCATTCAATATATCAAGAAGGTGGAGTAGAGTCAAGAATGGAAATCGAACCATTGGGTCATTGCGCCATTGCGGTATTGCGTCGCTGCCCAATCATAATACAATGGCGAAATGTTGCAATGATCAAATCCCAATTCATTCCCACCGAAACATCTTCACCGCAACTACGACTGCAACAACACTCCAGATCGCGAGTCCGGCAATTTGCGGCAACACCTGACCGATGGACGCGCCATCGATTGCAATCGAGCGCATGGCATCTGCGAGGAATGATAACGGGAGGTAATCTACAACAGCGCGTACAAATCCGGGAAGCGAATTCCGGCTGAAGAAAATTCCCGATAGCAACATCATTGGCATCGCGATAATATTGGCGAGCGGGGCGACCTGATCTTCGGATTTTCCGATACCGGCAATGGCAAACCCCATCGCGAGAAACACAATAGCGCCGAGTATGCCGACGGCGAACATCTCCAAAAAACTTCCGATGAAATGCAAGCCGAGAAAGAAGTACGGCACCAACGTCATCACAAGAATTTGCAGCATCACCAGCACAAGTCGCATGGCCACCTGCGCGATGATGAAGTCATTCGGGTTGATGGGCGTGACGAACAGCCTGCGCAGAATGCCTCGCTTCTTCAACGCAACAAAGCCGAATGCGACGCCGAAGATTCCCAGTTGCATTATGGACATGGAGAGAATTCCGGGAGCGACAAAATCGAAATAGGTGAGATTGCGACTCTTCACCGGCTGTGTTCTGACCACAACGCGCCCCGCGTCGCCGCGCTCGGCAAAGGCAAGTTCGTCAAGTATGCGTTGGAGAATCAATCCGCCGAGTTGCGCTTCCTGCGGCCGCGCATCGTTCGTGTATGCAACAAGCTCTCGATGTTGAGATGCAACAAAGTTCGATGGGATGATGAGAACAAGCTCGCGGTCTCCCTTCTCAAGCTGCGCCAGTTCCTCCTCTTGCGTTCCCTCGTGAATCTTCAGTGTCTTCACGTCACGCAATGAATCGATCAGCTTCGCCCCGCTCTCTCCCGCCTGATTCACCACGCCAAGATCCAGCCTGCCCATCCCATCAAACCGAACAAAGCTGAAGAGCAGTATCATGAACAGCGGCAACAGTATCGACCAGAGCACTGCTTCACGCTGCCGAAAGAGCATCTTGAGAGATGCGAGGAAGAGTTTCCATTTAAGTCGAAAGGACGTCATTGGTCATTAGTCAACAGTGTCATTACGAGTTTTGCCGACAAACTCAGTCTTCTCTGAGCACATGCCCCGTCAAATGCAGGAACACATCTTCAAGATTGGCCAGCCGCTCAACGCGTTCCTTCGTGAATCCTCCGGCCAGCAGTTGAGTAATCAATGCCTGCGGCTTGTCGAGCGCGATGATCTTTCCCTGATCCATGATCGCGACGCGGTCGCAAAGCTCCTCCGCTTCTTCCATGTAATGCGTCGTAAGAACAATCGTCTTTCCTTCGGAGCGAATGCGTTTGATGACGCCCCAGAGATGGCGGCGCGATTGGGGATCGAGTCCTGTGGTCGGCTCGTCGAGAAAGAGAACGACAGGCTCGTTGACGAGCGCGGCGGCGATGGAGAATCGTTGTTTCTGTCCACCGGAGAGTTGCGCGACCTGCGACTTTGCCTTGTCCTCCAACTCAACCTCGGCAAGAAGCTCACGAGCGTTCACCTGCCTGCCGTACATCTCACCAAACAGCTCCAGCAACTCTTTCAGATTCAGCTTGTCGAAGAATGACGACGACTGCAGCTGCACGCCGATGATGCGCTTCACCTGTTGCGGTTGGCTCTTCACGTTGAGGCCGTTCAACGTCGCTTCTCCGCCGTCAATCGGTCGGAGTGTTTCGATCATCTCCAGCGTGCTCGTCTTGCCCGCGCCGTTAGGACCGAGAATGCCGAAGATCTCCTGACGGAACACATCGAAGCTGATTCCGTCGACGGCAGTCAGAGTGCCGTAACGCTTGACGAGGCTGGAGACGTTCAGAATTGATTCAGGCATAGGTCATGGTTCGAGATTTGGGGTTGGGGATTCGGGTTCCGGTTCCGGGTTTGACGGCTGATTCCCGACTCCCTCAAACATTGGAATTTGGGATTTGGGATTTGTGACCTCATCTCGAATTCTCTTTTCTATCAAATCAACATACTCCTTCTTCAACTCATATCCAACGTAACTACGCCCGCTCAAGGTTGCAGCGATGCATGTTGATCCGCTGCCGCAGAATGGATCGAGCACAACGTCCTCAGCGAAAGTGTACAGCTGAATCAATCGGCGCGGCAGCTCGATTGGAAACGGCGCCGGATGTCCGACTCGCTTTGCGCGCTCGGCGGGAAATTGCCAGACGCTCTTCGTGAACTCCAAAAATTCTTCTTTACTGATCGTGTTTTCCTTCTCCCCCTTCTTCCGTGTGAAGTTTCCCTTCGTAAAGATCAAGATGTACTCATGAATGTCTCGGAGCGTCGGATTGCTCGCTGATTGCCAGCTTCCCCATGCCGTCGATGGACTTGCGCTCGAGGCTTTGTCCCAGATGATTTCGCCGCGCATCTGGTAGCCGATCGCCTGCATATCCTGGATGATGAGCGCATGCAACGGGATATACGGCTTGCGTCCGAGATTGGCTACGTTGATGCATGCCCTCCCTCCATCAACCAACACACGAAACGTCTCGGCAAATACTCGCTTCAGAAGTCCGCGGTACTCGTCAAGCGTAAGATTGTCATCGTACTCTTTCGTGACATTGTACGGCGGCGACGTGATCATCAGATGAACACTGCCGTCAGGAAGTTCATCCATGCGCTCACTACTCTTCAGGAAGATTTTGTTCAGGGACGATTCTGGAATCGGATTTTCGACCTGACTGCCGTTCGTCTCTTGGCGCAGCCCGTCGTACAACTTGCTCGCGTAGAACTTCGATGAATCATGGCCGACGCGGCCGGAGGTTCCAAACGCACTTGTCGAGGTGGATGTGCGGTTGAATTTCTTTTTCTCACTCATCAGTGGCTCATTGCAAACGTATCTGTGGCAGTGATCGTGGTTCGGAAACCGACATTCGTGAACTCACGTTTGAGATTGATCGGATAGTTGACTGAGTCAAAAACTACTTCCACAAATTCACTCACTTGTTGTGAATCTCGCAAAGTGAACGTAATGGGAATGGTCAGTAAGGTGTCGGGGAACGAATACCACCGAAAGACTTTGCGTTTGTCGCTTTCCCGTTTTGATGGCTCGCGCAGCTTGGGTCCGTGCGCCCACTCCGATTCAATCTCGAACGGCTCTGAACTTTCGTAAACCACATCCACTCTGAGCGGACGGAAACGAGAATGCAGTTCGAGAACGCGGTCGAGTTGCCAAACAGAATCCGAGATGTTCTCCCGAGGGCCAGTTCTCGTCAGGCGAAGCCAATCATTGTCGGCATGCCCAATCGTCGGCAATTCCACAAGGTTGATTCTGCCCGATAGCGTCGTGTCTCGTCCGTTGATGCTTCCCGACAAGCCGTCGAAATATTCCGACCCTCTGATGACGATTGCGCTCGTATCGAGGCCGGGCTTGTACTCATGCTCTACGCGTACGTCGTTAAACCATTTGCGATCGTACGATGGTTGGAATGCAAGATAGACGCTGACAGCAACAAACACAATGAGTGTAAGAACTATGCCCGCCACTGATCTGAACTTCTTCAACCAAAAGAAATCCGTGCTCGAACTTCTATACACTGCCGCAAACGCGTGCATGAACGGAAGCGACAGAACTCCGGACGCCGAAATGAATACAACATGAACCAGCGCTTCCTGCCACCACCTGGACATCCGATTCGCCGTGTATAATCGTTGGAATAATTCAAGTCCATCGAAGAAAAGAAGATTGAACGCGACGAGAAACGAGCCGGCAAGCAGAATGAGTTTGAGTACTCGATCGTGGATGATCAGTGCGAACGAGAAGAACAGCAGAGATGCGGCCAGAAATATTCCAAGCTCGGGAGTGACGAGCGAAGAAAGTACAGTCGCAATGAAGAGTGCACCCATCGCGATCGGGACATACGCGTATGCATCTTCGCTGAGTCGGAAGCGGCGCATCGCCCGCAACACAAGCCACAACCCAATCAAGCCGCCGAGTGTGCCGAGGATGGCGTAGCCGGCTTGATTGTTCACCCACGGAAAACGATAGCCGACGATACTGCCGACGATCGTCTCAGAAATCCAAATGAACGTTTGAATAACGAATGCCGCGACAAAAAGCTTGAAGCGCGACCATCGTACTCTTGCCGCGGGATCAACGGCAAGTCGGCGACGGCGCGCAATAACGAACGCGACCACTGCGATGACGACAGCCAGAGCGATGAACGCCCATAACAAACTGTACGGAAGGAATATCAGATGCGAGCCCAACTGAATGAGTTGATATGATTCAGTCGAGCGGCTCGGCACACCGCGATCATATCTCTCAAAGAGTCTCAGCACCAAATCGCCCGATCGCTTCAGCCCCGTCGGCGTGAAGTTCTCCCAGTTGTCCTGCGGTGTATGAATCGGGTACGCAGGATCGCTGGTGAAGTCAATCGCCGGAATTCCTTTGTCGATGAACGGAATGTGATCAGAACCCCAGCTGCCTCCGCTCGCGAGATTCAGCGTCGCGGCCTCCGTCGGATACACCAACCCTTCCGATTTCACATCATCATAAAACAACTCGAACGTGGTACTCACGAGCCACGACGGCGCGCTCGCGCGGCTTCCGTCCGGATCGGCTTGCAGGTCGCCTGCGCCGTCAGCCATATCGATCTGCAGCATCAGCGCGACGCTGTCGATCCGATCAAAATGATCGACGAAGAACTTCGAGCCTTCAAGCCCCTGCTCTTCTCCTCCCCAACAACAAAAGTAGATCGTTGACTCGCTCTCCCGTTGGCACAGCACACGCGCAAGCTCGATGACGCATGCAGCTCCCGATCCATCATCATTCGCGCCGGGAACATCGGGACCCGAAGAATCAATGTGCCCACCGATGACGATGATGCGGCCCGTCTTTCCTTTTTTTACGCCAACTGCAACTCCGCTCTTCGTGTTCACGCCTTCGGCAACCGTCATCGGCATGACGAAGCTGCTGTCGCAACCGTATGCTCTGAATTTCTCAACAGCGAAATCGAGCGCTCGCTGCTCAGCCGGCGAACCCATTGGGCGCGGACCGATATCGAGAACAAGAGTCTTGAGAATTGCTGCGGCGCTTTCCTGGGAGAAGTCGGATGGCTGAGCGAAGGCAGATCGACTCAGAAGGAAGAAAAAGATCGTTACAAGAGACGTGAACAACCCAACGTTGAGATTCTTCACTCGCGGAATGTGTGTTGAGCGAAGTCGAAGCGCTTGTTCAAAATGACGGAAGACATTCACGGCTTCCACTTCGTCTCAGGAACGTTGGCAACATGATTAGCGTAGCGGGCAAGGACGAAAAGCAAATCGGAAAGGCGATTCAGATACACAGTGATGTCGTCGCCGATGTCTTCGTTGCGCGAGAGACGAACAGCAACGCGCTCGGCTCGGCGGCAGACCGTGCGCGCGAAATGGAGTCGTGCGGCAACACGCGCACCGCCAGGAATAACAAACGACTTCAATGGCTTCAGATGCGCGTCGAACTTATCGATCATCTTCTCAAGAAGCTGAGCGTCTTTCGGTCCGATGCGAATGATATTTTTCGCCGATGTCGATCGCGGCGTCGCAAGGTCGGCGCCGAGATTGAACAACTGGTTCTGCACATGCTCAAGCACCCCGTCGATATCGGCATTCACGTTGTCGGAGCGGACAACGCCGAGCAAGGAGTTCAACTCATCGACGGTTCCATACGCTTCAATGCGCAGCGCGTCCTTGGGCACACGCTGTCCGCCGAAGAGCGATGTGTCGCCTTTGTCGCCAGTCTTAGTATAGATTTTCATTCGATTCCTGTCTCATGCCGCAAGATAGCGGCGCACTTCGACTTCCGTTCCGTTTTGAACCGCCGCTTCTGCGCTCTTCATAATCCTTGCCGCCACCTCTTCGTTCACGTATGACTCTCCGCAGTTTGGACACACCTGCGCAGGAACATCCTTGATAACAACAGTCGTCCCATTTCGCTCGAGGCTCACGGTTGTCTTTCCAGCGACGGTGGTTGCCTGTTTACAAATGACGCACTTCATTTCTTCCTCCGTTTGAAATCTAGTTCATTCGTTGAAGTGCGTGAATACGAAAGATGATTTGAGGTAGCATCTGTTCACACTTTCACGAACTGTTTCAGTTCGTTCTTGTTGCGCATTCTTTTGAAAATGTTCTCGGGTATTTCGAGTTTGATCTTTGGAACCGGCGGCTCCTGGCCCTGCGAAAGCATCAACTCAAACTCGGCCTCTTTGACTTCATCGAGTTCTCGCAATGCCTTCGTCGGCGTTTTGCCGTACGCGCACAGACCCGAGATATCCGCTACCTCAGCACAATACAATCCGTCCGGTTCTTTGACAATGCGCACCGGATAATCATATCTCATGTACTCCTTCAGCTTCTTCTTCATGTCTTCTCCTTGAGAATTCTCAATACCTTCGCGGCCTTCATAACCTGGTACTCGGGGAGAAGGTCATTTGTTCCATGGCTCACAAGCACGAGCAAATCGTTTGCAGCAGGATGTTTGAAGACATAGTGGCTGCCACCTCGTCTTTGTTGTCGCATTGCAAAGCCAAGATCGAGAAGGACTTTCTGCAGTTCACGAAATCGAATCGAACGACGGCGTTGAAGAAGATCAGCAATGCGATCATCAAGAGTGAACATTCGTTTCGCGTCGATGGAATGTGCGTGTCAATTTAGGGATTCATGCTGTGACAAGCAATGAACGTAGGCGGTCGCCCTGGCAGATCAGCGCAAATTGATCCTTGCTCGATTATGGAGACAACTCCGAGCTGCCTGACTTCTCTTGCTTCAATGTGTACGGAATGTCGTGTCCCTCGCACCACTTCTTCGCAAAACTTTGGTACGCCTCGTCGCGGAATTCATACCATTCGTCAATCAATCCAAAGCGAATAGCGTTTTCTTTGAAGCGATGAAAGGCTCCTTTCCCTTGTATGGAGTTGAGCAAAGTTTGTCGCATCCGCTCATCCTCAGCTGAGCCACAAAAGTCCTCCATCATTCCGTATTCATGAACATCCCACTTGCTCGGAAGTTGTAGGTATTCATCCGTCTCGATGATGCGCTTCGCAAGTTCGAGATCCTCTCGCTCCCAGTCCTCCAAATCGTCATCTGATTCATCTTCCTCTGCGGCCATAAGCACCTCATCGGAGACACAAACCAATTCACCTGTCGGCTTGTGGAGATATGCGGCCATGTTGTCTGACTGCATCTGTATTTGCTCTGCAAGCTCCTCCAGATCTACTTTTGCATTCATAGCGATTCCCATATTTTCGTTTTTCAATCGTTAGTCTTCCAATCCAACAATCCACTACTCCACCATTTCATCACTCCGACCGCGCTCACCCAAACAGCGCCTCTACATCCTCTTTCGTCAACGACTTCATGAAACCGCTATCTGTCGTAATGATGTTTTTGACAAGCGCTTGCTTTCGTTCCTGCAACGCGAGAACTTTTTCTTCGACGCTCTCGCGCGTGATCAGCTTGTAGGAAAACACTTGCTTTTTTTGCCCGATGCGATGCGTGCGATCTGTGGCCTGCATTTCGACCGCGGGATTCCACCAGGGATCGTAATGGATGACATAGTCCGCGGCGGTTAAGTTCAGCCCGGTTCCTCCCGCCTTCAAGCTGATCAGGAAAAGCTTGACGCTCTCGTCCGACTGAAATCGTTCGACTCGTTGTCTGCGTTGCGTCGTTGCGCCGTCAAGATATTCGTACGAAATCTTTCGTTCGTCGCAATGATCACGAATAACATGCAGCATCTTCACGAATTGCGAGAAGACCAGGACCTTATGTCCTTCGGCAAGAACGTCTCCCAACATCTCGATGAACGCTTCGAACTTCCCGGCTGAGCCTCGATATTCCGCGTCCACGAGTTTCGGGTGGCAACAAACCTGGCGCAAGCGCATCAGGCCTTCCAGAACTTTGATCTTACTCCGCTGCAACCCTTCCGTCTCGATGCTCTTCAAAATGGATTCGCGGTAATACTGCCGCCACAAATCGTACGCGCGCTTCTGGTCGGCATCCATGTCGCAGTACACCGTCGATTCAACTTTCGGCGGAAGCTCGGTCGCTACCAGCTCTTTCGTGCGGCGAAGGATGAACGGAAAGATGAGTTGCCGCAACGCTTGCGACGTTTGCTCATCGGCCAGGCGTTGAATGGGCTTGGCAAAATTCTCGGCAAACGTTCGTTCACTCCCGAGCATGCCGGGATTGAGAAATGCAAACTGCGACCACAACTCGTTGAGACTGTTCTCGACTGGAGTTCCGGAAAGTGCAAGACGGTGCCGCGCATTGAGCGCGCGCACCGCCTGCGCGTTGACGGAGACAGGGTTCTTGATGTTCTGCGACTCATCAAGAATCGCGTAGGTAAATTCGCGGCTTTTCAGGAAGTCGATATCGCGGCGCAGAATGCCATAGCTCGTCACGATCACGTCGGTGTTGTCGAACGAGCCGCGCAGAAGTCTGCGGTCGTTTCCCGCATAGATCAGGTAACGCAGCTTTGGCGTGAACCGCTCGATTTCCTTTTGCCAGTTGAACAACGGCGAAGTCGGAACCACAATCAGGCTCGGCGGTTGCTTTCCGTCTTCGTGAATGCTTTGCAGCAACGCGAGCGCTTGCACGGTCTTTCCCAGTCCCATGTCGTCCGCGAGTATGCCGCCGACGCCAAACTCGCGCAAGAAATGAAGCCAATCATATCCAGATTTCTGATACGGACGAAGCTCGCCGAGGAATGCAAGCGGCAGCTTTTTCTTTTTGATGGAAGTAAACGATTCAAGCCGCGACTTGAGTTCGTCGAATCGTTCGTCGCTCTCAAACTCGTCGGCGCCTTCCGCAAGATCATTCAGGAGTCCGATGTGCGTTCGAGAAAGCTTCAACGCGCCGTCTTCAGGCTCGCTCAATGAGATCGCCCGTCGGAACTTTCTCACCCACGCATCAGGCATCACGCCGAACGTGCCGTCATCGAGCTTCACGAATTGTTCATTCTGCCGAATCGCATTGACGAACGATTGGAACGACGCGCCGCTGCCGCCGAACTTGATATCGACCGACAAGTCAAACCAGTCAATGCCGGACGAGACACGAACGCCGATGCGCG